>CANRBM010000015.1 GCA_947628855.1 uncultured Clostridia bacterium | reverse complement strand
GCAAGGCGAAGATAGATCTCGAAGAGATTGTTCGAATCAACACAGGGATTGGTTTTGTGGACTCGGCAATTCTGTTGGGCTCATCAGATAAAGTAGCTCTTGAAACACTCAAGGAAACAGAGCGCAACCAAAGGCTGGAATTGCGGTTCGACGGAATCTACAAATTCATCCACTTTGTTCCGCTTAACGAAATCGGTATGAGGCAACTTACTCTATTTACCATACCGAATTGGAAGGAGTGTCTTTTGGATCTGCTGTTCGAGCCTGAGCAACGGTCGTATGGAAGAGGCGCCTTCGAGTATGATGCGTGCGTGGAGGGAGTCTATGTACTGTCGCATCTGGACGGTGACATCGCCAGACTGAGAAGATTCAAGGACGCAGTGGAGCAGACGAAGGTCAATTGCAGAGTTCTGTGTTTCAAGGATCAAGTCGCTTTTGTCAAAGAATATCTTGGCAATCTCGTTCAAGTTATGGAATTGGATCGGACACTCATCGAGTCGGAACTAAATCTGGAAAGGAGGGATATTTTTGAAGAAGATTAAACTAACAAAAAGAAAAATCATCATTACCATTTCTGTAATATTAGGACTTTTCGCTTTGTTGTATCTATGCGGTGCCCTGAGTCAACTTTACAGAAACTATGCCGATTGGAGCAGCGTCGGCGGAGTTACCGGAGATAAGGCGATTAAACCCGTAAACTGGAATCCGTTCGTGTGCATCGGCAAAGCATTCACTCCTGATGGATTGAAGGGACTTTTTACAGTCGTGCTGATTGGCGGATTGGTTTTTGCCATTGTCAAGCTTCACGACAGGTTTGATAGTAAGGATAGGGATGAACGCGGTTTTGCAAAGAGCAAATCGGGTGCTTACGGGACAGCGTCTTGGATGACCAAGAAGGAAATGAAAGAGAATCTTGAGATAACGGCAATAGAGAATGCCGAAGGGGTCATTCTCGGCGAGCAGGATGGCAAGGCGGTCTGTATGCCGAAAGACACAAAGCTTAATCGGCACATAGCAGTATTCGGTGCGTCGGGAACAATGAAATCTAGAGCGGTTATACGAAATGCTTTGTTTCAAGCCTTAAAGCAAAATGAGTCTGTGGTAATAACCGATCCTAAGGGCGAGTTATACGCAGATACTGCCGAACTCTATAAACAGAACGGGTATGAAGTGAAGGTGTTCAACCTCGTGAATCCGGAACATAGCGACTCTTGGAACTGTATGTCTGACTTGGGAGGAGATACCTTGATGGCGCAGGTGCTGACCAATGTAATCATCGGCAATACAAGTTCGGGGAAGGGCGACCACTTCTGGGACAATGGCGAAGCAAACCTTTTGAAAGCGTTGGTGCTACTGATAGACCAGGATCGGACCAGGAGCATCGAGTTCAAACATCTTCCCGCAGTTTACCAACTACTGACGCAAACGGGGGAACGAGAGTTGACCGCGCTCTTTGAAAAATTGCCGATAAGCCATCCGGCTCGTGCACCGTTCAATCTGTTTTTGCAGTCAAGCGATACGGTTCGCTCCGGAATTGTACTGGGACTCGGCACAAGATTGCAAGTCTTGCAGAACAGAGCGGTGCAGGCAATCACAAGCAGTTCAGACATAGACCTTACGGCACCTGCTAAACGCAAATGTGCCTATTACATCATCCTGAGTGATCAGGATACAACGATGTCGTTCTTGTCTTCGCTATTCTTCTCGTTCTTATTTATAAAACTGACACGCTTTGCCGATTCGCAAGAAAATCGGTGTTGCAATGTTCCCGTCAACCTGATTCTCGACGAGTTCAACAATGTCGGCAGGATAGGAGGTGCAGAAGATGGCTCGGATTTTGCCCGGTCGCTCAGTGTATGCCGTTCAAGGAATATTCGAGTTATGATTTCAGTGCAAAGTCTTGGACAACTACAGAATCGGTATCCGAACAATCTTTGGGCGGAAATAGTTGGTAACTGCGATGTGCAACTAATGCTCGGCTGTACAGATGACGTCAGTGCGGAATATTTCTCGGCGCGGAGCGGTGAGATGAGTATTGAAGTGGATTCAACGATGACCATGCGAAAAACGATTGCGATTGCTCAAATGATTCCACAATATAGGCATGTGGAGGGGCAGGGAAGAAGGCGGCTACTTACACCAGATGAGGTGCTTCGATTACCGAACGAAGAATTGCTTTGTATCATTCGGGGTTGTAATATCTTAAAGCTAAACAAGTTGGATTATACAAAGCATCCGACATCGAAATCAATACAAAAGACATCCGTATTCAATTATTGCCCAAGGGCTTCCCCTGCGACGGTCGAAAGAAGAAATGGGAATAATGAAGCCACATCGAAAAACGAAACGGCGCCGGTGCCGTCACAAGAACAAATCACGCCGGAAGAAGTCAAGCCGAAAACCTCAAAAAAGAGGCTGTATAGTTCGGCAACACCGCCAAGCGAGTTTTAGGCGGCAGTAACAGAACTACGCCCGTCTTCACGATGGGCGTTTTATCATAAAAAAATTTATCTTAAAAGGAGAATCTAATTATGGCAAAAAAAGAACAGAACAACGAAGTGCTTGAACCCCAGACCGACATCGAAGTTGCGGCAATGCAGGAAGAGGGAGTGATGGCAGTAGCAGAAGAAGAAACCCAGTCGCCCCAGACCGACACGGAGATGGAAATGAGTATTCCCGACGCAGGTCCGGATACCGAATCCGAACCGAAAGCTGCGGCTGTGCCGAAGAAAACCGCAAGGCGTAAGAAAAAAGCCGAAGAACAGCCCGAGGCTGTACTTGAGGAGGAAATAGAGGCGAAGAAAAAGCCCGAAAGGGGACGTGCCTCCATAAAACCCATTCAGATAATTTCAATCGATGAAAAGCGCAGCGTTGAAACAGAAGCGGACAGAGAAAGAAACGATCTTATCGACCTCATGGAATCTTTGCGCGCAGGAAAGATCCTGGCAGGAACCATTCAGGGGGTGGAACGCACATCCGACAATCGTTCGATGGCAGTCATCTATCACGGCGCATTCAAGGTCGTTATCCCTGCAGAGGAGACAGTTATTCCTCCTGACGACTACCGCGATCAGGATCCCGCCGACGTACTGCATTATTTGTTGACGAAGCGGCTCGGCGCGGAAGTAGATTTTATCATTAAGGGTATCGACAAAGACGCAAACGTTGCTGTGGCAAGCCGTTTGGATGCGATGAAAGCCAAGCGCAAGCAATATTACTTCGGAACCGACAGGGACGGGAATAACCTTCTCTTTTCCGGACAGTGCGCGGAGGCGCGCGTCGTATCGGTCATACGGGCCGGTATTTTTGTAGACATTTTCGGCGTGGAGGTTTACATCCCGTTACGTGAACTGAGCTATCAGCGGATTATGAACGCGGCAGAATACTTCAGACCGGGACAGAGGATTCTCGTCAAGATTCTCGAATTGGATAGAAGCGACCGCAACAATATCAAGGTTACGGCTTCGGTCAAGCAGTCGGCGGAAAATCCGTATGAAAAAGCCTTGCGCAGATACGTCGTGGACAACCGCTATGTCGGCACGGTAAGTATGGTGGACACCAACGGCGTGTTTGTGGCTCTCGACGGCGGCGTCGATTGTCTTTGCAGTTATCCGAAACGCGGCAGACCGCCCAGAGGCGCGCGAGTAACCGTTCGTATCCTCGGAATCAGCCATGAAACCAATCGCATCTGGGGTGCAATCACACACATTGCGACCCCCAATTAAATTTTAAGGAGGAAAGTCCATGAAAATTAAGACAAGGCATAAAATTATTGCAACACTGCTGTTTATTCTGTTGACTGTCGTGTTGAGTTTGGTGGGCATAACCTATTTGGGCTCGACAACTGTTTATGCGGCGGGCAATACGAATGTACAAGCTCTTACAGGCACAGAAGCAGTCACGCATACGGCAATAAGTAGCTCGGCAAGTTCATATGCAGAGAGCTATTCATTAAATACGGGAATTAAAATTTACGGTGTACTTAATACAGGAACAAATAGTTCCGGCAATACAATCAAAGTAGATAGTAACGCTGTGACGATAGATTTTTCTAATGCTACAGCATTAGTAGTACCTACGATAAACGAGTCGTATTTAATTCCGCCTTACGCTACGCAAACGGGTTATACTTTTGAGATTTTGAGCGGAAGTTCAGTTAAGTGGTATGCAAGATTCACGCAGTCATCGTATACGAAGGAAGTGACTGAAAACGGAGAACAAACTACTAAGACCTACTACAATAAAATAATCAATGTAAATGGGAGATCAACGACAACGAGCAGCGAAAGCAGTTCATATCACTCATTCGTTGTTTCGGATTTCGGCACGAATGTAGTAAATTTGGCCGATGGCTCTTATACGATAAGGATAAGTAGGACGTTTACTTGGTATTATTTGAAAACTTTTTTCTTATATACGAGTTATTCATCCTCCGCAACCCTTACGGGTTCATTGATTATAGATACAACTTCGCCGACTATTTCAATGAAAGGCTATACGAGTAGTAGTGCTGTTGCAAACGGCGCAAAGAAGAATGAACGAGTTACATTTACTGCAAGCGATACAAATTTTTCGCGCATATACTATAAAACTCCGACATCGAGTTCTTATACTTATACAACCAGCAAATCATATACTTCAGGAACAACGAGCGGATGGTATTACGTATATGCTGTAGATGCTTTGGGTAATAAGAGCTCGGAATATTCGTTTTATTATGATAGCGTAAAGCCTACCGGAACGATTTACAGTAATGGCACGAGTGTTGCCAGTGGCAGTTATGTCGGGAAGAGTTTTTCTTATTCGGCCTCAGACAGTGAAAGCGGAATAGCCAATCTGTATTATAAGACGCCGACGAGCGGGGTATATCAACAGTATTCATCGGGAACGATAATTCCCGCGAATGCCGGTGACGGATGGTACTATTTCTATGCAGTAGACAACGCAGGCAATCAATCCGCGACCTCTTCCGTCTATCTTGAAACGGCCGCGCCGCTTGTTGAGATATATCGCAACGGCAATCTCGCATACAGCAAGAGCGTCACTTCGGCGGGAACGTTTGATACGAACATCTATCTCAATCCCAACGACAATATCCGCATCTCGTGCGATACTTCTTCCGGTAAAGCGACGTGCAACTATGCGCTTGACCAAGATATAACGATAGGCAGTTCGTATTCGGGGAACAGCTATACAATTACCCTTACGACAGCCACAGGTATTAAGGCTAATTTCAATTACCACATTGTCCGAAGTAAACCGACTATCCAAGTTGGCGGCACGACCTATCAAAACGGTGCAACGCTGTACTTGAAAGAAGATACGCTTGTGTCATGGAGTTGCGATAGCATTATTACTTCGACTGAAAGCACGGGTATGGGCATCAGCTCCGAAGGCGGTGTAAACGTTGACGAGTTCTTGAAGTATACAGACGGGAAAAGTAAGACGCTCTCGACTCCGGTCAATACGACCACTAAGTATGAGTTGACGCTGAACGACCGTGCGGGCAATGAAAGCAAATTCACGGTTTACATTGACAAACAAGCCCCCAAAGGGGAATGGAGAACGGGTGAAGGAACGCTCGCAAACGGTGGCTACACAAATAAGCCGTTAAGTTTCGTGTTTACCGAATCGGGCGCAACGGCGACCTATTCGTTCAATGGCGGAGAGTATGTAGCTTACACAAGCGGCAAAAGTCTTACCGCAGACGGCACCTATAACATTATCCTTACCGATCTCGCCGGCAATAAAAGTAATTTCTCGGCACACATTGATACGGTCAGACCTGAAGGGAAACTCTATGCCAATTATAAACCCGTCGAAAGCGGAACGGTAACTAACGAGAATGTGTATTTCACATGGGACGGCGATGCAACGGCGACGGTGAATGGGCAGCCATACACCAAAAACACGGTGCTGTCCGATGACGGAATCTATCGCTTTATCTTGACCGATCCCGCCGGGAACAGAAACGACTATACCATTGAAATTGATACTGTCGAAGCAAGCGAAAATATGAATCGGCTCGTGGGCGACAGATCTTACACTGTTTCCAAGTGGTATGTCGTGGAATTTGACGGCCAGACCAAAGCATTCGCGTCTTATGAGAGCGCGCTTGAATATGCGTGCAAAAAGGAATTTGAAAAATCGGTAACGCCGCTTGAGTTGAACGATGTGGCGGAGTTCACGCAGTACCACCTTGTTGCGTCGCGCGGAAATCCAATTGATGATGTTCGGACGGGAAATTATTGGAGATATAAGTCACAGGCGAATGCGGACAGCGAATTGTATTATTTCGACCGCGACTTGCTTAATGAAGTCATTACCTTCTACGCCCAGAACTACATCTCGAATGTGAAGTATTTTACGCTTGATGATGTGGAGGAGTATGATGGATTTGCGGATAACATGTACGACAACTTGTGGACGGGCTCCGATGAAATCAAAGCACCCTGCGTGAATGGGTTTACCTTTGAGCAAACGGACAGTACGGCCATATATGCACGGCTCGTCGGCAGTACAGAAGAAAAGAAATTATTTGAGTTTGGGATTCCATTCGGAGAACAGTTCTCCGTAACCGGACTCTATGAGATTACCGAGGTGGACGGCGCGGGCAATACAAACGTCTACATGGTATTCTTGGATAAGACATCGGCTACGCTTGTCGTTGACGCGGAAGTGTTCGGCGAAGAAAAAAATAGGACGCTGCACATTACCGCAGAAACGGTTGCGAGCATCAAAGCGTACTATTACAAGTCATTTGCAATCAAAAGTGTGGTGGACAACGATCCTTGGGTAACGCTGAAGATCTCAAATGACGGCAACGACCGCTATTTCACCAACGGCGATGTGCTTCCGACTTTAAACGAGGGCGGAGAGTATATGCTTACGGTGTATGACCGAATCGGCAATACATATTCCTTTACCGTCTATATTATCGGCAACGATCCGATGATATCGTTCGAACCCAACGAAGATAACACGGCGTTTGTTGTTACGATTACGTTGGATCAAAAGTTCGATGCGCTCGTTTCGCTTGAGATTCGCAGAAACAATGCGGTTTTGCTCGGAATCACGACCGATGTGTTGAATTACTCCTTCGATAAGGCAGGCAATTACACCGTCACGCTACGCGATAACTTCGGGCGCGTAATAACGCGCGACTTTGAGTTCGATAAAGCGTTGCCTAACGGTACACTTGAGGGCGTAGAAAGCGGCGGTAGAACGGCTGGCGGAGTGACATTCACTTTCGATAGCGAAAAATACTACGCAGAGGTAAAAAAGAACGGTGAAACAGCATCGACCGATAAAACCGGTAGCATTTCTGTTTCCACAATAGGCAAGTATGAAATCAAGCTTATTAATTTAACCGATATCGAGAACTATCGCGTATATACCTTCGAGATAGATACCGTTGCGCCCAATGTGCAACTGCACGGCGGCGAAAGCGGTAAAACGACGAATGGAGACGTTACCGTGTCGTGGGAAGACAACGATGTGCAGAGTGCGACCTATACGCTTAACGACGGCGATGAAACCGAGTTCGAAAATGGTACTAAATTTTCGGCGGAAGGTAAATACACCTTATCCGTGACCGACGATCTCGGAAACAAATCAAGCGTCACCTTTACCATCGATAAAACCCTTGAGTACAGTGTAATAATCGACAATAGCGAAACCATCGGTGTCGATACGACCAACAAGACCCTGTCCGTTATCAATCACGAAGACCTTTATGTTTCCGTAACGAAAAACGGCGGTGCATTCGCATTCGATTTCGGTCAGACATTGAGCGAAGAGGGCAGATACTCTTTCCGCATCTACGACGATTACGGTAATACAACCACGTTTACTCTTGTAATCGATAAGTCGGTAGAATTCTCCGCGACCACAGGGAACGGAGTAATCACAAATGATGATGTCGTGATTGCGGCAGCAGAAAAGGCAAATATCTTTGTTACAAAGGATGGAAATGAATACGCTTACACTCTTGGCTCGAAACTCATTGAAGAAGGCTCGTACAAGGTCATCATCCATGACGCGTATGGCAATGAAGCGGCGATGTCTTTCCAAATTGTAAAAGGTACCAAAACCCATCTCGGATACACCCTTGGCGAAAGCGTAGAAATCCTTTCGGTATCTCGTGACGGCGAATCGGTTGAAGTGGAAGGAAGGACTTTAAACTTTACCGTAGACGGTACTTATACGATTGTTTGCAAAGCAGACGGTCAAGAGTATTCGTTCGTACTTACACTAGATACAACTGCTCCGACGATTGAGCTGAACGGCGTGGAAAACGGCGGAACCTCCGGGAAATCCGTTTCCATCGACAGGATTTCCGAAGATGCAGAGCTTAAGGTCTATAAAGACGGTGAAATTATCGACTACGAGCTTGGACAGAAATTATCTGAGTACGGTTCTTATCGTGTAGTCGTAACCGATTCCGTAGGTAATACCAATGAATACAGCTTTACTTTGAAGTACAAAATGGACGGCGGAATCATCGCGCTCATCGTGGTCTGCGCACTTGCAGCAGTGGGTGGGGGAGTCTTCCTATTCATCAAAAAGCGCAAGAGATCCTAATTCCTCATCGAAACGCCGGCGCAATCCCAATCCGAATCAGTATAGAGAACCGTAAAACTGAAAAGCAAAACTTTCGGACAACTTTTTTCTCGAAAAGGCAAAAAAAGTTTCCTAAAAGGCTTGACAAGACATAGCTATTATGATATACTCTATCACAGCAAGGGGTTGCGCCCAGGCTCTCGATACGTTGGGAATTCACAGCGTCAGACCTGCCCAGAGGGGGTAGGGAATCGTTACGGATATCGCGCATTGAGCGAATCCACAATGGCGCGGCTCATTGAGAATTTAAGCCGTGAGGCTTGCAAATATTACAGAGTCAGGGACGCGAGTGACAAATCTCCGTCATCTGGCTCTGTATTTATTTTGCGGAGTAGCGGCATATTATCGGGAGTACGGCAATGAAGTCAAACAAAAAGAAAAAAATGAAAAACAATGGTGCGTTGCGCTGTCCATATTGCGGCGGCACTGTTGTATATAGAAGCGCGGAGGGCATATACAAGGATAATAGCAAGGATACAATGCTTTATGTTTGTTCACATTATCCTGCATGCGATGCCTATGTCCGAGTACATCCAGGTACAAAAATCCCGATGGGAACTATGGCAGACCAAAATCTTCGGTCACTCAGAAATACTGCTCATCGGCATTTTGATAAGTTGCACAAGGATGGATACATGACTCGTCAAGAAGCGTATATGTGGCTAGCCAATTTAATCAGTGCGCCTCTTTCTCAAGCCCATATCGGATATCTCGGTGAGTATTATTGCAATTTGGTAATCAAAGAAAGCGATAAGCTGTTGCGAACCAAACAAGCGATAAGAAAATCAAAATGTGAGGTTTAATTTGAAGAAGAGAGTAATATTTTTAATCCCGGTGATTGTGTTCATCGGGATTTTGATTTTATTTAAGACGGTATTCTTCGTTGGATTTGTACCATCCGGATCGATGGAACCGACTTTGAAAACGAATAGCATAATATTCGGTATGCGGATCTATGGAACACTGAAAGAAGGGGATATAATTGTTTTTAAGCATGAAGACAGCGTGCTGGTTAAGCGTATAGCGGGCATTGGCGGGCAAGAAATCATAGTCGATGAAACTTTATATAAAGTACCGGAAGGATACTATTTCGTGCTGGGCGATAATCGGGATAATTCCTGGGATTCAAGATTCTGGGAAAATCCGTATGTTAGCAAGGAAAGTATTATCGCAAAGTTGTAAACTTTGTGGAAATAGTTCATTGACTTATAGCCGTAAAAATGATAGAATCTAAAATAAGGAAGGTAATCATATGGAGGAGAATAAAGTTTGTCCGAACTGTGGGACGGAAAACAAGCATCTTAATTTGGTTGAAACTCGGGGAATATATATTTGCAGTAAATGCAGAAAGGTGATTAATGCTGTGAATAATGAAATAGTGGATACAGATCAACTTGAGTCTACCAAGAAAAAAACAAATTAATATCAAATTATAAGGGAGCTACATGGACCAACGTGTAGCTCCCTTTTTTTGTGCCTAAAAGAACCCACCGGCTATGTCGGTGAATTCACCTTGTAGCTTTAGTTTTAAGCAATGTAAGGCTATGCAAAAAAGCTCCTCTGGACTAAACTGAATGAGGCTCGCAATCGCATACAAGTTATGTCACAGAGGAGAACGTTAAAATGAAAAACCAAGATGACGACACATTCAGTTTAGCACAAGGTAAATATCCTTGGGGATAAATTCAATAAATAAGATTTCAAAAATAGCAAGTTTGTTGTAGAGAGTAGAGAAAGTTTCTTTGCTCTTTTTTATATTAAAAAATTGAGCTGAGCATTGCTAACAAAGTAATGTATATTTATATTTAACAAATTTGGAGGTACAAATGTTGTATAAAGATTGGTTAGAAGAATGGCTGACATCATGTGTTAAACCATTAATGAAAAACAGAACGTTTATTAAGTATTCGTGGATAGCGAGGGGGAAGATAATCCCACTATTAGGCAACTATGAAATGAAAGATTTGGAAGCATCTGCCTTACAAAAGTTCGTATCCGGTCTAATTGAACAACATGCGGCAGGAACTGTTAGAGGTATTATGACCGTATTAAAGGCTTCATTAAAAGCCGCAGTCAGAATGAACTTGATTGAACATCAATATACCGACTGCATCGATGGTCCGAAAGTGGAGGAGAAAGCAGTTGAATGTTTTTCAAAAGAAGAACAGAAAAAGATAGAAGAATACGTTATTCAGCGGATGCGGAAAAGCAAACTAATAGGAATTCTTATTTGCTTATATACGGGAATAAGGATAGGAGAACTTTTTGCGCTTGAGTGGAAAGATGTTGATTTAAAGGTTGGAACACTGTCCATTAGTAAGTCTTGCCACGATGGATGGGGAGAGAATGGTTATCATAAAATCATAGAGTCGCCGAAAACAAAGACTTCCATAAGATTGATACCGATACCGAAGCAATTATTGCCATATTTGAATAAGTTGAGAAAGGATTCGACGTATAGCTATGTAATCTATGGGAAGGGAAAGCCAATATCGGTTAGATCGTATCAAAGGACATTTGAAAGGATACTACAAGGGTTGAATATTCCGCATAAAGGATTTCATGCCTTACGACATACCTTTGCAACTCGTGCGCTTGAGTGTGGAATGGATGTAAAGACTCTTGCCGAGATACTTGGGCACAAAAATCCAATGGTGACGTTAAGCCGATATACTCACAGTTTAATGGAACACAAGAGCGAAATGATGAACAAAATAGGTCGCCTTTTGCAGTGAAGGCGACCTATTTTCTAACTGTCTAAATGTACATTGATTATCCTAATAGATGTACACATTCAAATATATTATACTAAATTTCGACAAGGAATGCAAGCACTTCGTCGTTGTTTTAAATCTTTTTTTCCATACACCATACTATCGATGTATCAAATGGTATTAAAGCGTACATCTATTAGGATAGTACATGTCCAAAAACATTAGCGGGAAGTACATGGATACTTTCCCTTATCAAGAAGCTGCTGTTTCTACACGTTGGAGTTTGTCACGGTATGATAAGAGCAATGGACACATTACAGTTATTTAGCGCAAAGCGTTTTTGCGTGAAAGGGCGAAGCACACCCTTCAGGGCGAGATTATTGGAAGGGCCATATTGGTGGTACGTTTTATTTGTAAAGACAAATAAAGAGAGTCGAGTAGTGAAGGATATTATGTCGTTCTTTCATTCGAACAATTTGAGCTAAACATTTGATACGTTTTATTTGGGGTCCGAGCAAATATTATCGCAACAAAATAGTCGGCTTTTAGGAAATTTCTATAAAAAGCGTCCATTAATGCCAGGGTATGTGTTTGTAGAAATAAATTTGGCTAAAATTGAATTTCAAGTGGTTTGTGCTGATTTTATTCGCAACTCAACAGAAATATTTAAGCTATTGAAAAACGGTAATAGTAATATAGCAATATCTTTACAGGAGCGCAAGAGATTTGAATACCTTTATAAGGCAGACGATGTTTGGAGTATTCTGTTGGATACATTATTGGAGAACGTGTAATTATCCAAAGTGATCCGCTCCTAGGACACGAGGGGTAATATTATGCATATTAATCGGCATAATCGTGATGCCACTATTGGAATTGAAATGTTTTGCGAAAAAATTTCGGCAAAAGTAGCTTTGGAAATCGTTTCAAAGCAGTCATAGCGGTTATTTGGCTATTGGTAGTGACAACCTCAATAGTAAATAATAAATCCATTAATTAAAAAGGAGGTACCTTTATGAGCGATTCTGGCGGAGGGAGTTATTATAATTCTTATAACAACACGACGTATGGTTATGGTATGGGAACAGCTTATTATAATTCCTATAACAACACGACGTATGGTTATGGTATGGGAACAGCTTATTACAATTCCTATAACAACACGACGTATGGTTATGGTATGGGAACAGCTTATTACAATTCCTATAATAACACAACGTATGGTTATAATATGCCGACGACCTACTATAACTCTTACAATAATTCATCCTATACTTCTTACTATTCTGGGAAATGAATATAAGGTCGTTGCTACCACAAATAATTCATAGTTCTCGTACAGCATGAACTTTGATTGCAGCAAATAATTATTTTAATGGAGGTTTCATATGGGCGATTCAGGTGGCGGAAGCTATTATAATTCTTATTACAATACATCATATTCTCCCGGCGGTGGGACAGCTTATTATAATTCATATTACAATACGACATATAGCCCCGGCGGTGGGACAGCGTACTATAATTCTTATTACAACACATCATATTCTCCCGGCGGCGGGACAGCGTACTATAATTCTTATTACAATACGACATATAGCCCCGGCGGCGGGACAGCGTACTATAATTCCTATTACAATACGTCGTATACTTCGTATTATTCTGGGAAGTAGAGTAGCGCAAGCTATCGCGCTATAGGCAGAGATTTATTATTTAAAATTATTTGCAGGAGATAAGTATGGCGAATATCATGTTGACGGACATATGCAATTTAAGGTGTCCATATTGTTTCGCAAATGAATTTGTTAATAAAGCCCCAAATGAAATAAGCCTATCTAATTTCAATAAAGCACTGAACTTTATCGCGAGTGATCCGCGCAATAGATCAGTGGGGCTTATAGGGGGAGAACCAACTATCCACTCAAAATTCAAGGACATTTTAAAAATGCTTATAAGCGATAGCCGTTTTGATCAGGTGGTTATCTATACAAATGCTGTTGCAATTGATGAGCATATGAATGAATTGGCTCATGGGAAATTCAGATTGTTGGTTAATTGCAATTCGCCCGACGATATGGGGCAAGTTGCTTTTAAGAAGATGATTGCCAACTTAGATGAAATGATATGTAACCGTTATATGGGCGATAGGTTATCCTTGGGTATTAATATTTATCGTCCAGATTTTGATTACACATATGTATTAAATCTCCTAAAAAAATATAAGCTCAAAGCATTAAGATTTGCAATTGCGGTTCCAAATTTAGATGCGGAACGGAATATGAATGCACTCAAGTATTTCCGAATGTTCAAGCAACCGATAAAGAAATTTTTTAAAGTGATGTTAGACAATGGCATAACGCCATACTATGATTGCAATAAAATGCCTTCGTGTATGTTTGACGAAGGTGATATAGATGAATTTATCAGATATTTGCCTGGGACTAATAGAAATGAGATGCTTTTTGCGGATCCGAATGACCATTCGATAAACAATAATCAAGTGCACTGTTCACCTGTTATAGATATTCGATACGATTTGACAGTGGTTCGGTGTTTTGGCCTTTCGGAGTATACAAAAGTTAAGATAACAGATTTTACAACATTCGCAGAGCTTTACAACTATTATATGAACACAATAGATGCTTTCGCGTATAACACAACATGTTCTCAGGAATGTTATGATTGCTATAAACGAAAGACTGCACAATGTACTGGTGGTTGTTTAGCCTATAAAATCAGTGATATTTTGCGATTGCAACAAATCGCAAAAAATGCAATGAAAAGGGAGAAAAGTGATGGATAACGATGTTTGCTTAAGAAAATTCAATTTTCGCTCGGATATTGAAGATTTGTTTAATATAATGACAAATCCAGATGACCAAATGCTCTTTATAAGAAAAATCCCTTTTAACACGCTGCCAGAATTCGATCTTTGGATGCAGAACAATTTCAAAGGGTTCTACCACGAGTTTAATGTCATTACTGATAAGAAAAATGGATATGAGTTTTATGGTTTTGTATATTCATATGAATATTCAGCCGTAGATTCACATTGCAAATTGTGTCTTGTATTAAAAAAAGAATACCGCAATACTGGGTTGGGTGCGAGAATAGCCATTACCTTTCTTGACTATCTTTTCACTAATTATCCGCTGAAAAAAGTGTTTTTGACAATATATGATTACAACAAACAAAGCTTGGAAAGCAATATTCAAGCTGGATTTACCGAGGAAGGAATCATAAGAGAATATAGATATTATAATGGGAACTATTATGATTTGCACATCCTCTCCATGTCAAGAGAAGAATTTTATAAACGATTCAGTCAGTATATTAAAAAAATATGAGCCAAGCGTATCTAGACTATTCTGTAGATGTAATTGACGATTTAACACAAATGATGCAGACAATCCAAGAAAAGTTCTTGGATTCTTTTGCTTTCTATAAAAACCACAAACATATTACTTATAAAGAGTTCTATGAAGATGTGGCACGGGTTCAAGGTGGATTAAAATTTCACTTTACGAAAATTGGGATACAGTTAAGCGATACATATCAATTTGCCGTTTCTTACTTTGCTACGATATTATCTGGTAATATTGCTGTGTTGCTCCCTAAAGCAAATTCTGATGGGCTATTAAAAATAGTCCCATGTGATTTTATCATAGACGCTAACCAATATAACTGCTTAATTTCAATAGATAGTTACGAGTTAAAAATCCATCCTTTGCAATCCGATGAATGTTGTACGATTTTGTTTAGCTCAGGAACGACCGCGACCCCGAAAGGAGTTATGCTCAGTTCAAAAAATATCGCAACGGATGTAATCGCTGGTATGCAGAAATACGAATACCCAATAGGTTCAAAGGTCATAAATGTCATTCCTTTATACCATGCCTTTGGTTTAACATGCGATTTAATTGCTACCTTATATTGCGGGGGTGAAATATGCTGTTTGGACAATCAATATGAGTTTTTTGCAGCGATGAAAGAATTTCGTCCTACTATGCTCAATTTACCACCCAATGTGGTTCAAAGCATGCTAAAACTCATTGTGAATAGTGGCGATCCGTTAGCAGCGCAACATTTAACAGGGGGATGTCTAAAAAAAATTTTAAGTGGCGGGGCAGGAACGTCTCAAGATTTAATCGAGAAAATGCGGCAATTTGGGATTGCCGTATATGGATGCTATGGATTAAGTGAGTGCTCGCCGTGTGTTTCTGTTAATAGAGATGATTTTTTCCGTGATGGAAGTGCTGGAGTAGCATTGAATTGCAATATTATTCAAATATCGCCATCACAAGAGATTATTATCACGGGTGAAAATGTAATGTTGGGGTATTACCCAAGCGAAATGGTGAAAGACAAAACATTTTATACTGGTGATTTGGGATATATTGATGAAGATGGTTTTCTATGGGTCACTGGAAGGAAAAATGATTTGATAATCTTACCAAGTGGAAAAAAGTTTTTCCCGCAAGTACTGGAGAATGAAATAAATGGCGTAGAAGGAGTCACGGAATCTATTGTCTATATGACTGATAATAATGAAGAAAAAATTGTAAAATGCATTATTGTTGTGAGTAGTGAGTCGCAAACAGAGGCTGTTCTTCAAAGTGTAAAATTAATTTCATCTTTAACATCGGTTATCGATACATTTAAGTGTCAAGTAGAACCGATCAAAAGAAATGTCCAGGGGAAAATTGAAAGAAGATATTATGTATGAAAGGCTTTTAGAAATAATTTCTGCGAATACAAATGGCAATGAGCTGCTAACAATATTGCCGTCGTCAAGGTTGCGTGAAGATTTAGGGATTACATCTCTTGATATGTTTGTAATCATATGTCAAATAGAGGCAGAATTAAGCATTTCTTTTGATTATAGGTCGTTGGGCAAGGTTAAAACGGTTGAGGATTTGTATAAATTAATGGAGAAAGGCAAACATGAAGGATGAGTTTAAAAAAGAAAATTGCGTAAGTTTTTGTGAAGTTCTTCATGCGCTTAGCGCAAAATCTTCAATGGACAACATTTTGAGTGAGGCATGTATCTTTGCTGGCTACAACTCTATAGAAAGAATATATATAGGATCCAATTTTTGTAGTCAATATTTTTTATCGTGCCAGAGTGAAACACTTTCACAGTTAGCTCTACTGTGTCAGAAAAAAAACATAAAGATTACATTATGCATACCTATCATTTCTGAGAAAAATCTATTAGAGGCGAAAGGGTTAATAGAAAAACTATATTTAAGTTTCAATAACCTAATTGATGAAACAACGGTAAATGATTACGCTATGGCTATTTACATAGCAAGGAAATACCCTGATCAAAAAATTAATCTGGGTAGATTGTTTCAAAAAGATACTAGAGATATAAGATATCCTGAATATTTCAGCGATAAGATTGTTCCTTCAACATTAGCTTATGATTTTCATAAGTTGGTCGGCATTACGATTAATTCTGTGGAGTTCGATCCCACGAACTCGACAATTGATTTGTCCGGATTAAAATGCGTTCCCGCTATATATACACCATATTGTTTTGCAACAGTTGGGAATATATGTGAATATGCCTCCATTGGGAAGCAGTTTAATGAGAAATTTAGGCCTAATGCAGACTGTACACTTAATTGTCAAAGAAATGTTATTCGCTATTTTTATAATGACAACACACAGTATTTGAAAGTTGGAAGGGCAGTTTTCTTCAAAAACTTGGATTGGACCATTACAGGTGTGGGACAATACAGAGAAATTTTTGAACCGTTTGATGTCTTTAGTAACATGGAGGGCGGATATGAATAAAATATTAGTTCCCTTAAATTCGTTAGAATCGTTATTCCCATTACTTGATGCTGGGGCCGACGAATTTTATATTGGATTTTATGACGATGATTGGCAAGAAGAGTTTGGGAAATATTCAGAAGTGAACCGAATGTCCGGATTTAGGGAGCGGGCAAATAAACTTAATTTTGGGGAGCTACTACAAGTTGTTCGATGCATTAAGGAACAGAATCGAGATGTCTTTATAACATTTAATGGGGCAACATATTCTAACGACGAATTGCAGAAGATTGAGAATTATTTTGAAAAATTGTCCGAATCGGGCGCAGACGGAGTCATCATATCTGTTCCACAATTAGCCGATATTGCCATAAAATATAATTTAGAACCAGTGGCTAGCACAATGTGTGCAATATATAATAGCGACTTGGTTAAATTTTATGGCGATTTAGGGGTAAAACGTATGATTTTACCCAGAGACTTATCAATCGCTGAAATTGAGCATATTGTTTCAAATAATTCGCAAATCGAGTATGAAGTATTTCTGATGCGGAATGGATGTCAGTTCTCTGATTCGTATTGCTTAGGCTTTCATAGACCAGAATGCGGTAGCATGTGTGGCATGTTAAATCATGCACCAAAACAAATTTTTTCCACCAAAAGCGATTTTGAAACGCAACATGAAGTTGAATTAAATGAAATGCTATACAGCAATGTGTTCCATCATTTTGCTGCTTGTGGATTATGCGCATTATATAGGTTTGTAAAAATGGGGATAACTGCTTATAAAATTGTGGGGCGAGCTGAGAATTTTAATGGTATTGTTGAGGATATTGGTCTTATCAAAGAAAATATAAATATAGCACTAAAATGTAAGACCGAAGGTGAATTTCTAAATGCAATGAAAATGATTCCAGCTTCCAGACAAGCATGCAAACTCGGCATGGGATGCTATTACCCTGAAATCAGGTTTTAGGAACATGAAAAGAAAAAGGACGTTCGGAGAATATATCCGCGATGTCAAATTGCGTATTTACGGTAGGCGTGTCCGAAAAGCAATAAAAAAGAATCCAGGCAATACGAACAAAATTCTCATTATAAAGCATGATGGCCTTGGAGATTTTATATTGTTTTTGGATGCCGCTAAAGAACTACGAAGGTATTACCGCGATAAACATATTGTGCTTTCCTGCCAATCATTAGCTGTGCCTATTGCAAAGGCTAGCGAGTATTTTGATGAAGTAATTACTTTGCCCAATGATGCGTTCACTTTAAAAAATTTAGATAAAACATATAAAACAATAAAGAATTTTAAATTCGATTTGCTGTTGCATCCTAATCAACCTAGAAATTTAAACGCTGAAAGACTAGCGTATTTAATAAATGCGAAAATTAAGATTGCTTCACTTGGGGAGTGCGGTGCTTTGCCAATTGAAGTCAAGGAAAAATGCGACAAGACATATGACAGAATGATTGATCAAGGCATTGAAAACATGTCAATAATACAATCGGCAGAATTTGTTAGGGGATTAGGTGATAGTACTTATCGTGCTAGGTTGCCACATTTGGAAGTCGTGCCCAAATGCTTTTTGTATCTTCCAAAAGACTTTTATGTTGTATTCGTGGGTGGAAGCGTCTTTAACAAATTATGGCCAGCAGAGCGCTTTGTTGAAGTAGCCAAGTATATTAATGCGAAAACTGGCTGGACCTGTGTTCTTTGCGGTGCGGAAAATGACATATGGCAAGAGAAAGTTTTTTCTGATAACGCTAGCTTTGAATTTTATTCTTTGATTGGGAAAACATCAATTGATCAGCTCATTTATATAATTTCCAAATCACGGTTAGTAGTTGGAAATGATACTAGTGCGATTCATATTGCGAATGCGGTTGGTATACAGGCATTATGCATCAAAGGATTATTTTCCGGTAACAAATTTTATCCATATCAGATTGAGGACGAATTGCCCAATGATATTTTTCCAGCATATGTTTCATGTGAGATGGAATGCTTTGCGTGTACTATGCGTGGAAGGAATTATGAATGCATCCATGATGATTATTATGCAGATGTTAAGCTGCCATGCATATTGAATATTAATGTAGATATGGTAATAGAAAAACTTCAAAAAATTTTAGAGAGGTTAGTATGAATGGTGAACGATGCCCTAACTGTCATAAGCATTGCAAAAAGGAACATTTGAGCTGTGATAGAGGACGAAGATTTTTTAATCTGCAACCGAGCGAAAATCAGATGTCGTTATTAAATCTGTTGGAGCAAGTCAAACAAAAATTTGATATAGCCACGGATAAAAATGCGTTTTTTAGCTGTTTAACAGAATGCGAAACTGCCATATTAACATTGATTCTACAAAAGATAAGAAATGAAAGGTGAAGTTCAACAAATCGTCAATAAAATAAGTAGAAAACGAATTATAGTAATTGGCGATGCAATATTAGATTGCTATAAACATGGCGCAGTTAAACGTTTATCGCCCGAAGCGCCCATTCCTGTATTTAACGAAACTTCTACGGAATATAAAGCGGGTGGCGCTGCTAATGTGGCATTAAATTTAGTGGCTTGCGAACAGGATGTTATTTTGCTTACTGTAGTGGGCGACGATCAAGAAGGACAAATATTAAGACAATTATTAAAAAATAATGGTATTAGTGATAGATTCATAATAGTAGATAAATCACGGCGCACAACGACAAAATATAGATATTATTCAGGCGACAAGCAATTATTTAGATCTGACAGTGAAGATGAATTTGATATTGCCTGTTCACTAGAACAAGAGATTTCTCGCGGGCTGTCAGCAGTTATAGATAGCGGCGATATTATAGTAATTTCCGATTACGCTAAGGGAGTGGTTACTGATAATCTCGCTCAAACCATTATAACAAGTGCTCATGCAAAACACAAGTTAGTCATTGCGGATCCCAAAAAGAATCCCTATAGAAAATACAGCAACTGTGACATCGTAAAGCCGAACCAAAGTGAATTTTCGCTTATGCTTGATAGGGAGGTTGTCATAGAAGATTTGCGCTCTAGTTGTGAGATCGTTTGCAAAAGATATCAATTTGGAGCATTAGTAGTGACATGTGGGGAAGTCGGGTTATTTTTTTATGAAAATAATAATTCATGTAATTTGATTCCCGCACTAAAAACAAACGTGCATGATGTTTCCGGAGCTGGAGATACGACTATAGCCTATTTAGCAGTAGGCATTGCTTCAGGTGTTCATTTAAAAAATGCTTCAATACTTGCAAATTTTGCCGCAGGATTAAAAGTTGCTAAGAAAGGAGCGGTTCCAGTTTCGCTGTTTGAAATAATTCATTTTCAGAATAAAGTTGTTCATGCTTGTGAGCTTTTGGCGCTGAAGCGATATTTAACAGGCAAAAAGATAGTTTTTACAAACGGGTGTTTTGATATTTTTCACAAAGGGCACGTAAGCAATTTGCGGGCGGCTGCAAATTGCGGCGATGTGCTAGTGGTTGGAATTAATTCGGATGAATCGGTAAGAAAGATTAAGGGGAACAATCGGCCAATTATGGATTTAGACTCACGTGTTGATGTGCTTGCGGCATGTTCATTTGTAGATTATATAGTTCCATTTGACGATGAAACACCTCTTGCACTAATAAAGACTCTGCTACCGGATGTCCTTGTTAAAGGCGAAGATTATGCTGGGCATGAGATTGCTGGGGCTACAATTGTAAAGGAAAACGGTGGCCATGTTAAAACAGTTCCTATGATAAAAGGCATATCTACCACTGAAATCATTCGACGCATAAAGGAACCAGATGAATAAGGCAGTATTTTTAGACCGTGATGGTACATTGATTGTTGATAAAGGGTACTGTTCAAATTTAAAAGAACTGGTGCTAATGGATGGAGTTGTTGAAGGCTTGAGAGAACTTAATAAAGCTGGTTATAAATTAATTATAATCACAAATCAATCTGGAATTGCACGAGGACTTTATAGCGAAAAGGATTTGCAACATTTTCATGAAGGCTTTATAAAAATCCTGTCCAACTATTCTGTAGAAATTGCCGCAATATATTATTGTCCACATCTTCAAGGGGGGAGTGTGAAACAATACGATAAACTATGTAATTGCCGAAAGCCACAAACGGGACTTTTTTATCGGGCGGCGAAAGAATTAGATATTGATTTTAGTTCGAGTTACGCTATAGGGAATGAAGCAAGAGATTGTGCAATATGTTATGAAACACAATGCAAGGGTTTTATTATCGGATCATCCAATGTTGAGTCAGACGATCCCCGTATTAAGTATTGCTCTAGCTTTCGTGAATGCATAGATAAAATAATGGAGATGGCGTGATGAGCTATATTATTACAGGCGGGGCAGGATTTATAGGAAGTTGTCTAATTAGGATGCTTAATGATTTAGGTATTACAGATATTTATGTAGTAGATGATATACATGAAAGCATCAAATGGAGAAATCTAATTGGTAAACAATACATTGAGTATTTCAATAAGGACAATTTTATTAATAATATCATAACTTCTTTAAAAGGGATAACGCACGTTGTTCATTTGGGAGCATGCTCAAGCACGACTGAGCAGAATTTTGATTACTTAGTTCAAAACAACATTGAATATAGCAAAAGATTATATAGCTATTGTAAAAAAAACGAGATTGAATTTATATACGCTAGTTCGGCTGCAACTTATGGTACGGGGAATGCAGGCTTTTCTGATAGATGTAATTTGAATTCTCTCCGGCCTATTAATCGATATGGGTTCAGCAAACATAGATTTGACATTTGGGTCGCACGCCAAAGTTCAAAGCCTCCCAAATGTATAGGGCTAAAATTCTTTAATGTATATGGACCAAACGAATATCATAAAGGGAAGATGGCCAGTATGGCATATCAAGGCTATTGTCAAATACAACGCTCAGGTCATATTGGACTTTTTAGATCATACAACAAAGATTACCTTGATGGAATGCAGCAAAGGGACTTTGTTTATGTGATGGATGTTTGTAGAGTAATTATTTATTTTATTAAAGCCAAACTACAGTATGGTTTGTTTAATGTAGGATCTGGGAAAGCGTATACATATAACGATTTAGCAACAGCAATTTTTAGAGCACTTAATCTGACTCCAAAAATACAATACATTGATATGCCGTCGGAGATAATTAATAGTTTTCAGTATCACACATGCGCCGATTTGTCTGAATTAAGAGAGGCTGGATATGGAGATGCGTTTGTATCATTAGAAAAAGGCGTAGAAGAGTATATATCACAATATTTATTGTCTGGAGATTATTTTTAATGACTTCAATTGAAACTTTAATACAACAACGGTGTAAAGCCACAGCCGATTTTTTGAATGACGAAACACTAAAGTTTATTAGTCGATTTTCACAACTAATAAGGAATACATACCCTACAAATAAAGTGCTTGTTTGTGGTAATGGCGGAAGTGCGGCGCAGGCGTTACATTTTTCCGCTGAACTTGTAGGAAGATATAAAAAAGCCAAAAATCAATATAATGCGATAGCACTTTGTGCAGATATTGCTATTATGACGGCTCTATCGAATGATTATAATTATGATGATGTTTTTTCATATCAAATTAAAAATTTGGGTCGAAAAGGAGATCTATTAGTAGCGTTGTCGACAAGCGGTAATTCTAATAACATTTTATATGCGCTAGAAGTTGCCGCTGAGTGTGGGATGACAACAGTTGCGTTGCTTGGGAACAATGGTGGGAAAGCGAAAGCAAATTCGGATTTATCGTTTGTATCGCAAGCTAGCGACTCAGCAATTGTGCAGGAGCAACATCTTATGATATTGCATTTGGCTTGTGAACTTTTGGAGCCGTAGTATGGAAAACATGCAGTTCGTAAGGAAATTACCAATTCCTAAACTCATAAAAGAACTATATCCAGTTCCGTCCAAATATGTAGGAGCAAAATTAATTCGGGATGATGAAATAGAGGCCGTTTTTAAGAATCAAGTTAATAAATTTTTGTTAATCATTGGTCCATGTTCAGCGGATAGACAAGATGCAATATTATGTTATCTTGAGAAACTGAAGCGCGTGGCAGAAAATGTGCAGGGGAAAATAATAATAATTCCACGCGTTTTCACGAACAAGCCAAGGACATCTGGGATTGGGTACATGGGCATGCTACATCAACCAAATCCTCAAGAAACGCCAGATTTACTAAAGGGATTAATTGCCATAAGAAAATTGCATTTAAGTGCATTAGTGGATTTTGGATTCACATGTGCAGACGAATTACTGTACCCAGAGAATTATAGATATTTATCTGATTTATTATCATATGTCACTATCGGTGCAAGATCAGTAGAAAATCAGTTTCATCGCTTGGTTGCGAGCGGATTAAACGTACCAGTTGGGATGAAAAATCCAATATCTGGAAATCTTGATGCTATGATAAATGCTGTAAACGCTGCGCGAACATCACATGCATTTTTATATCGTGGCTGGGAAGTGGTAACAAGTGGCAATGAGTTAAGCCATGTCGTTTTGCGAGGGTATGTCGACTTTAATGGTGTAAATACAGCGAATTATCAATATGATAATTTATGCGAAACAATTGATAAGTTACAAGAGAAGATAAAGGCGCCGACCGCTATTATAGTAGATGCCAGTCACTCAAATTCCAATAAACAATATGAGAGGCAAATTGATATTGCACTAGATGTTATGCAAAGTCGCGCAAAAAATAGAAAGATAGAACAAAGTGTAAAAGGTTTAATGATAGAAAGCTATTTGCAAGATGGTAAGCAAAATGTAGGCGATATGGAATTTGGAAAATCAATAACCGATGCATGCTTAGGTTGGGATAAAACAGAAAATTTAATATATAAAATTGCAGAAATGCTTTAATTAAAAAT
Source organism: uncultured Clostridia bacterium (assembly GCA_947628855.1). GTDB lineage: Bacteria > Bacillota > Clostridia > Christensenellales > CAG-917 > CAG-475. The sequence goes on along the minus strand of CANRBM010000015.1, from coordinate 5,320 downwards.
AGGTAAGGGGGGGGGAAGTTTGATAAAAGAATCATTTTTAAAGTTCAAATTGAAGCTTGCTAGATTTTTGAATTTGTCTAGTAACCAAGTCGCATTATTAGTGCCAATTAAATATAACCTTGAAAAAATACTCCAATGTGGCTGAAAGTTATTTAGTTGATATTGCGGTGGCTGTGTTAAAAAGCAGAAGACAAAACGAACAACTCAAAGCGATAGTTAAAGGTATGATGATAGAAAGTTATCTTCATGTCGGCGCATAGGAGATAAAAGGGAAATTAGCGGGGAAATCAATAACCAATCCGAGTTTTGTGTGTGAAGAGACAGAAAAATTAATCTATTAGATAGCCGAATTCTTTAGTGCGGCGAGAGGTTAAGTTAGTGAAAACAGTTTATTACCTGTAAATTGTGATGCAAACTCTTTATACCATCCATATCCGACGAACTTAAAATTGTGCCGAAAAAGGAGGGTAAATCCGAGTCACAGGATAATCGAACAAATTTAGATTGAAGCGTTGACAGAAAAAATAATATATGCTATAATAAATATATAATATTTAGGAGGAGACGACTATGGCGAACACGAAGAAACTTGATTTGAAAGTGAAAGTTGTAAAGGCATCAAATGCGTCCGGTGCATGGGATTGCTAATCTGGGATTTGCTTCAAATTGCGATTGAATCAAAAAGAGTGATTTTTACGTCACTCTTTTTTGCGATTAGAGAGTAGCTATGTTGAAAGGCGTTGTATTTGCTGGCGGAAAAGAGCTAGGCGCGAAATGCTTGAACTATTTGATAGCACACATGATTAACGTGTGTGCAGTGCTTTGTCGCGAGGATGAATATGGTAGCTTTTCGAAAAATGAAACTGTTTGTACCATTTCGCAACGGTATGGGATTCCGTTTTTTGTAGATGAACAATCGTTAATAGAGGCGGACATTCATGCGCAATATGGGTTGTGTGTAATGTATCCGCGCAAACTTTCTGATAAAATGCTGGAACTTCCGCAATGCGGATTTTATAACTTTCACGGCGCACCATTGCCACAGTACCGAGGTTGCACGGGACACATTTGGGCTATCCTCAATGGGGAAACCCAGTATGGGGTTACTTCACACAGAATGACTGCTGAATTTGATCGTGGACCGATCTTGAAAGCGCTGCAGTTCCCAATTTGCCCGGATGAAACAGGTATCACGCTTCATGCGAAAGCTGTCGATATGACGTTCCGCCTCTTTTGTGATACAGTTACTCTTCTTAGCAGTACGGAAAACGTGGAAAGTATGCTTACTCCGCAGGACGAGAGCAAGGCAGCATATTACGGAAAAACGATTCCAAATGGTGCCGAAATTCTTTGGAATCAACATGCGGCCGAAATCGATAAATTCATTCGTGCGCTTTTGTTTCATGGTGTATTGCCACCGTTTACGCGTCATGAGGGCGAAAAAATTCACGTTTCAGCTATTTCAATTTTACGACAAACGACATCGGAACAACCGGGAAAGATCCTCGGGATAGATGCAGAAGGCATTGTGGTTGCCACAGAGGACAATGCTGTTTCGATTGCTTTCTCGCAAATGCATGCTGATGACGGTGTCTTGGGAAAGTTGCGCGAGGGAGCTGTTTTGGGAAATTAGATGATGAAAAATACGGAAGTACTTTTGGTATCGGCAATCCATAAGGATTTGTTTTTCAGTCAGGCCCCACGCCGTCGTGCGCTCGGCGATCTCGGTATACGGTATATTGCCGCTTATTTGAATAAGAACGGGGTGCAGACGGACATTCTTCCGTCCTATACATACACCACGGAGGCACTTTTTAATTATCTGCAATCGCACAGCAGGGTAAAGGCTATAGGCTTCTCTATGCATACGATTTCGGCCGAGAAGAGTCTTTGCGACGTTAAGGCAGTCAAAGAGCGGTTTCCCCAAATAAAGATATGGCTGGGGGGATTTTTGCCGACTTTCGGGTGGAGATTTCTCTTGGATACTGATTGCCCGTTTGATTATATTATGCGCGGAGATGGGGAGATTGCGAGCCTTATCCTCTGCAAAAAGATCATTGCTGGGGAAGAGGATATCGCCATGGACGGTCTCATTTCAAAAAGCGATCCGGAGACCCATCGCGATTCATTCTGCCCCGTAGCCGATATTGAAACACTTCCCTTTCCCTATTTTTGTGAAGGAGACAAAGTGCAAAAGGTGGGAGAATATATGGTGAGCGCAAGTCGAGGATGCTACGGCAGGTGCACATTTTGCAGTATTCCCGCCTTCAACAGCTGTAGACGCGAACGCTCGGTGCAATCCGTTGCCGCCGAGGTGAAATATCTTGAAACGAATTTTGGCGCTTCGTTTATCGATTTTGTAGATGATTCTTTTCTCGGCGCAACTCAATGGGAGGAGCGGGCGGCGGAATTTGCCGTCATTTCAGAGCAGATGGATGAACGGTTGCCCTATCGAATCAGCTTGCGCGCCAATAACATTACAGACTCGGTGCTTGCCAACCTAAAGATCGCTGGTCTCAAGGCGGTGCAACTGGGAGTGGAAAGCTTTTCTCCCCGCCAGCTTAAGCTGTACAATAAGGGCGTTACGGTAGAGCGTGCGCTTGAGGCAATCCGAACACTCGAAAAAAATGAAGTATACGTACAGTGCGGCCTCATTTTGTTTGAGCCGACGACAACACTGGAAGACCTCATCGCGAATGCTCACATTTTGATGGATGAAAGCTGGGCGGTCGTTAAATCCAATTCGCAAATACTCTTTTGCGCAGAAGGGACCGCTTTGGGAGAACGGCTGAAAGCAACGGGTGGGGAGCTTCTTGTAGACGGGTATCTGAATTACCGTTGGACCTATCGGGATGAACGGGTGGGTCTTGTTAGACGGGTGGTAATCGAGTTCGAAAAGGGGCTAGGAGGCTATTCGGATATTCTTGTTGACGCCATCACGCCGCCCTCTCTTCTTGCAGCTAAAGACTACAAGGAGTTGCGCAGGCTTCAAAATTTATACCAGAGGCTCTCGTTTGCCGTGCTTGATGCTGTGTGCAAAGCGGTTGTTACGGAGGACCGACCGGAAGCAATACATGCAACGCTCAAGCGTAACTTCGGCAGGCAGTTCGCAGAAATCATTGCCGAGGCAAATCAAATTTTAGAGAGGAATTGAAATGGATAATTTGCCGCTTATTGCCAATCTCGAGCTCACAAACAGGTGCAATATTGCATGTAAATTTTGTGCACACAAGTCCATGAAGCGCGCTCCGGCAGATATGAGCAGGGAGATGATCAATCTCTGCATGAAGCGAATTGATGAGGCTGGAATTAAACAGGTTACGCTCAATACAATCGGTGAGACGCTTGTGGCTCCGGAGCTCGAATATGCACTGATGGAGGCAAAAAAGCGCGGGTTACTCACGTTGATTTCTACAAACGGCATGGGCTTGGATACCTACAAGGCCGAATATATCCTGCGGAATCACTGCGACGTGCTTCGGTTTTCGGTGAACTCAATTGAAAAGAGCGAATATGAAAGACTGCATTGTGGAGCTTCATTTGAAAAACTTCTCAACAATATGCGCATGTTCAGACGTATGCGGGATGAGATGGGTGTCGCAACTGATATTCGCGTGCGAATGGTGTTGGTCGATGATGCTAGCGAGGATCGAAAAAAGACTCTCCGCACGTTTTGGTCGGAGTATGACGACGAGACGGAGTTTGTGGTTTTTGGTAACATGGGAGGAAGAAACGGGGCCGCACCTATGGATGTCGGCGAGCGAACGGGTTGCCGCACCATGAAGCGGGGGATTAACATAATGGTTAACGGCGATGTGACTTACTGCCCGTGCGATTTTGATGCTGATTGTCTTGTCGGTTCCATTGTGGAATCCACATTAAAAGAAATTTGGAACGGACCGAGCTTTTCTGATATTCGCGCGGCACACGATCGGTGCGATTTTTCACGTCTGCCGCAATGTGATTACTGTGATGCCACCCGTGTGATGTGGTATCAAAGAAAAACGCCTATTCTCTCCGAGGCTGAAGCACGTATTATGGACAAATATATGGAAGATTGGAGAGAACAGAACTGAGGATCATAGAAAAGGAGAGATAAAATGGAAAATCCTATGATTTTGCCGAACTTTGAAATGCTTGGGACGGATGGGGTCATGCACTCTGCCCAAGAGTTGCACGGCCGCGAGGGAACCGTCATCATGTTCCTTTCGGCGACTTGTCCGTTTGTGCTTGCCTTAGAGGAGCGCATTCTTGCGCTCGCAGAGCAATATATGCCACGCGGCGTTGCCTTTATTGCAATCTGTTCGAATAGCGACAGCTCCATCGGCAAGGGCAATTCTTATCAAGATATTTGTGAGCACAGTTGCAAAAAAAGGTACAATTTCCCTTATCTTTATGACTTTGAGCAAAAGGGCATGGAGATGTTCGGCGCGACGTGTACGCCCGATTTTTTACTGTTCGATAAATACGACCGTCTTCAATACAGGGGCAGATTTGACGACTATTGGACGGACGCAAGTATGGTGACGGAAAGGTATCTGCGAGATGCAATCGAAAATATGCTCGCTAACAGGAAACAGCAAAATTCATATATCCCTTCGTTTGGGTGTGCAATCAAAAAGTCCAATCATGAGATCTGCATAGATGATGCAACTGCTCTTGTGCTCTCCAAGTACATACGGCTTTTTAATGATGGGCAGGAAAATGTCCTAGTCAACTGCCTTTACGGAAATGTGATAGAGGCAAACGAAGACCTCAAGACTTTTTTGAGAGCCTTTAAGACACCGACGAGTTTGTTCGAGATTTCAAAATCACTCAACCTACCGGATAACGCAAGTGAAATTGTTCAACAACTCTACGACATTCGGTTTCTTGTGTTACCAGATCAAGACGAAATGCAGGCTCTGCGCAACACGATTGAAAAAAGGCGTGGACGCATTCAATCTGGCTCTTTGGTATCTATTTTGCGAATTAACATGTCTACCGATTGCAACTTGCGCTGTAAATATTGCTACATGGAAAAGCCCTCGGTACAGCGTGGAAAGAATGAACATGCAAGCACAATGCCATTGAAAATAGCTCTAGATGCGGTCGATGCCTTTATCGGCAACGCCATTGATAATGGCAAACGCAGGCTGTCTATACGTTATATCGGAGGCGAGCCTCTTCTCAACAAAGAAGTGCTTATGCAAACAATGCAATACGCGGAGGGGCTGTGCAAAAAGAACAATATTTATGTTACGCATCTCATCTGCACCAACGGATTGCTCATTGATGCTGAATGGATAACATTCTTAAAGAAATTTACCGATGCCCAGGT
>CANRBM010000014.1 GCA_947628855.1 uncultured Clostridia bacterium | reverse complement strand
TGACAAACGTTTCGTTAATTACGCGTCGCAATTCTGCATTTGACAAGAAGCGAGCCGTAGCAAAAAAAATGCTCATGTCTCGCTATTTTTTGCGCTTGGGGGATGCGGGCTCCGCCCGCTTTTTTGTCACTAGTTCGCGCGTTTTTTGACTGTAATGCAAGTTTCAAAACTCCTGCGTGTTAGCTTGATATTTACGTTGCGTCTTGTCCGAGCGTTCTTATACCCGGTCTTTGCAGTGTTCGAGCTTTATTTACATCAGAGCCTCGCGCTTTCTTCTTCGTCGAGGACGGCGTTGGCGGTTTGAGAGGCATTGGAGTCTTGAGCTTTTTCCGGGTTTGCTTTGACGGGTGTGGCGGGGAGTATCTTCGCAAGGCAATAATTGAGTGCCAAAAGCACGTGGATCATTGCAAAAACGTACATTTGAGTCGCGGCGGTGATGATGGCGTCGGCGTCGGGCGAGTTGACCTGCGGAATGGAAAACACTCCCGTTATCACAAAGAAACACAAAAACGCCGACATAATGATCGCTTGCGTACGATTGCGCCAAAATTGCGTAATGACAAACGCTATGAATACCACAACGGCGAGGACGAAACCGATTATGGCAAAGTCGTTATGCAGTGTATGCGACAGGCTTTGCTCCTCGGTAAAGCGGATGGACAGCCCCGTGAGCAGTATGACGACGCTCAGTCCGAACGACGCGTAAAACGCTAGCTTCACGGGCTTTGTGTATTTCTCAAAATCCAGATTCAGCACGAGCAAATAGGCGTACAAGGCTATGTTTATTATACCCCATATATAAATTTCGGCGAGTTTGCCGTTGAACCAGGCGAGCATAGACACCGTAGTTTGCACTACTCTGAGTCCCACGCTTTGGCTTGTCAGCGTGATGATGAGTATGGACGCGATGGGCACAATGACAAACGACAGCAACATCATGACGATCTCATGTATCTTGCCGTGCTTTTCAAGATACGACGGCAATTTTTTGTCGGGTTCAAACATATTCATGTTCCACCTCCGTTGAGTGTATTTTGCGACGCGTTCGAGCGTAGAATTTCTGTATCAAACGACGCCTCTTGTGTGTTTTGCCTCTTAAAGCGACTGTCGCGCGGAAAAGCGTCTCCATATATCCCGCCGTTTTCGCGCCGTTTGCCGCGAACGCGCAGGAACTTTGATATGTCTCCGTCCATATCGTCCTTGTCGCTTTTGTGGCAAGTATCCTTACTATATATGATTTTTGAGGCGGATTCAAGCTTTTTGAAAGTAAACGCAACTTTTAATACAATGACTCGTTTCTCCCAAACCGCCACGGTAGGCAAAAAAACATGCGCAAGCTTGTTATGCTTCGGCTTGTTCCCTCTTTTTTCTCAGAACAGCCGCAATCATAGCGTCCATCTGCGTCATACATTCGTCAACATACTTGACTTCGCTTGCAAGCGATTTCTTGCCTATGCGCTCCCTTTCTGCGGCGTCGGCGAGCAAGGAGTCTATCTTCCTTGCAAGCAGCCGCGCGTCGCGATCCTCGAATATGCACTCGTCGTCCGCGGCGAAATCATAGGTCGCGCTGTACGGCGAATCCGAAACCAGAGTCGGCACGCCGCACTTCATGGTTTCGAGGCAAGCTATCCCCTCGAGCTCGATATATGCGGGGTGGACGTAGAGGTCCGTGCAATTCAAAATTTTCACCATTTCATCGCGTGAAAACACTCTCATTATGGGCGGATTGGGCAGGTTTTTGCCGAGTCGCTTATAATACCTTCCCTTGCGCCGTGCCCCGCGAGCACCACCTGTATATCGTCCTTATATCTCGAGTCCGCGACCGCTTTGAGCAACGTTTCCTGCGACTTTTCCCGCGAATATCTGCCCGTAGAAGTGATTATATACTTGCCGTCAAACTTCGAGGGACGCGCCACCTCTTCCTTTTTGAATCTTCTGTCCGCGCCGTTTGAGATGACATACGCGGGCATATTTTTTTTCACCCTGTACTCGAAATGAGCTTTTATAAAGCCCGTCGGATAGTGTATACAGTCCACCTTGCGATAGAGTGTCTTATACATCTGCTTGTATATGTGCGTGTTGAGGGCGGTCAATTTGTCCATATGCAAATATGCGGTTATGTTCTCCGCCATGATGTGGAAACCTGCCGATATCGGAATATTTTTCTCTCTTGCGATGTCAGCCGCGTACCTTGCCAGCCGAAACGGCGTAATGCAGTGTATGTACTGCGCGCCTTCGAGCGCTTTTTCCATGAGCTTTCGCGTGCATTTGCTTATGGAAACGCCGACCTTCTTCACATACCTGTTGAGCGGCACGCCTAAATTGCGCTCGGGCACAACAAAATAATCGGGATCGCCCTTCTTACTTTGGTCTGGACATATGACGCGCACCTCGTGCCCCTGCGCTTTGAGGTGGTCAAGCAGATTGTAGGTCACGACAAAAGTCCCGTTGCTGCCGCCTCCGAGAAGATCGTTGATTATCGCTATCCGCATAAGTCATCCCTCCTGTTTGTATTCTTGTTGTCCTTGTACGGACTCGTCGCTTGCGCAAACGTCCTCCCCCTTTGTCGCCTCGATATTGAGCTTTGCGTGCCGTGCTTTGAATTTGTATACGACGCTAAGACGATATCTGTTGTATCTCTGTATCATGCATGGCAACAAATTTATCAAAAAATTCACTGCCAATATGGGCAAGACAAAATACCAATCCCGCGTGGGATATATCGCCAAAAACAAAAACGCCAGCACCGCGCCGCTCACGTGCAATGTCTCGCCTTGGCAAGTCTCGATCAAAAACCTCTCGAGATACTCGATCGCCGTCCCCTTGAGATATCTCTTTGAAAACCCCGCCGACGCGCCAAGCTCCGGGACGGCTTTGTCTTTCCACTTTTTTATGCCGAGTTTTTCATAAAACTTAACTTCTTTTTTGCTTACGAGAAACGGCTTTTGTCATAACGCCATAAGTTTTGAGGCATAAGCCTTATCAAAATATCCAAAACGCCAAGCAATAAACCGCAAAATATCGCCAAGAGAAGCGGCGCGCATATCGCGTATGCCAAGGACACGGCTTTGTCCCAGTAATATACTCCGATGGATGCGCCTTCGCATATCGCGAGCGTCAAAAATATCACTATTCCGTACAGCATATTTGTTCCCTCCCGAATTTTTCAGACCGATAGCCCGAAAGGTTTTTTCAATGATATGATCGCATATCTTTCTTGCATGATCTTGACAAAAGCCTTACAAAATTCTTACTCTTACGCGTTTTTGTGCCCGACGCGGGTCTCTCGCCCGCACCTTGACAAAAGGCTTTGACGTCTGAGCATAAAATCAAACAGCGCAAGCAAGCCCGCGGACAACGCTGTCGCCACACCCGCGCCCGCGACAATGATCCCTATCATTGCAAATATAACCTCGACAATATACATTTTTCCTCCTTTGCCGCGCCGTTTCGAAGCGCCTTTTTCGAGTTTTTCCGCTTTTTTAAAACCTATACTGCGCTAACGCGCAACAGCGAAATTTTGCTCAAAAATATAACCCCCCCCCCGTATATTTTTTGTTTATAACAGTTTATCCTTTTTAGGTTTTTTTTGTCAATATTTTGTTGCTGCTATTTATGCATTTTTCTACAAATTTTTGCGGACATGTGCCACGTACAGCCGTTTTTCGACACGTCCGCGCCACTTGCTCTTTTCATCGAGCAAAAGCTCACGCCTTGGCAAATCTGTCATAAAAGTCTCCCGAAAGTTTTTATAATACCATTTTTGCACATAATTCTTTCAAACGCTTGACATAAACCTTACAATTTTCTTACATTTGTTTCCCTAATACTTTATCCCGTAAAACTGCTAGGCAATTTGACAGGACCTCGATAGCGCTTTATCATACGTTATTGAAAAGACATGCCCAAATCGGATAGTGAAATTTGTCGGAGAGTCCTTTATACAAGCGTGTGTCGTTAAGCGACATTAAAAACGGCTTGACAAATTGCCAAGCCGTTTATATATAAAATTTTCATTGGAGCCGGCTGTTTTAGGGCGGTTCGCCGATCTATATGCCGTTTTGCCTCACTTTGCGGGGGTGTAGTACACCTTGCCCTCGTAGGGTTTTGTCTTTGCGCCAAAGGGTCCCTCGTATACAGAGAGTATCTCCTGCGCCCCCTCGGGAATATACTTTGCAAATTTCTTGCAGGATATCACTTTGTCGCTGACATTCAAAATTACCGTAAGCTTGGAGCCGTCGTCCGCTATCTTGTCATAGACGAAGAGGTGCGGGTCATTCTTCAAATGGATCTCGAATTTGCCGTACACCGCGGCGTCCTTATATTGCTTGCGCAGGGCGATGACCTTGCGGTAGAAGTGCAGCAGGCTGTTCTTGTCCTTTTCCGCCGCCTCGACGTTCACCTCGGGATAGTTGGGATTGACGGCATACCAAGGTTTCGCCTCGCTGAACCCCGCGTTTTTGCCCGCCGTCCACTGTACGGGAGTACGGGCGCAATCGCGCGCGGCGGTATGCGCCACTTTGAGGATATGTTTCTGACTGAATCCGAATTTGCGCATGAGGTCGCGCACGCAGAACGTGGACACATCCTCAAACTGCGCCCACGGGTCCGTCCCCTCGGGATATTTGTCGAAGTAGGGACAGGTCATGCCTATCTCCTGCCCTTGATATACAAATTGAGTGCCACTCAAGAAAGAATACATTATTGCGAGCGCCTTGCCGCTCTCCACCCTGTACTTCTCGCTGCCGTAGCGGGATATCGTGCGTGGCTGGTCGTGATTTTCGAGGTAGTTCGCGTTCCAGCCCTTGTGATACAGCATAGTCTGCCACTTGTCGTACACTTTTTTGAGCTTTTTCAGCGAAAACGGAGTCTTTACCCAACCTATCAAAATGCAGTCCGCCTCCATATGCTGGAAACCTATGCACATATCAAGCTCCTTATCGTCGCCTTCTACATACGTGAGCGCTTTCTCGGGCGTGAGCAGTGGAGCCTCGCCCACTTGAAACGCGTCATAGTCCTTCAAGACCTGCCTGTACTCTTTGAGATATTCGTGGATGTGCGGGCCGTTGTTGTAGTGCTCCATTCCGCGTGAGGCGGGCATGAGCGGAAAACCGTTTGGCAAACCCTCCGCCTTGCTTATCTGCGTAATGACATCCTCTCTGAATCCGTCTACACCCATATCCAGCCAAAAACGCATGACTTTCTTGATGTATTCGCGCACGGTAGGATTGTCGTGATTGAGGTCGGGCTGCTCCTTCGCATACAGGTGCAAATAATACTGCCCTCTTTCGGGCACATACTCCCACGCCGAGCCCGGGAAGGTGGACATCCAATTGTTTGGCGGTCTCTTGCCGTTTTTACCCTTGCCGTCCCGCCAGATGTAAAAGTCCGTGAAGGGCTCTATGCGCTTGACGCTCTTTTTGAACCACTCGTGCTGATCGGACGTGTGATTTATGACGAGGTCCATTATCACTTTCATTCCGCGCTCGTGCGCCGCCTTAAGCACCTCTTTGAACTCGTCGAGGGTGCCGTACTCGGGGTTGATGTCGCAGTAGTCCGCTATGTCATAGCCGTAGTCCGCCTGCGGGGACGCGTACAGCGGCGAGAACCAAATCGCGTCCACACCGAGGCTCTTGATGTAGTCCAGCTTGCTCATCACGCCCTTGAGATCGCCTATGCCGTCGCCGTTGCCGTCCTTGAACGACCGCGGCCATATCTGATACATCGACATCTCTTTGAACCATTTTCTCTCTTCCATAATTCTCTCCCAAACGCCATTTATGGCATAATATATAAATATAATACAGCTTATTCGATTATATTTCAAGAGGCAACTTCCGCCCCGCCCCGTTTTTTGCATCAAAAAAACTCGCTCGGACATAAGCATATTTAACTCCGACACAAGAGATCAAAAAATTATCCCCGCTTAATTTTGCGGGGATGATTTGTCTAAAATTCATTACGTTTGCGTGATTTGCTCAATCATAGGAGGTTTCCTTGTTGATGAGGGCGCCTGTTTCGGCGTTGAGTTCCGCCTCGTATTTGAGGTTGCCGATGTAAAATTCGACTTCATAGCAAAGTATGCCTTTTTCGCGCTCGAGCTTGATCTTGCGCAAGCTTATCTCATTTTCTCTACCTTCGAGGGCGAACGCTTTGAGCGCGAGTGAGAGCGCTTGTTCCTCGCTTATCACGGACTTGCCTCCGCTGACGAGGTCCGCCTTTTTGCCGACTTCGCCCGTAGTCGCGTCCACGAAGTATTCCACTTCCTGCGTGCCGATGTGCACTTCTATCTCATAAAACTGTCTGCCGTATTCCGTCTCGAGCTCGACTTTGCCGATGACGGCGTTCGTTTGAGAGCCGAGATACGTTTTTAGTGCGGCGATAGCTTGCTCTTTTGTTACGGCGGGGGCGCCTGTCGCGGGCGGGATGTCGTCCTCGCGGTCTATCTCCTTTTTGAGCACCGCGCCCGTCGCAGAGTCTATCTCCGCCTCGTATTCCGTGTTTCCGACATACAGCTTGACGGTGTAGCACAGCGCGCCGTCCTCGTGCTCGAGCTTGACGCTCTTGTGGTTTATAGCCGTATTTTCAAGCCCGAACGCCTTGATGGCGATCTGTACGGCGTCCTCTTCGGTCAATACTGCCGCCGAAAGAGCGGAAGTGCCCGACACTTTGCCCGTGAGCGCGTCCACTTTGTATTCGCGCTTGACGCCGTTTACCCTCGCCTCTATCTCGTAATAGTACTTGCCGCCTTCCTTGTCTATCTCGACTTCGAGAACGTAGATGTCGCCTCCCGCGACTTGCTTCACCGCGGCGATAGCTTGTTCGCGCGTGATGAACTGCCTGTCCTCGGGGAGAGGCTGCGCCTTTGACGTCGCATTGTCCATCTCGACGTCAAGGATGGCGCCGTCTTTTGCTGATATTTCAAACTCATACTCCGCGCCTTTGGCGTTAATCTCCACTTCGTAGACGAATTGTCCGTCCTCTCTGTCGAGCTTGACTTTGCGGACTGTATATCCCTCCTGCGCCTCGCCGTTTGGAAATACGAAGGACAGAGCGATATTCCCCGCCTCTTCCGCCGAAATATTCTCGGAGAATGAGGGAGCTTGCGTCGCTAGGGCGTTTTTGGAGAACTTCACCACGTCGCCCGTGACCGCGTCGATGCTTACGTCATAGCGATACGTGCCGAAATCAAAGCTGACCTTGTACAGCTTTCTGCCATTGTCAAACTCGCTCCTTACCACATTTTTATAGACGTTGCTGACGGACACTCCCGCCGCCTTGAGCGCAAATTCGTATGCCGCCTGCTCGCCGATGTATGACCCTGTGGGCAGATCGTTTTCAAACTCTATCTCGCTGTCGAGCAAGGTGAAGTCCGTGGCGTCGAAAACGTACTCGTATTTTGCGCCCACTTCCTCGATCTCGACTTTGTACGCCGCTTTGCCCATATACGTCTCGCGGTCGAAGTCGAACCCCGTCACCTTGTCCGCGGTCAGCCCCGACTGCTTGAGCGCCTCTGCATACGCCCTCTCGAGCGGGGACTGCTCCGCCGCCGTCGTCGCCGCTGTATCTTGCGCGTCGCCCGCTATGTTGGTTTGGTTTTCCACTTTGAAGTCCTTGCCGACGACATATTCTATCGCCCGCTCCGTCGTGATGACCGTGACATTGTATTTTTCGCCCGACTTCACCGCCGTCTGCGTGACGACGTTTCCGCTTGGGATTACGGCGTTGAATGCCTTTACGACATCCGTATTGCCGACTTTGGCAGTGGGCGTGTTCGGGTCGCAAGCCGCAAGCGCGCAGCATGCCAAAACAAGAATGACTGCCGTGACAAAGATCGCAATATTTTTTGTTCTTCTCATTTTTCACACCTCATTATTTATTTTTGTAGGAAGTTCGGTCCCCCGCTTAGGCGGAAAGTCGCCCGTTTCTTGGCGGGAGCCCTCTCCCTATTGTTCGCTTAATACACGTTTATTGAAGCGTACGGTTACATACTTTTGGAAAATTTGCCGTACAGGCGCTTTTAAGTTCAATTCCTGCCATCCTCTATCCGAGCATATTATAACACTCATGTTTTGCCTTGAACCTAAATTTTTCTTAAGGTCCAAAGTCCCGCGCCGCACATATGCTTTCCCTCTTTTATGCAGAGCGTAGCCGCCCACCGCACATCAGAATTTTACGACTCCCGAAAAGACGCCTGTCCTCGCGCTCGCCGTCTCCGAAATATGTTTTGCGCACGCGTACACCCGTGCTTATGTATACATCTTTTCCATTTTGTGCTTCGCGCTCGACATTTTTCGACAAAAACAGTGCGCCAACAAATACCCCAAAAAGCGAAAACGTGTTGACAAGTCAAGTTTTGCCGATATAAGCTATATCTATATCAAATTAAGGAGAGTACAAAATGAAAGAACTGTTGACTGATATTAGAGAGCTTGTCGCAAAAAACATTGACGGCATAAAAGAGATAACGGCGCTTGACGGGATCGAAACGATGTTCGTTTTAGAGTTGGAAAACGGCAAAAGGTATGCGCTCTCCCTGATCGAACTCGACTGATCCCGCCCGCATATAAGTTGCAAAACAAGCATTTTAACCGTCGTTTTAGCAAAGTAAAACACGTTTTTTTGCTATTTTAATTATTCGCAGTTTATTTTATAAAAGGCTTTTGCGTGATAATTTTCAAGGCGCTTTTAAGTAAAAACGCTCAGACAAGGCGTCTGTACATGAGCAGACACACTCGGACAAGGGGATTTCTCGACTACGCTCGAAATGACAGGAAATATATTGTGTCATTTCGAGCGTAGTCGAGAAATCCCCATATAGTATAGTAAAAACCTCGTACAATGCGTGACGTCAATATCAAGCTCTCACGCGGGAGTTCATACCATACACACAATCCAAAAAGCGCGAATGTGGGTGAAGAATGAGCCACATTCGCGCTTTTTAGCTTGGGGTGCAGGGGGTGAAACCCTTGCCGAGGTGTGGGCGAGAAGCCCACATGGGGCGTGTGGGGCAGCGCCCCACGTGTTACGCTTTACTCTTCGTTGTCGGTGTCGGCGGGAGTTTCGGTTGGCGCGGTTGCGGGAGTTTCGCCTTCGGCTGTTTCAAGGGGTTCGCCTTCCGGAGTTTCGCTCTCCTCGGTCTCTTCTTCGTGCGGAGTGAGCGCTATCGCTTTTACGGTCATCTTGTCGTCCTTAAGCTTCATGATGCGCACGCCCTGCGTATTGCGGCCGATCTTGCTTATTTCTTCGCCGTTGACGCGGATTATGACGCCCGTATCGGTGATCATCATAACGTCCGTATCCTCGGGGATGACGGCAAGACCTACGAGCGTGCCCGTCTTATCGTTGAATACGCCCGCGCGAACGCCCTTGCCCGCCCTGCCTTGGAGCGGATATTCTTCGATGTCGCTGCGCTTTCCGAAGCCGTTTGAGGTGACGGTGAGTATGCTGTCTCCCGCGTGGACCGCCGTGCAAGCGACGAGCGTAGCGCCGTCCTTGAGATTCATCGCCTTGACGCCCATAGCCGTCCTGCCCATGGGACGTATCGCGCTCTCGTGGAAATGGATGGCATAGCCCTCGCTGCTTGCAATGAGTATCTCGCTGTCTCCGTTTGTTATCATAGCGTCAAGCAGCTCGTCGTCCTCGTTGAATTTTATCGCTATCTTGCCGTTCTTCTTGATGGAGTCGTACTCCTCGAGCGGCGTCTTTTTGATGAGCCCCTTCTTTGTGGCGAGCACGAGGAATTTGCCGTCCTTTTCCTCGGGCATGCGGATGATGGTCTTTATCTTCTCGCCCTGCTCGAGCTGGAGCAGATTGACCGCCGCCCTTCCGCGCGAATTGCGCGTCGCCTCGGGTATCTCGTACGCTTTGAGCGTAAACACCTTGCCGAGCGTCGTGAAGAACATCAGCCGCTCGTGAGTATTGGACGTGAAGATGTTCTCCACAAAGTCCTCGTCCTTCGCCTTGTGCCCCGTGACGCCCATTCCGCCGCGGTGTTGAGCCTTGTACTCGCTGACGGGGATACGCTTGATGTAACCGCTGTGCGTCATGGAGATCACTACGTCCTCTTGCTCGATGAGGTCCTCTATGTCGATGTCGCCGTAGTCGTAGGTCAGCGTGGACATGCGCGGCGTATTATATTGCGCCTTGATCTCGGTTATCTCGCGTATGATTATCGCCTTGACTTCCTCGTCGCTTGAAAGCACGAGGTTGTAGTACTCTATCTGCTTCGCAAGGTCGGCAAGCTCCTGCTCTATCTTCTCCACCTCGAGCCCTGTGAGGCGTTGCAAGCGCATGTCGAGGATGGCGGCGGCCTGTCTGTCGCTGAGCGCGTAAGCCTCCATCAAATTGTTCATGGCGTCTTGACGGTCGCGCGATTTTTTGAGCAATTCGACAATGGCGTCGATGTTTTCGAGCGCGATATGCAAGCCCATAAGGATGTGCTGTCTCTCGAGCGCTTTTTCAAGGTCGAAACGAGTACGGCGTACGATGACGTCCTTTTGGTGCGCAACGTAGCACTCCAAGATCTCCTTGAGGTTGAGTATGCGCGGCACGCCGCCTACGAGCGCGAGCATGATCATGCTGAAACTCGTCTGCATGGCGGTCTGCTTGTATAGTTGATTGAGCAGCACCTGCGGATTGACGTCTTTTTTCAGCTCGATAACAATGCGCATTCCGTGACGGTCCGTCTCCTCGCGCAGGTCGCTTATGCCCTCGAGACGCTTATCCTTGACTTGATCCGCAATGTTTTCGATGAGTTTCGCCTTGTTGACCTGATAGGGTATCTCCGTGACGACGATACGGCTCTTGCCGTTTGGCATCTCCTCGATCTCCGCCCTGGCGCGCAGTATAGCCGCGCCGCGCCCTGTACGATACGCCTGTTTTATGCCGTTCCTGCCCAAGATGAGCGCGCCCGTGGGAAAATCCGGCGCGGGGATATAGCCGATGAGCTCGTCAATGGTGATGTCGGGGTCGTTTAAAAGCGCCACAGTCGCGTCTATGACCTCGCCGAGGTTGTGGGGCGGGATGGAAGTCGCCATGCCCACCGCAATGCCGTCAGAGCCGTTTACAAGCAGATTGGGAAAGCGCGAGGGAAGCACCGTTGGCTGTTCGCGCGTGTCGTCGAAGTTGGGATAAAAATCGACTGTCTTTTTGTCGATGTCGCGTATCATCTCCAGCGCTATCTTGCTCAGCCTCGACTCCGTATAACGATATGCCGCCGCGGGGTCGCCGTCCACGCTGCCGAAGTTGCCGTGCCCGTCCACGAGAGGGCAGCGTATGGAGAAGTCCTGCGCAAGCCTTACGAGCGCGTAATACACGGAGCTGTCGCCGTGGGGGTGATACTTGCCCAGCACCTCGCCAACGACCATAGCGCACTTCCTGTACGGCTTGTCGGGGGTGAGCCCGAGCTCGCTCATAGCGTAAAGTATGCGCCTGTGTACGGGCTTCAAGCCGTCGCGCACGTCGGGGATAGCGCGCGATACGTTGACCGCCATAGCGTATGCGATAAAGGATTTCTTCAGCTCGCCGTTTATCTCGACGTCCTTGACGGTCGAGTCCGCGATATGCTTAATATATTCGTTGTTTTTGTCATCTCTGATGTTCGCCATAATTCACCTCTTATACGTCGAGATCCGTGACGAGCAAAGCGTTTTGCTCTATAAACTCGCGCCTGAGCTCGGGCTGTTCGCCCATGAGAATGGAGAATAGCCTGTCCGCCTCTATAGCGTCTTCCATTGTGACTTTGAGCAGGGTGCGGTGTTGCGGGTCCATAGTGGTCTCCCAAAGTTGTTCGGGATTCATCTCACCGAGGCCTTTATACCTTTGCAGCTCTCCGCTCTTGCGCCCGAACTCCTCATAATAAGCGTTGAGGCTGTCGTCGTCATAGAAATATTGTTCCTGCTTGCCCTTCGTGATCTTGTAGAGCGGCGGGAGCGCGATAAACACGTGCCCGTTCTCGATGAGCGGACGCATAAAGCGGAAGAGGAAGGTCAACATGAGTATGCGGATATGGCTGCCGTCGACATCGGCATCCGTCATGCAGATTATGCGGTTGTAGCGCAGCTTGCTCTCGTCATACTCCGCGTTTATGCCGCAGCCGAACGCCGTGATCATCGCCTTTATCTCCTCGTTTTCGAGCACTCTGTGCAAGGGCGCCTTTTCGACGTTGAGTATCTTGCCTCTCAATGGCAAGATAGCCTGGAAACGACGGTCCCTGCCCTGCTTTGCGCTGCCGCCTGCAGAGTCGCCCTCGACGATGTATATCTCGCAATTTTCGGGGTTTTTGTCAGTGCAATCCGCAAGCTTGCCGGG
Source organism: uncultured Clostridia bacterium (assembly GCA_947628855.1). Taxonomy (GTDB): domain Bacteria; phylum Bacillota; class Clostridia; order Christensenellales; family CAG-917; genus CAG-475. Next base: position 17,906 of record CANRBM010000014.1, on the reverse strand, counting down.
GAGCGTCGTGCTCTCTAGCGCGCTCTTGCGCCTTGCGCTCTCCCTCGCGACCCTCGCCGCCTCGCGCGCGCGTTGCGCCGTAATGGTCTTGAGCACAAGCTCTTTCGCCTCTCTTGGGTGCTCCTCAAGATAGGTGCCAAAGCCCTCCGTAACGCCCTTCGCGACTGCGCTGCGCATGCTGCTGTTGCCAAGCTTGGTCTTTGTCTGACCTTCGAATTGAGGCTCCGCAAGCTTGACGGAGATGACCGCGGTCAAGCCCTCGCGGACGTCCTCGCCGCTCAGCTTCTCGCTGCCCTTCAATATGCCCGCCTTCGTGCCGTAGTCGTTGATTATCTTGGTTATCGCCGATCTGAAACCGTCGAGGTGCGTGCCGCCCTCCTCGGTGTTGATGTTGTTCGCAAACGCGAGTATGGTGTCCGAATAGCTGTCGTTGTACTGCATTGCGACCTCAATCTCGCTGTCCACATACTTCTCGTCAAAGTAGATGACCTCGGGGAAAATGGTCTCCTTGGTCTTGTTCATCTCCTCGACAAAGGACACGATGCCGCCCTCATAGCAGAAAGTCTCCCTGCGCTCCGGCTCACACCTTAGATCCGCGATGTCGATGACGAGTCCCTTATTGAGATAGGCAAGCTCTCTCAAGCGCGTCTTCATGGTGTCATAGTTGAATTCCAGCGTCTCGAATATCTCGCTGTCGGGATAGAAGGTTATCGTCGTGCCCGTGTCGCTCGCCTCGCCTACGACCGCCAAAGGCCTCTCCGCCACGCCGCGATTGAAACGTATGCGGAAAAGCTTGCCGTCCTGCCTCACCTCGGCAACAAGCCACTCCGAAAGCGCGTTGACGCAGGATACGCCCACGCCGTGCAAGCCGCCCGATATCTTGTAGCCGCCACTGCCGAACTTGCCGCCCGCATGCAGCTTCGTGAGGACGACCTCCACCGCCGACTTGCCCTCCTTTTCGATAATGCCCGTCGGGATGCCGCGCCCGTTGTCCGTCACGCGCACCGCGCCGTCCTTCAAAATTTCCACCGTGATGTGCGTGCAGTAGCCCGCAAGAGCCTCGTCGATGGAGTTGTCCACCACCTCTGTCACGAGATGATGTAGTCCCCTTGTGTCCGTCGAACCGATGTACATACCGGGACGCTTTCTGACGGGATCGAGTCCCTCGAGCACCTGTATGTCGCCGGCATTATAGCTGTGTTTAACTTCGTTGCTCATTCTTCCTCCATAAAATAAGTTAAGGATATATATTAGTTTTATATTACAATAATATAAAGTTAAGAATATAATATCACAACGCGCGCGCGAATGCAACTGTTTACGCGCACATTACGCACAAATTATCCACATGTTAGGTCTGTTTTTTGCGTGCCTTAAGCGCCCCGTGGCCGATAATGGTATACTTTTGAACGGCTTTGCACGTCTAAAATATATTTCTACTCCGATACGCCAAAAAATCATGCAAATATGTTGTGGATAACAAGTTGACTTTTAAACTATTTTCAGCTAATAGCTCGATTTTTGTTTGCTTCTCGCACTCGACCCGCCGAAAGGCTTGTGTATAAGTGGAAAGTTTGTTTGACGTGAAACGTACATTATCTCCCCATATCGTCCGATCTCTTCTATCGCCATACACCAAGAGCGCTGACCCATTCGAGCGCGATCTGCACATCTGACATATGATCCGGCCTGCCGCAACATTCGCAGATCATGTGTGTACAGGGTAGCGCAAAAAGATATAGACTAAACATCAAAATACATAAGCAGTACATTCTAACCTTCTAAGGAACCGTCGACTCAGCGTCCAAAGCAATACTAACGCTCAATATGCCCATATGCGTTCGAGCAAATTAGCCGAATCGGCTTCTTTGCGCATTCACAGAGTTACAACATTTTAAAGCACATAACCATGGAAACGCACTTCCTCAACACGAATTTCTAAATTTTGCAGCCCTATAACGCATAGTTCGCCAAAATGCAGTTACACATCCAAACGCACTACCTCCACAAAAAATGCAAAAAAACGGCATTATAGACGACGAAAAAGCTTACACAAAAATATATCTTAAACGACTAAAAATACAGACAAATCGATACAGCATTCAGGCATCAATAAAAATTCTATGCAAATGGACTGTGAAACACGAATAAAAAATTAAATTTTTGAGAAACATTTTTAAAATTTATGACGCAGAAAAATTTGGGTGAAAGCTTCTGAAAAAATTTAGGTCAAAGAAATCAAAGTAATCTCTCGGCACTAAAAAAGCCACTGTTTAGTGGGGTTTTCGCGGTTTAAAGTTCCACGTGAAACAGGACGACGCCCCAAGATGTTTCACGTGAAACATATACTTTGCTTAATAAAGTAAATCAATTTCATTGATATCTCATCATTTGCACCGCGTCCCGTATTTTACCTCAGTTTTATGTTTGTTTGCGAGAAAAATGCTACTCTAATTCGGACGACCGCCGCGCTTATCTGCATGCAACTCGCCTTTGGAGATCACGCCCACATATATCGCCACCGCCCCTATGCAGCACAACTATATGACAACACACCGTCGTCTCATTATATTATTATCCGACATAGTCAATATTGAGAACATAACAATCATGTTGCGTCTGCTATATATAAAACCCAAAATGCATTGTTTCACGTGAAACACGCATTTTTATATATGTAAAATTTCTATAAATGGCTATATGTAAAAGATGGTCAAGGCACCGACTCCCATAAAATTCGCTCGATAGAATTTTTGTTTGTTTAAAAGCTGCTTTTATTGTTTGTTACACATGAACTCACATAAACAAAATAGTAATAAAAAATATCCACAAAAAACATATCCCCATCATGGTCTTGAACCGAATGTTAAGTAATACATACAAAACAAGGCAAAATCCGCTTGCGCGATCGAGCGAGCTCATGGATGAGCCGTTGTAAGCATTGGCTTGCGAATCTATCAATGTTTATGGCTTTTAAGAATAGTTGTATATTGTGTGCGCGGCGCAAAGTATTGCGAAGCAAAACCAATATGAAACAGTAGATAAGCGTAGGGCGAGTTCCACCTGCTCGTGCGCTTGCTGTAATGTAAATGTGTATAGATAAATGCGGCCAGCTATAAATAAAGCTGTTGCGCGCTTAGATCAAAATTATAATAAAAGCTTATTATTAAAACATATAAATACTCTTTGCCCAACTTGTTGTTTACTTGCAGGATAACACGCTTTAAATGCTTCGTTTTATAGGATCGAATTCTATGATTTTGCGTTTTTATCTCACTTCCGGCTATTATGTAAAAAGTTTGCAACTTTGCGCTTATAGCTTCCATAGGTTTGATTTTTCACAACAATGCCGACCTGAGGCGCTCCTGCGTGTTTTTGCACGTCGCAATTTCCCTCGAGACTGCCGCTATTTATTTGCCCGGCAATTCCTATATTGCTTTTGCAACGCAACGCGTCCTGACTTTTGACAAATCAATAGATTCGATTTGTGCCTATCCCGACTTTGTTTAAAAAACCATGAGAACCTCGCACATGGGCAGCTCCCGCAAAATCATATAAAATATCTTACTCGCCGTTTAAACTTTTCTATATTTTACCTCGCTAAGGTCTATTCAATTTTTTAGATATAGCACACCGATGATTGGGCGTTTGTAGTTTTCATCATCTATATCTAGTTTAATTGTAAACTAATTTTATTTTAAAAATATTCGCCCCGTTGGCTGTACTCGAGGCGAAAATATTTTGTATAAAACTGCGCTATTTCTTTATCGGGGGCAGGGGGGACGCCTCGCCCGTGACCGCGGAGATGATGTCGGGCAACAGCTCCTCGTATTTGGTCATGGCTTTTTTTACGACCTCGGGAAAACTCATTGGAGAGCTCTCGTCTGCGCTGTCCGACACCACTTTCAAGCTGAGCAGGGGGATACGGTTGCGCTCGCATACAAGCGCGAGAGCGGCAAGCTCCATCTCGCAGATGTCGCACTCAAACTCCTCTCTCAAGCGTTTTTTCATCCCCGCGTTTGCGACAAACACGTCCCCGCTTGCGACAGTTACCTGTCTCATCGGCTTTCTCGTCGCGAGGAGAACTCTGTCGATGAGCGTGCCATCCAGATAGAAATATCTCTCCTCTTTGCCGTCGTACTGCCCGGGGACGGTGCCGTCTATCGCCGAGCTGTCAAATTGATAGTGGCAAACTCGTCTTGCAAGCAGCAGATCCCCCTGTTTGAGCGTGGGATCCAACGCGCCTACAAAACCAAAGTTGAGCGCTACATCGACGTCGAAGAGATCCTTCAACAACTGCATCGTCATTGCCGCGCGTATCTCGCCCACGCCGCCTGTAGCGAGATAGACGGTATGTGCGCCGAGCTGCGCTTTGCACACGCTTACGCCCGATATGGCGCTTTGCGCGACGATATTTCCAAGCCTGTTCAAAATGGGGAGGGTCTCCTCCGCCATAGCCGTAACAATGCCTATTCTCATATCCATTGCCTCCGCATATATAATAGCACATTTCGCGCGCCTTGCTCAATATTTTTTGAAATTTGCTCCATTCATTTTCCCCTTCCTATCCGCCTCAAAAAAAGATTGCCTTCAGGGAGGCAAAATGTTACACTTACGATATGGAAAAGCAAAACTTACAACTGCTCCGCGACGCTCTCGCCGCGTGGGATATCCCCGCAAGCGACGCACAACTGAACGCCCTCGTCGGCTTTTACGAGCTCGTCACGGACGCCAACTCACGCTTTAATCTCACCGCCATATCGGACGAGCGGGATTTTGTCATAAAGCATATTCTCGACTCCGCGTCCGCCGCGCCGCTGATAGGGCAGGGCGCGCGACTCATCGACATAGGCGCGGGCGCGGGCTTTCCCAGCCTCCCGCTCGCCGTACTGCGCGAGGACATATCCGTCACCGCCCTCGACTCTACCGCGAAAAAAATGGCCTTCCTCTCGGCAAGCGCCTCCGCCCTCGGGGTCAAAAACCTCACGACCGTCGCGGGCCGCGCGGAGGAGCAGTCCTCTCTCTTTTGCAAATTCGACGTCGTGACCGCGCGCGCAGTAGCGTCGCTGAATATACTTCTGGAGCTTGCCTCTCCACTTCTCAAGACGGGCGGCAAGTTCATTGCCTACAAGTCCGACGCAAGCGAGCTCCCGCTCGCCCAAAACGCGCTCGCCACGCTCAAAATGCGCCACGTATCAACAAAAACGCTGGACATATTCGACAACTCCCGCGCGCTACTCACCTTTGAAAAACTTGCCCCCACTCCCCACGGCTATCCCCGTCGCTACGGCGCCATCAAAAAATCTCCGCTGTGAGCTCCATGTGGGGCGCCGCCCCACTCCCTGTATACTTATCTGTCGGGGCGCTGCCCCACACCTCGGCAAGGGTTTTCAACCCCTGCACCCCAAGCTAAAAACGCGAGCTAGGCAAATTCTTGCCGTCTCTCGCGTTTTTGATTTGTATGCAAGCGCCAAAACACCTGCGTGAGAGCTTAATATTTACGTCGCGTCTTGTCTGAGGTCTTTACTATTAAACCCGTGGATTCCTCACTTTCCCCCACCAAAACACTGCGTATTTTTGCGGGGACCCCGTATCCTATACCCCATAAAATTCGCTACGCTCATTTCTATGGTGACCCCATATCGCTCAACATGACACCGTTATATTACATGTCATTCCGAGCGGAGCGAAGCGTAGTCGAGGAATCCCCTTGCTCGAGCGATTCGATTAACGTCCTCTCCGTCCGAGCGCCCCTATACACGGAAGGACACCTTGTCCGTGCCTCACGGCGCTGCGTTACGGGCGGTGAAAAACACTTATCGCAATTTGTGAAACAAATTGTGAAACACGGTTGCCTAAGACTCAAGATTGTGCTACACTTGATGTATGGCAAAAATCATTTCGTTTTCAAATCAAAAGGGCGGCGTTGGCAAGACTACGACATGCGTAGATCTTGCGGCGGCGCTCGCAGCGGTCGGGAGAAAAGTGCTTGTTGTGGACTTCGATCCGCAGGGCAACGCCACAAGCGCGCTCGGCATATTCGACAAAAATCTCAAGGCGTCCGTATACGGCGTACTTTGCGACGAGCTGTCCTTCGAGGACGCGATCATACCCTGCAAACCTGCGGGGCTGTATCTTGTCCCGTCGTCCATAGATCTTGCGGGCGCGGAGCTCGAACTCAGCCAAATAGTGATAGGGCGGGAGCGCGTGCTCGAGGAGAGGCTGGAGAGCGTCAAAGACAAATTCGATTTTGTATTCATCGACTGTCCGCCGTCGCTGGGGCTGCTGACGGTAAACGCACTTACGGCATCGAACGGCGTTCTTATCCCCATACAGTGCGAATTCTTTGCGCTCGAGGGGTTGAGCCAGATGATGAACACGGTGAAACTCGTCAAAAAGCACCTCAACGCGTCCCTGGACGTGACGGGCGTCGTGCTCACAATGTACGACGGTCGCTCCAAGCTCTCAAAGGGCGTACTTGAGGAGATAACAAAATTCTTCGGCGACAAGGTGTTCGAGACAAAGATACCTCGCAACATCCGCCTTGCCGAGGCGCCAAGCTATGGCAAACCTATCCTGGAGTACGACAATCGTTGCGCGGGCGCGGCAGCGTACAGGGCTCTTGCGACGGAGTTCCTCTCCCGCGAGAAGAGCGAATGAGTTTTTCGGCACCCATATACACATTTTAAAGACGCGCAATACGCTTAAATGCAAACGCACATCGGCGGCGCAATAAAAAACGAGAACATTTTCGGAGGATATTATGGCAAAGATAAAAGGCGGCCTCGGCGCACAGGGCTTGAGCGGTCTGTTCAACGACAATCAGATGAACGTAGCGGTTCCTACTCCCGACGACATCCCAACGCAGGAGATAGACATCACCCTCATCGATCGCAATCCTTCTCAACCGCGCAAAACTTTCAATGAGGACAGTCTGCGCGAGATGGCGAACTCCATAGCCACGTACGGCGTACTTCAACCTCTGCTCCTTGTCAAGACGGAGGGCGGAAGATATCTCATCATCGCGGGCGAGAGGCGTTTCCGCGCAAGCCTGCTTGCTGGGCTCAAGAAAGTCCCCGCTATCGTCAGAGACCTGTCTCCGCAACAGATACAGGAAATATCGCTCATCGAGAACCTGCACCGCGAAGACCTCAACGCGATAGAGGCGGCGGAGGGCATGCGCGAGCTTATGGAAAGCCACGGTCTCACGCAAGAAGACGTCGCTCAGCGCATAGGCAAGTCCCGCCCTTACGTCACAAATACGCTGCGCCTTTTGCAACTCCCAAAGGAGGTCACCGACCTCGTACGCACGGGAGAGCTGTCCCCGGGACATGCGCGCTCGCTCATATCCATAGACGACAAGGCTGTGCTCATCGACATGGCGAAAAAGGCGGTACAGCGCAAAATGTCCGTGCGCGAGCTTGAGCAGGAAGTCCGCCTCTACTTCACCCGTAAATCCAACGTCGGAGGCCCGCGCGAGAGGATACAAAGCCCCGAGATCCGCGAGATGCTCAACGATATGAAACGCGTGTTTGCGACAAAAGTCAAGCTGCGCGGCAACGAGTCAAAGGGCAGGATAACAATCGACTACTTCACCGCCGACGACTTGAACCGCATATACGCACTCGTGCAACAGCTCAAACAATTCAAAGGCTGATTTGCACAAACCAAAGTTTATTCATAAATTTTGATACCATTAACCGCCGATTTTGAAAAAATATGCAAAATCGGCGGTTTTTTCTTCCTCTTTTTTTAGGTGCATTGCGGGGAACATATATGAGATCGCTCGAACTGAGTGATGTTAATAAAAACTTTTTTACTAAGAGAAATCAATGTATACTTCAAAATAAATTGTCTGTATTTCAAATTACAATTGATATTCTGATATTTTGGTGATACAATAGCATTGCGACGACAACAAATATTCAGACATCTTTATAGGTGGAGTATATTTTTCATAATGTGGAACATTGTTAAAATAGGTAGTTATACCTGTTCCAAAACAGTGTTCCAAAAGGATGTTGTTTGTTGGCGTCGCAACCACGGAACGGTACGCTACAAGCGCCGTTCCAAAGGAGCGGCGTTTTTATTTACCCCACAAAATCACTACGCAATTTTGCGGGGACCCCGTGTTGCTCGGACAATTTCGCAAAAGGAGCGGCGTTTTTATGACTGAACAAGACAAAATTTGCTCGTGTTTCGGGCATAAACAAGTTGATATCACAGACGCGTTGCGCGCTAATGTTGCAGAGGCGATAGATAACGCGATAAAAGAAGGGGTACGTACGTTTCTCTTTGGCGGGTTGAGCGATTTCGACGACCTGGTGTACGACATAGTTTCGGAGAAGAAAAAGGCGCAGCCCGATTTGAATATCAAGAGGGTGTTTTGTTTTCCGCTCGACCACGACCTGCACAAGCCGCCGCATTGGTTTGAACATAAGGAATACGAGGCGCTTGATTGTCCCGCGAAGAGCTTTGAGTATTGGTATACGGCGTTGTACTATCGCAACTGCGCTATGATAGACATGAGCGACGTAGTGCTTTTCTACGCCGAACAGCGCGAGAACAGCGGCGCTTGCAAGGCGCTTGCGTACGCGCACAAAAAACATAAACACATTGTAAATTTTGCGGAGCGATAAACTTGGATAGGAGTGGTGTTAATTCGCTCGGACAGAGGTTTACTAGAGTTCAAGCACGAAAAGTGTTGGTGTCTCAGACAAACTTATTGAAATGACCCACCCTCGCCTCACGGCGTTCCCCGAGTCCTTACCCCACGAAAAATACTTTTCGTGGGGACCCCAATGTCGCTCGGACAGAGGTAACGTTAATCTCTCATACAAAACGTCCATCAATATCAAGCTCTCGCGCAGGAGTTTTAACGCTTGCATAACAATCAAAAACGCGCGAACTAGCAACGAAAAGTTGCGACGTTCGCGCATTTTTTAGCTTGGGATTGCAAAGGGCAAAGCGCCCTTTGCCGAGAGTGCGGGGCGAGTAGCCCTGCGTGGAGCGACGAAGTCCCTTGCCGAGGCGTGGGCGCGTAGCCCACATGCAAACAATAAACCTGCGCGGGACATAAAACTACATCTTTTTGGCGCTGCCGTCGTTGATGAGAAATTTTGTAGCGGGACAGGGCAGGTCGAACTCGGTGCAGGTGAGGAAGGTCTGAAATCCGCGGGTCATTTTGAGGAGGAGGTTTTGGCGGTTTTCGTCCAACTCGCTCAGTACGTCGTCGAGCAAAAGCACGGGCGGCTCGCCTATGCCGTCGCGATAGATTAGCACTTCGCCGAGTTTCATTGCGAGGGCGATAGTGCGCTGTTGTCCTTGCGAAGCGAACTTGCGGCTATCCTTGCCGTCGAGCTCTATCTTGATGTCGTCGCGGTGGGGTCCGACAGTGCTGAAGCCGAGCTCTTTATCCTTGTTCCTTGCCTCTTTTATAGCCCCAAGTAGGCATTTTTCAATATCGTCGCTCTGCACGGAGTCGCTCATACCGCTTTCGTAGGACAGTTTGAGTTGTTCTTTTTGCCCGCTGATCGCGCTGTGAAATTTGCCCGCGGCGTCGTTTAGGGTGGCTATATATTCCACGCGGCGCTTTATGATGAGCGCGCCCTCTCTCGCGAGCCCCGCATCCCAGACGTCAAGCATGTCGTCAATATTCGCGCTCCCGCGATAGTCTTTGAGTAGGTTATTTTTCTGTTTCAGGGTTTTATTGTAGCGTTGTAGTGCGATAAAGTAGCTTTTCTGCTGCTGGGAGAGTCCTACGTCCAAAAATCTGCGGCGCTCGGCGGGAGATTCTTTGACAAGTTTCATCTCGTCGGGAGAGAAGAAAACGACGCCCAAAATGCCCAAAAGTTCTCCGGCGCGGTTTATGGGCAAGCCGTCTACGGCTACCTTTTTGTGCCCCTGCGCGTCTATGTTCAGATGTATGGTATGTTTTGCAAATTTACGCTCCACGACAAGCTTGACCGTTGCGCTCTTTTCGCCTATCTTCACAAGTTCTTTATCTTTTGTCGTGCGCGGGCTTTTGAAGATGGAGCAGAGATATATACTCTCGAGGAGATTTGTCTTTCCGCTCGCGTTTTTGCCGTACAAGACGTTCAATCCGTCCTCAAACGAGACGGACGCGGACGCATAATTGCGGAAGTTTGAAAGTTCCAAATAAGATATCCTCATACACAACAAGTATAACCCGCCGCCGATTTTTTTTCAACATATTGTGTTTAGATTTCTTTTTTTGTTTTTTGCTTGCTATTTTTGCTGTTTTTGATATAATCAAAAGCATGTTAGACCTCAATTTGTTTTGGGCGGATGCCAAAAATCAACTCTCCATATCCATGAACGCGATAAGCTATGAGGTGTGGATCGACAAGCTTGAACCTGTGTGCGTCGTAGGCGGCAAAACACTGGTCCTTCTCACTATATCCGAAACATCCAAACGCACCATAGATATGCGCCACCTTGACAAGATACGCGAGGTCGTCTCTTCAATAAACTCGTCTATCACGGACGTAGTCATCACCACTCCCGACAAAAAGGACGAATTTTTGAAAAATCAAAGCATTTTCATTGAGGACGAGGGATTTATCGGCACTTCGGTAGATGTGAACATGGTAAGGCGGAAAAACCCATTTCTTCCAAAATACACTTTCGAGACTTTCATAGAGGGCAAATCCAACGCCTACGCGCTCGCCGCGGCAAAGACCGTCGCGGAGGAGCCGGGAAATCAATACAATCCTCTCTTCATATACTCGGGCGTGGGGCTTGGCAAGACGCACCTTTTGCATGCGATAGGCAATTATGTCTACAAAAATACCCCCGAAAAAACTGTGCTTTATGTCAGTGCGGATACTTTGATTACGGAGTTTTTGTCTATAATGCACCCAAAGTCCCGCGACGACGCCACAACTTTGCGCGAAAAATACAACAATTGCGACATCCTCATGGTCGATGATATACAATCCCTTATCAATAAAGAGGCGACGCAGGAGCTCTTCTTTAATGTTTTCAATGACCTTTATCATAGGAGCAAACAGATAATCCTCACATCAGATCGAGCGCCCAAGGACCTCACTACTCTCGAGGAGAGGTTGCGTACGCGTTTCAGTTGGGGTCTGACTGTGGACATTCAGATCCCCGACACCGAGACAAGAGTCGCTATTTTAAAGGATAAGGCGACGCAAGCAAAATTCGCGCTCTCGGATGAAGTCGCGGAGTTTATCGCGGAAAGCTCCACCACAAATATACGAGAAATGGAGGGTTTGCTCAATAAAATAGTCTTTTTCAGCTCCCTCGCAAACAGAGTCATCGACACAAAAGAGCTCGCATATGAGGCGCTAAGCGACTTTATCGAGGACAAAAAGGAATCAATCGACGCAAGCGATATTGTAAACGCCGTATGTAAATATTTCAATCTCACACCTGCAGAGATCGTCTCTTCTCGCCGCACAAAAAATATTGTGGAGCCGAGAATGATCGCAATCTATCTTATTACGGAGCTACTCCCAATGCCTCTCGCGCAGATAGGGGAAATGTTCGGCGGCAAGGACCATACCACTATAATCCACGCCCGCGACAAAATAAGCGAGGAAATTGTGACAAATCCCCGTATAAAAATCGCCGTCGCCGACCTAAAAAATATGCTGCTTAACAGATAAAGTAGGACTCCGCCATCACTACTTACTAAGTAATAAACCGCTTTATTTGCTATATTGATTGGATAAGGTAAAGTTTGTTAATAGGCATTTTTATTATAAAGCACCAATATTTATAAAAGAACAATCAAATAAAGTTTCATTATAAACTTTAATAAAGCTTTGTATTATTATCAATCTCACACGCAGGAGTTAGTACCATACACACAATCAAAAAAACGCGAGCGACGGCAAGAATTTGCCTAGCTCGCGTTTTTTTGATTGAGGTGCAGGGCTCGCAGCCCTGCGTGGGGCGATCAAGTCCCTTGCCTAGGCGTGGAGCAGAACTCCACTATAATTCATTGATGTGGAGTAAAACCGCACTTACTTTATCCAATAACTCTCAACGGTAAAATCAGATAAAGCCAAAGATCGGATTCGCCTTTAATGATGCCGGGGGCTGTGGAAGAAGTGAAATTTAGTGTGATAAACGGCTCGTCGATGGCATGCATACAGTCTATTATATATTTTGCATTGAATCCTATGGTGAGGTCTTTACCTTTGAGTCCTATGGAGAGTTTCTCATTTATTTCGCCGTCCTCACTGTGCGCGCTGAGGGAGAGGTTTTCCTCTTTTATGTCCATTTTGACATAGGAGCGTTTGTCGAGACGGTTTATAAGCGAAACGCGGTCTATGGAGTTTTCAAATATCTTCTTATCGACTGTGACCTCTGTGGTAAACGCAACGGGGATTATCTTCTCATAGTTTATATACTCCTCGCTTATGAGGCGGGACACGAGCTTTGTGTGGAAGAGGTCCACCATGATGTAGTTTTTGTCAACATAGACCGTTATTGCGTCCTCGCCGTCGTCGATAAGGCGGGCAAGCTCGTTCATGCTCTTTGAAGGAACGACTATTTTGTCTATAATGCCGTTGTTTTTGATGACCGCTTTTGTCAATGCGAGGCGGTATCCGTCGGAAGCGACAGCCTCAACTTCGTTTTCTTTGATATTCAGACAGACTCCGCGCAAAGTGGGGCGAGCCTCATCCACTGACACGTTGAAGATGACCTTATTTATTATATTTTTTAGCTCTTTTTTGAGGATAACGAAGGAGTTTTCAGTGTTGACTTCCTTGAAAATCGGATACTCATCCACGGGGAGAGTCTTTATTTGCAGCTCGCTATCGAGGTATTTGATGACGAGTTTTGAGGAAGATGTGCCGTCAAGCTCCACTTCTTCCTCTTCTATCTTCTTTGCGTAATCCGCAAAGAGTTTGCCGGGAATGACGATTTCTCCGTCTATCAAGACTTTTGCGTTTATCTTCTTTTCTATCGCTAGCTCGAGATCTGTTGCGAAAAGAGTGAGAGTCTCGCCTTCTGCGGTGATCTTCACGCCTTCGAGTATGGGATTTGTCCTTTTTTGAGGCAAAGCCTTTACAACTTTAGAGAGAGCATCGCTCAATTCATTACCTTGACATACAACTTTCATATTCGACCTTTCCTAATATCTATTTATTTTTTATCTTTAATAATGATAACATAAATAAGCGGTGTTGACAAGTGGATTTTTAAAGCGAAACAACAATACTTAGTTGTGAAAAAAATAAAAATAGGAAGATATTGTGTTTTTTAAAAAAATAAAGCTGTGGACAAAAACCTAAACTTATCCACAATAAACAAACACTTTTTAAATTTATCAACACTAAATTTGAAGAGAAGAGAAAGAGAAGGGAAGAGAGAAAATATATGATACAAAAATGCTTATTAAAAACATTATTAAAAATACAGCCATATTCTGTTTTATGCGCTTTACATCTTTAAAAAGATAGACAAAAGCGACGCCAGCGTTCATACATAATCCGCCGAGAGTAGCGCCGAAACCAAGCCCGCCCATAATATAAAGTTCGCTTAAAATAATAGATGATACGCAGTTTGGAATAGCGCCAATTAATACTGCAAAGAGAGGCGCTATATATTTGTTTGCGGTCAGAAAAGAGATAAGCCTTTGCTCTCCGATATAATATAGGATAATGCCGAAAATTATATTTATAATAAACACATAGACAAAAATTTCAAGCGAGTGAAGAAGAGGTTTTACCAAAAAACGTTTGATATTTGCGCGTTTTTGCTCAATTTTCAACGCTTTTTGATGTTGATCAAAAAGTATTCCTTTGCCGCTAAAATCATGCTCGCAATGTTCGGATGTGCAATGCGAGTGGAGATGGGGACAGTCGCTTTCAAGGCAATCCTCGCAATTACAATCGTTTTGTGCGCCATGCGAGCATTTTTCAACAAGCTGCGTTCCCTCATATTCCATGAGCGTTATCTTGTATTCATCCTCACAATGGGAGAGGTGATGTTGCACAGATATCGCGCCTTTTTTATATATAAAATCTATCAGATATCCAAATATCAATCCCAGCGCGAATTTTGCCGCAAGTATAGGAAGTATATGCAGCGCCATTTTCGGATAGGACAAAAATACAGGCAGCGCCTCGTCGGATGTTGCAAGATATACGCCGATGAGTGTGCCGAGTGTTATATGTCGTTTATGATAAAGGTCTGTCGCTACGACGGAAAATCCGCATTGAGGCAACATGGATATAGTCACACCGATAAGCGGCGCAAACTTGCCTTTAAGGCGCACCTTGTTTGAAAGTTTAGGCTCGATAAGCGCGATGACGTACGTGAAAACAGCCACTACAAGAAGCAGCTTGAGACTGTCTATCAACGCGTCAAGAAAAACTTCTGCCATATCGCGCTTATTATTATACAAACGACAAAAAAAATCAAACAAAATAAATAAAAACAAGCCTTATTTATTATAATATTGCTTTATTTAAAGAAAAAAAGCCAAAAGGAAAAGGAGTAAAAGAAAGTTTACTTATAGAGAGTTTAATTTTTTATGAGATTTTGTTTTTATACTCCGTGCCCCACGCGGACATGGCGTCAAGTATACTTTTTAATGACGATCCCAGCGGGGTAAGGGAATACTCGACGCGTGGCGGCACTTCCGTGTACACTTTTCTTAAAATTAAGCCGTCATCTTCGAGCGCGCGCAGGTCGTCCGTCAGCACTTTTTTACTTATGGCGGGGATAGTTTTTAAAAAATCCGTAAACCGCTGCGTTCCGTTATAGATCAAATTGCGTATTATCAAAAGCTTCCACTTGTTTCCAATAAGCTTCACCGTGGTCGCAACAGGGCACTCCGGCAACTCATCTCTCGTCAGCATAACAACATCCTACCTTTTTTTGTAAGTTTGAATAATTATGCCATAATCACACCCCCATTGTCAATAGTTTATTTTTTAAACAAAGTATATTTTTTATTATCGGATAATAGTTTTGTAACTATCGTGCAATTTGTTTTTTAAGTGATATAATAAAAACAAGATCTTCAAGGTCAAAAAAAAATAAAAAGAGGTGTATTATGAGCAATTTCAGCAAGGTCAACGTAAAAAACGAGGCGCGCACAGAGTTGCATGACGCGCTCGGACTTACAGGCGCAGAGGTCAGCGTCAACATCCTGCCAAAGGGAGCGAGCGTTCCTTTCGTGCATGCGCACAAGCAAAATGAGGAGATATACGGCGTCCTAGAGGGCGAGGGAACCGCGTACATAGACGGTGAGACGATAAAACTCACCGCAGGAGATTGGCTCAGAGTAGCCCCCTCCGCCAAGCGCAGATTCTCCGCCTCAGAGACAAGCGGCATAAAATATATTTGCATACAAGTGAAGGCAAATTCTCTCGAGCAGTACACCGCCGCCGATGCGACAATAGAGTGAGAAAAAACAATATGACACGGCGGAAGTGTATTTTGACAACATTTCCGCCGTACTTTTATAATTGACAATTTCCCAAAATGACACAGGAAGAAAAACGAAAATATCTCATAGAATATATGCTTGTCGAGAGGGGAGAACAAATAGATATCCCGAGTGATGAGGTCGGGCAAAAAGAGCTCCTCCGCGCTCTTTTCAACGTGCGCATGCCAAAAGGCGCGAGTGAAGAGTTTTTGTGTGTGCAGGATGAGTATTTGAAAGAAGAAATAAGACTAAAAGGAATAACGGATATTGCCGACCTTTCGCCCATTCGGCCCGATATTTATCTTTGGCAAGGAGACATCACAACGCTCAAATGCGACGGGATAGTCAACGCCGCAAATTCTCAAATGCTTGGCTGTTTTTACCCCAACCACGGCTGTATCGACAACGCCATCCACACGTTTGCGGGCGTTCGGCTAAGGCAGGAGTGCGCGGATATCATGAATGCGCAGGGACACGCCGAACCTACGGGAGGGGCAAAAATAACGCGAGCATACAATTTGCCGTGTAAATACGTGCTGCACACAGTCGGTCCCATTGTATATGGAAAACTTACCGCCGAACACGAGCGACTGCTTGAAAGCTGTTACCGCTCCTGCCTGGCGCTTGCAGACAAAAACAGACTAGAAAGCCTAGCGTTTTGCTGTATTTCTACGGGCGAATTTCATTTTCCGAACGAGCGCGCCGCCGAGATAGCGATAAATACCGTATTTGAATATAAAAAACAGGCGGGAAGCAATATCAAAGTCATTTTCAACGTATTCAAGGAGCAAGATTATGAGATTTACGCAAGATATCTCGGCGCAAGTATATAAGCTGAAAGAGGCTTTGACAAACGCGGACGCAGTCGTCATAGGCGCGGGAGCGGGACTGTCTACTGCGGCGGGTTTTGAATATTCGGGCGAACGCTTTGAAAAATATTTCTCCGATTTTGGGGAGAAATACGGCTTTCACGATATGTATGCCGGCGGGTTTTATCCATACAAAACACCCGAGGAGTTTTGGGCTTATTGGTCGAGATATATCTTTGTCAACCGCTATATGGACCCTCCAAAAAACGTCTATCAAAAACTCCTCAATCTTGTGAAAACGAAGGACTATTTTGTCATCACCACCAACGTCGATCACTGCTTTCAGAAGGCAGGTTTTGACAAGGAGAGCCTCTTTTACACGCAGGGCGATTATGGGCTATTCCAATGCTCTGTGCCATGTCACAAAAAAACGTATGACAATGAAGAGACCATCCGCCACATGGTGAGCGAACAAAAAGATATGCGCGTCCCGTCCGAACTTATTCCCCGCTGTCCCGTGTGCGGCAAGCCGATGACAATGAATTTGCGCTCTGACGATAAATTTGTTGAGGATGACGGCTGGTGTGCCGCATGTGAACGCTACGAACGATTTATAAACACAAAATCGCAAGATAAAGTGCTGTTTCTGGAATTAGGCGTTGGATACAATACGCCGGGAATAATCAAATATCCCTTCATACGACTGACCGCGCAAAACAAAAACGCGACTTATGCTTGTATAAATCGCGGCGAATCAATTTGTCCAAAACAGATAGCCGATAGAACTATCGCCATAGACGCGGATATATGCGACGTTCTTTTTGCTATAGAATAAATTGTAAATGCTTTGGCAAACGAAAGCGTCCAACGGTCCCAAAAATTCATACGATTTTTGGGACCCGATTCCGCCCGTTCGAGTCCCTCACAAGCGCTTAAAAAAAGCATATCACCACGAGATGTGGCGATAAGAATATAAGTTAGCCTGTTTCGGGACTCGCTCCTTTTTTGCCCCATAAAATTCGTTCCACGGGTTTTGCACTTTTACTTAGTGACGCATTGTCACTCATTATTATGGGGGGGCCCCGATGTCCCTCAGACAAGCGGTAGTATTTTAATGATGCGGGAGGATAACACGCGTCACGCACAGCTATTCGTTGCCTTCGCTCATTTACCCCAAAAAATCACTACGTAATTATTTTGGGGACCCCGATATTACCCCACAAAAATTTCTTTTTGCGGAGACCCCGTATGCCGGCCGCTAAAAAGTGTCCACCGGACACTTTTCTTAACGCGGCGTTCGAGTCCCTCAAACAAGGCTAGGGTGACAATAAAAAAATCACCGCTCGTGAGGAGCGATGATAAGAATACAAGTTAGCCTGTTTCGGGACTCGCTCCGCTTGGCTTAAACGTAACGACTCGCACAGCGAGGGGGAGTCCCTTCGGGATAACCCGTACTGATTATCGTTGCCTTCGCTATCACGCCGGCCGCTAAAAAGTGTCCACCGGACACTTTTCTTAACGCGGCGTTCGAGTCCCTCAAACAAGGCTAGGGTGACAATAAAAAAATCACCGCTCGTGAGGAGCGATGATAAGAATACAAGTTAGCCTGTTTCGGGACTCGCTCCGCTTGGCTTAAACGTAACGACTCGCACAGCGAGGGG
>CANRBM010000013.1 GCA_947628855.1 uncultured Clostridia bacterium | reverse complement strand
ATCATAATAAGATATAATTCGGACAGAGGCATATTAAAATCCGACATGAAAAGCGTTGGGAACTTGGACGAGGGGATCCTTCGACTGCGCTCAGGATGACAATATAAAAACTGTCATGTTGAGCGATACGGGGTCCCCGCAAAAATATGAAATGTTTTTGTGGGGTGAGGAGTCGAAACATCCCCTAGTGCAGAGTGTGACGAAGTGAGACAATCCCCTCAGTCCGCTCCGAAGAGCGGACAGCTCCCCTTATAATCACCCCACGAAAATACTTTTCGCGGGGACCCCAAAGGGGCGCCTTGTGCACGGACTATGGGTGACGTCAATATCAAACTCTCACGCGGGAGTTTTGGACATTGCATACAAACAAAAACGCGCGAACCAGCAACGAAAAGTTGCGACGTTCGCGCGTTTTTAGCTTGGGGTGCAGGGGACGAAGTCCCTTGCCGAGGTGCAGGGCTCGCAGCCCTGCGTGGGGAGACGAAGTCCCTTGCCGAAGTGTAGGCGCGCAGACGCGCTTTTTCAGATATCGGTGAATTCGTCGAGGTACTTCTCGAAGAGGTCGAAATACTTGTTCGCTACGGCGACGTCGGGGGCGGAGCCGCGTATCGCGGTGGAGAGCGTCATTCTGCCCAGCAGCGTCGTGACGGACATCAGGAAGAAGGGTTTATACTTTGTTGCGCCCGAGATGAATCCGCCCTTCAGCGTGAGTCCGTCGAAGGTCATGCCCTTGTCGTCGAGTTGGCCCATATTGCTGACCGCGAGCAACGGGTTGTCATAGCCGAGCTTTATCGCTATCTCGGCTACGTCCTGCGGCAAAATCGTATACGCAAGTTTCAAAAGCGGCAGCGAGTAAAGTCCCGAAAACTTATCACGTTTGAACGTTTTCATGGAGCGAATGACGTTGACTACCGTATCTTGCATAGTCGCGCCCCTCTCGAGCGTACGGCAGGCGAGCCATGCGGTGTGATTTGTGAGACCGCCCTTTGCCCCGCCCTCTACGATGTGTTTGCGCAAGTCTATAGCGCAGGACACCGTGAGGCTGTCGTCATCCTTAAGCCCGCAAAGGTCGTAGAGCGAGCGGAAAGTGATCGCCATGACCGCGTCGTTTATTGTTATGCCCAACTTTTTGGAAGTCGCGCGCAACGCGGCGAAATGCGCCTCGTCTATCTCGCGGCGGATAATGCGGTTTTCGTCGCTGTCCGAAGGCGCGCTCCACGGAAATCCGACGTGGTCTTGGCTCTTCGCAATGTTTTTATACAACCCGCGCGCGTGTTTTAAGTCGTCGCCCTCGAATTTTGAATATATCTGGTCAAGACTGCGAGAGCCGGACTTCATCCCTATATCGCCGTATGCGGAATTTTTGAGGCGGTTGTAGTTTTGTACCAGCGTGACGATGAAATACTTGAGGTCGCCGCCGTCCATGCACATATGATTTTCTCTGAGCGCCAGCACCGTCCTTGTGCCCGTCTCCGTCTCCTGCTCGAATATGGCGATCTTCATCTGCACGTTGTTGTCGTACGGTATGGTGCCCGAGAGGAATACATCCGCGTCCTTATCCGCGTCCGTTGTCTCGGTGACGGTCAAGATGTCGTCAATGGTATAATTTTCCTCTTTCCAATAGGGCTCGAGCACCGTCGTATTGAAACTCGAGTGCAATACGGGCGCTTTTTCTATCATATACACTATGACCTGTTTTAAAATGGCAATGTCGAGCTTACCGTCGTAGACGAGCTTGAGGTGCACCATGCGGTCATAGTAGTTGCGGAACAGGAATTGCATCCTGTCCCATACCTCTGCTTTGAGTTTCTTTTTTGACGAAATAGGCATTTTATCTCCTCATTATATGCGTTCTGACCCTATTTTGTGCGATCAGTCGTCCCATTCTGTCCAATAGGATTCGTCCGTCTTCTGATTGAAGTCCTCCTCTCTCTCCTCTTCCATCTTAGCCTTGAGGCGCGCCCTGTTGACAAGGAAAACTATGAGTTCCACAATGGCGACGATCGCGCCCGCGAGGCACAGTATCCAGCCCGGATGCCATATGCTCGCCACATGGTTCAAGGGATCGAGCGCAATGCCCAAAATGACGTAAAGCATGACGCAGAACACCTCGATGAAAATGGGAAACTCTATCCACTTCGTCTTGTCGCCCAAAAGGAATGCTATCGCGGTGTCTACGCCGAATATCAGCCCTACCATTGCGAGAAAAACAAGCCAGCTGCCGTTTATCTTGAAGAGTATCTGCAATACGAGAAATGCGAACACAGACAGCATGACCTCGATGGCGACAAGCATGATCCTGATGGGGATCATCTTCTTCTTTTTGTAGAGTTTGACGCCCGCAAATGTCAAAAGCACCGTAGCGCTTGCAAATACGCCGAAGAGCAACACCAGCCAAAGCGGATGCCAAAGCCCCGTCGTCGCGCCCGCTATCACGTACAGCAGCCCGAACAGCGCGATTATCGTCATTGCTATTATTGTGCCCATGGAGACTTTGCGCTTGATCTCGCCCTTGTTCTTCTCGCGATCCTCGAATTTGTCAAGGTTCTCGGACATGTCGCCGAGCTCGTCTATCGCCGTCTTAAAGATGAGCTCCGGGTCCTCGATGCCGCGGATATGCAGCTCCTGTGAACGGTCGAGCAGCTTGACAAGCAGTTGCTTGCGATACTCCATTGCCGCCTTCGTCGGCTCGATCTGTCTGAACGCGCCCTCAAGATACGCCTTGTAACGCGGCTTGAGCAGGTTGGTGATCTCTGTTTCCGTCATAGTTGACTCCTTTATATAAAATTTTATTTTTTCCTCTTTTATTTCGCGCCGTCCGCCGCCGAACATTCGCTGCGGACAAGGCTCTCTTTCATTCTTGCCCTATTTTTCGCTGCGCGGCGAGGGCTCTTGCGCCCCTCTCCGCACTAAAATACGTGCAACGCCACATTCGGTTACACCTCCTCGCGCGCAAAAAGCGCATCCCTGTTCCCGCGCGTACGCAAATGCGGGCATCCTTTATGCTTGAACTTATAATAAAGCAAACAAATACAGTTGTCAACTATCGTCGCTCAGCACTTCCTCATATTTTTTGCCTGTTTTGACGCTTATTCATTGTTATGAAGATAAGTTTTACTACGTCGGCAGGCTGTAATATCCCTCTCCGCATAATTAATGAGCAATATCTATGCAAATGATTCGGCCGCGAGGTATTTTCGTTATGAGGCGCGCAAAACGGCGTGGACATACGCACATATTGACAACGGCATTTCCATACTGTAAAATCGAATGAGAAAATATAAGGGGGATGGCACATGCTTGAAGTCATCAAACACAACTATGCGGCCACTGTCGCAACGATAGGTCTTTGCATCTATTTCTTCATCACGGCGATCGTTTTCATCTTAAAACCGATCAAATTTGCGGAACAATACTCCATGCGCCCAAAGGACGAGGCGGGCAAGACGGAGATACGCGTGTATTACGGCGGCATTTCATTTGCGCTCGGGCTGTTTCTTGCGATACTCGCGTTCGTCTTTAAAAAGCCGTTTTATTCGCTCATAGGCGGACTTATCTTCTCCAACACCGTATTCTGGACAAGGCTTGTATTCACCTTTGTGGACAAGGGTTGGAAGTGCGCGTACACAAAACTCGCCATACCCGCGGAAGGTCTTTTCATAGTTGCGCTGTGGGTATGCTTTGCGGTGGCGGTCGCAGTAGAAAACGCCCTGCCGCTCTACGGCCTTGCGTAAAAAAGTCAATGAAACGCGTAGGTCAAAGAGGCAAATTCATAGAAAATAAAAAAAATATTTTAAAATATACCGTTGAGAGAGTCCAAACACAGGAAGTCGGGAAACCACCCGACTTTTTTGCATACTTTTGTTCGCCTGTTTGAGAGAGGGCTCAAGGATATAGCCGTTCGCGCTCCACACTGACGGACGTTAATTGCCCTAAGCGCATACGGCTTGCTCCGCTTTTTGGCATAGGCGGACGCCTAACAACTTGCAAGGATACGGCGCGCTTGCTCGGATATTATTTTGTCGCCATGCACGACCAAAGATCCCGCTGGCACACCGCATAAGTTGAAGAATAGTCCGTACACTCGTCGCGTATGAATGACATCAAGCGACAATACGCACAAGTGAGATCGAAAAAATCAAACGGATAAAGAAACAGCGGGGCGTATGGCAAATGAGATCCCGAATACTCGGCAAGAAAATGACGTAACGCAAGGGCGCTTTGCCCTTTCTAAGGGGTAAAACGGCGATAAATTTTAAAAATCGGCATTTTTTGCGGCGCTTCGGGATAAATAAAAAATTGCGCGCAAAAACGCATTCAAATACTTTACTTTTGTAAAGAATTTTTTATAATGTATACGTAAAAAACGGCAACGGGAGACATCAAGATGAAGGATAAGTCCGCAAAGTTTATCATCATCGGCGCAGTGGGCATATTCGCTCTGTGCATAATCGTCTTTTCCATCATGACGTATCTTATGAACAAGCGCAGCGCAAAGGCGATAGGAGAGCTGGGCGAGATCTATATGTCCGGTATGGGCGAGCAGGTGGCGACGCACTTCGGCACCGCGATCGAGCTGAGACTTTCGCAAGTGAGCGCGCTTACCGACGCTGTATCGCCCGAAAGCACGCAAACCGCGGACTCAAAGCGCGTGGCGCTTAGCTACAACGCGCAACTGCGCGGGTTCACGCATCTCGCTATGTTCGACGAGGACGGAGAATTCGAGATGCTCATGGGCAACAATATACGTCCCAACCTGCCCGAAACTTTCATCAACTCCATCAAAAGTAAAGAGGAGACAATGACGGCGGGCTTCGACGAGGCGGGCAATAGGCTGGTACTTATGAGCATACCTGCCGAATACGATATGACAGGCGGAAAAAAGAGTGTGGCGCTTGTGGCGGCGCTTCCCGTCAGATACATAAGCGAAACTCTGTCCATCGATGTGGACAGGGAGATGATGTATTATTTTATCATCAACCGAGACGGCGATTTCATCATCCACGACGACGATATAACGGACGAGAATTATTTCCAGCGCGTGCGAGACCGCTACGAGAGCGTCAACGGCATGAGCGGCGAGCAGTACATCGACGTGCTTCAGACCGCTATGAACAGCTACGTCGACTATACAAACGAGTTCACCATAGACGGCGAGAGGCGCTTCCTGTATGGCACAAGTCTGCCCTACTCGGATTGGTATCTCCTTTTGTTTATGCCTTACGGAAAGCTGAACGCGACCGTCGATTCGCTTGGAGAGTCCTGGGGCATTGCCGCGATCGCAGGATGCCTCATAATTTTGGCGGCGCTTATATTTATGTTTGCAGTCTATTACCGCATTATGCGTAGACAAGTGCGCGAGCTGGAAGAGGCAAAGGGCTTAGCCGAATACGCAAGCAAGGCTAAGAGCGAGTTTTTGTCCAACATGAGCCACGATATCCGCACGCCTATGAACGGCATAGTTGGCATGACGGCGATCGCAAGCGCGAATATCGACGACGTGCAACAAGTGAGAAATTGCCTCAAAAAAATAGAGACCTCCAGCCGCCATCTTTTGGGGCTTATAAACGATATCCTCGATATGTCGAAGATCGAAAGCGGAAAACTTGAAATGCACGTCGAAAAGACCTCTATCGCGGAGCTCGTGAAAAGCGTGGTCAATATTACGCAACCGCAGGCAAACGCTAAGGGGCAACACTTTGACGTGTACGTTCATGACATCACGACAGAGCATATCATGTGCGACGGCTTGAGATTCAATCAAATACTCCTAAACCTCCTCGGCAACGCGGTCAAGTTTACTCCCGACGGCGGCAAAGTCGAGCTTGAGTGCCGCGAAGAGGCGTCTCCCAACGGCGCGGATCACGTACGGCTTAAAGTATCGGTGAAGGACAACGGCATAGGCATGTCAGAAGAATTCCGCAGCAAGATCTTCGACGCGTTTGCCCGCGAGGATACGGGCCGCGTGCAAAAGACAGAGGGCTCGGGACTTGGTATGGCGATAACCAAGTACATCGTAGACGCCATGCACGGCACGATAGAAGTGGACAGCACGCCCGGCGAGGGCAGCGAATTCCGCGTGACCTTGGACTTCGCCAAAGCGGAAGGCGGAAACGACGAGATGAAACTCCCGAATCTTAACGTGCTCGTCGTCGAAAGCGAAGAAAAAGTCCTCTCAAGCGTGGCGCTTTCAATAGAGGCGCTCGAGTGTAAAGCGGATAAAGCCAATAGCGGCGACGAGGCTTTAAAGGCGATCTCGGCGCGCGGCGAGGACGCATATGACGCGATCGTTTTGGGATGCTACGTCCCCGGCATGGAGGACTTTTCGCTTGCAAAAGAGATATCTAAGGCAAGCGGCAACAGCAAGTTGATCCTGATGACTTCTCTCGACCGCAGCGACGTGGAGAGCATGCTGTCGTCCGCGGGCGCTTCGGGCGTCATTTACAAGCCTATATTCCCTTCCGATCTATATAAGGCGCTATGCAAAACTTCAGACGAGAGCGCAACGTTGGCAAACGAGCGCGCGGAGGAAGATATCAACTTTGACGGCAAGCGCATACTTTTGGCAGAAGATAACGACCTCAACCGCGAGATAGCCGTCGAGCTGCTCTCAGAGATAGGGTTTACGGTGGACAGCGCAGAGGACGGTCGGGTGTGCGCGGATAAATTTGCCGCCTCTCCTGTAGGGTTCTACGACGCTGTGCTGATGGATATACGCATGCCCATTATGTCGGGATATGAATCGACAGAGACAATTCGCAATATGGATAGGCCCGACGCCGCCGCCATTCCGATTATCGCAATGAGCGCTGACGCTTTCGCCGACGACGTCAAACATTGCCTCGCGTGCGGAATGAACGCGCATATACCGAAACCTATCGATATGACCCTTGTCAAGAGCGTACTCGCGCGGGCGATCTACGGCGATCTGCGCAATACTGACTGAAAAGGAGGAGCAAAATGAAAAAAGCTGTAGCGGCACTTCTCATTGCGCTCGTCGCAGTGACGCTGTGCGCATGCACAAAGACCGTCCCTAATGGTCCGAGCGCACCAAGCGACAACAGGAAAGTCGAGATATCGTTTTGGACATACACTATAGGGGGCTGGGGAAACGAGTCCACGGTGGCGGATAAGATTGCCGCGTTCCACCGTGAGTACCACGACATAAAAGTTACGCCGAAGATCATCGACTATGCGGACGGTGACAGGCTTGTGGAAGAGGCAATTGCCGCAAATAAAGCTCCCGATATCATTATGGAAGGGCCCGAGAGGCTCGTCGCGAATTGGGGCGCGCGCGGACTTATGGTGAAACTTAACGACCTGTGGCAAAGCCCGACCGCCGAAGAAATATACGACTCCGTAAGACCCGCATGCCGCGACGCAAACGACGACTACTTCATCTATCCAATGTGTATGACCACACACTGCATGGCGATAAATAAGGATATGTTCGTTAAGGCGGGAGCGTGGGATCTCATCGATGAAGAAACGCACACCTGGTCAACGGAAAATTTCTTCAAAGCGGTGGAAAAACTCAATACATATTGCCAAAATGACATTGAAAGCGGCGAGATGGACGGCGTCGCTGCGGTGTACTGCCTCGACCAAGGCGGCGATCAAGGGACGCGCGCGCTCGTAAACAACCTGTATAGCGGCACGTTCACAGATCCCACGCATACGCAATACACCGTGAACAGCGAAAAGAATATAAGAGCGCTGTCGGCGCTGAAAAATACGCCCGGCATCATTTTCGATCCCACCATAGCCGGCGGCGACGAAGTGGAAAAATTCTGCAACCAAAAACTTGCAATGGCGTTTTGCTGGAACGTTTTTATGGAGATCAAGGCAGCAAAAGACTATCCCGACTGCTCATTCGATATCTTTCCTATGACCTTCCCCACCGACGACGGCAAAGTCAATCTGCAGGGCGGTATCTGGGGGATGGGCATCTTCGATAACGGCGACGCGGCAAAAATAGACGCCGCCAAGAAATTCATACGCTTTATGTTGGATGACGACGCGCACTACTCCACCGCCGTCATTGCCTCAGCCTACTGGCCCGTTCGCGATATCCCCGACCCCTATGTCAACAATCGGCTTATGACGGAATACGCGATCTTCCACGACTACTTCGGCGACTATTACCAAGTGGCGCCAAATTGGGCAGATACCCGCGCCAAATGGTGGAAGATGTTGCGTGAAGTGGGCGCCGCATCAAACGACGACGCCATACAAGCCGCCGTCGATCGGTATTTCCCAAAGTCCGCTTGAAAACGCGCGACAAACAACGACCCGTCAAAGGCGAGAGCGTCTGCCCTCGCCTTTATGTTTTTACTCTGGACACAACAGGCGACGACGGGACAAGCGATTTTGGAAAAATCAATGCGTTGAGTTTTGATAAAAGCAATTCCTTGACCCACAAACGGGACGGCGCAAAAGATAAACCAATGAAACGCGTACGTCAAAAACAAAAATCATGGGTAACAACAAAAGCAAAATTTTTTTAATACACATTAGCAAATCTAAACACAAAAAGTCGGAAAGTTTCACGACTTTCTTCATACTTTGATTTGCCTATTTGAGCGGCGACGCATGGGCAATTGTTATTTTCGCTCCACCGTAACGGACGGCAAATAATTGCCCAAAGCGCATACGGCTTGTTCCGCTCTTTCGGCAATGTCGGCGTCGGACAGCTTGCAAGAATACGGCACGCTTACGTCGATCATTATTTTATCGATGTCGCCCCGAACCAACCGAAAATCGTGCATACATATCCCTTCGCATATATCAAAGATCGCTTGCTCTACGCGCTGTTGCAACTCGACGGCTTCTGCGTCGTCCACTACAACGGGGTCGAGATGTGTGGTAAGATGTATGTTTTCGGCAAGTAAGATCTCCCTTTCCAAGCGATCCAATATGGCGTGCGCCTCCATAGAAGGCATATTTGCGTCCATTTGCACATG
The DNA here is from genome assembly GCA_947628855.1 of uncultured Clostridia bacterium. Classification (GTDB taxonomy): domain Bacteria; phylum Bacillota; class Clostridia; order Christensenellales; family CAG-917; genus CAG-475. Next base: position 21,574 of record CANRBM010000013.1, on the reverse strand, counting down.
CACCGTAGCAAAAGACATGCCGCTGCCGTAGGTGTAAATGCGCAGATCGTGCACGCCCAACACATGTTCGGCACGTTTGATAGTCTCGCATACGCGCTGTTCGGTTTGCTTGTCGGGAGCCTGCCCCAGCAACTTCGAACTTGCGTCGGCTAAAATTTTAGCGCCCTGCGCAAAAATAAACAATGCTACCATAGCGCCTACAAAACCGTCGGCGCGCAAACCAAACTGCCCCATTATCGCGCCCGCGATCACTGCCAACGTAGCAGCGCAGTCGCATAAACTGTCGGCGGCAGCCGCTTTGAGAGCGTCCGATCCGTTGCGTTTGGCTGTAACTTTGTATACGGCAAACATTGCCGCTTTTACAAAAATAGACGCCGCCAGAACCCCATATACGACCGCGGACGTACGAGCCGCCTCGCCCGAAATGATCTTTCCGACGCTTTCGCGCGCAAGTTCCACCGATACAAGCATCAAAAGCATGCCCATGATCATGGACGCTATGTATTCGGCACGACGATGTCCGTATGGATGCTTGGCGTCGGCGGGCTTGAAAGCTATGATCAATGAAACGAGCGCTACAATGCCGCCTGCGCAGTCGCTCAGGTTGTTAAAGCCGTCTGCTACCACCGAAACGGTTGCAAATATAACGCCGACCGCAATCTTGGCGGCGGACAACAAAACATTGCAAAAAATGCCTGCGGCGGCAACGCTTATTCCGCCGCGATAACTCTTGTTCGAGGAGTCGCTCATATAGATATTGTATACATATCTTGCGAGCTCCGTCAACAAAAAACCCGAATTTTCATTTGCACACCATAACGCAAAAACGAATAGTATATAGCAGACGGACGCGTACGGCATGGGCGTAGCAAATATGACATAACCCTGTCCGCGCAGGGATAAAATGCGCAAGCTTAAACCAATCGAGCGTAAAGGTCAAGCATGGGAGCAAACATACAAACGCCGGATACATATTATAAGCGCAAAACCGCAAATGTTCTGCGCAACGAGGCGGCAGATACAACATAAATGACTATGCGAGAAATACATAGACAAGGCGCGAATTGACAATTGATAAAGCTTATAAAAAGTCGGGACCTCAAAGCGGCATGTACATAACTTTTAAGGAGGTTTCAGACATGTTTTTCAACTTCGGTAATTCTTCAAATTGCGGGTGCGGAGGCGGCTCATTCTTCGGAGGCGGCTATTCTTCGGGTTGCGGATGCGGACAGGGCGGCTCGCCTACGCCCTACTTCGGCGGAGGGTCTATCGGCTTTACGCCTTCGAGATGCTGCGGCATAACGACCTCGTATATCCCCGGCCCCGCCGGTCCCGTCGGCCCGCAGGGTCCAATGGGGCCTATCGGTCCGCAGGGCGCGCAAGGTCCTCAAGGTCCGCAAGGCGCAGTCGGCCCGCAGGGTCCCGCAGGTCCGCAAGGCGCAACCGGCGCGACAGGCGCTACGGGCGCTACAGAACAAGTGCTTTAAGGGAAAATCAAAGCAAGAAGTTATAGCAAAAGCAAGTTCTTGAACCACCGCCGAGCTTGCTTTTTTTGTTGCCGCCTTTTGCGTATTACCCCACTAAACAGTAGCATTTTGCGCTCTTCCGCCCTCGTTTTGACAGCGCAAATTTTATTGAATTTGCACAACTTTTTCATCTCAATTTTTATAGAGTCTAAAAAATCAAAATAACCCTATTTAGACTCTGCCTCAATCGCTTGACAGCGCATAATTTCGATGTATAATTGAAAACGACGGAGGCTTAAAGATAAAATAATGGTCACATCGGGTTTGATCTGTCTTGAAGATGACTACCATTTTATGTACAAAGTGGGGCGCATTGATTATATGGAGTGGGGCGATGAGTTTGAGTATATTATCTCGCCAAATTACGCCGTTATTGATATGCTTCCCGATCATCTTTTTCATGGCATCTCGGGTATTGACCTCTCGCTGAGACAAAAGACATATAAAAGTCTCAATATAACTCCTGCATTTATCGCAAAAAGAACTCCATCTCCCGACATAGCAAATCTGAGAAACCTGCTCGAAGATAAAAGTTCGGAAAAATCAAATCGCTTGGATTGGCTCATCAAGACGAACCATAGATATTTTGGTGATAGGCTGTTTGTAATCGAATTTAATAATCATTCTAATATACAATGTCCGTCCGTGTTCGACTTGTCTTCAAGACGCAACATGCTCATCAAAAGATTGCTTGAAATAATATGCTTCGGAGATTGTCTCAAAACGAAGGAAATTGAAATCAACGATGCCAATCGAGCGGAATTTTACCGCTTTTTAATGCCTTTATATGTGGATAAATTTGAAAGTGGCAAGCGCGCTCGTCTGCGCGGCATAGAAGAAGCAAAAGCGAGAAACGCATATAAAGGGAGGAAACCAATCACACTCTCTCCCAACCTCTTTGATAAGTACATGACCGCATTCTTAAACAAACAAATTACTGCCGCCGAAGCCGCTAAAAAACTTGGCATATGCCGCGCCACTTTTTTCAACAAACTGAAAAGCTATAAAAACAAAATATAATCAATGCTGAGATGATTAGTCAGGGCCACCAGCTCAGCCGATGACCCTGACTTCACCGAATAAGTTGCATTCCAATAAAGTGTCTTTATATAAAAATTTTTTCAAGGCAGTTTTATAAATTATCAAAACTTTTTCAAGCGACTTTTGACAAATTTATAAACTTTTTTGAAGCACATAAAGTCAGATATACTCAATTGGCAGAACGACAAGGTCGTCGGAGAGGTAGAGTTTGGAGTCGTACAGGCAGAGGATGGCGCCTATGCCACGGGTTTTGGCGGCGTCCTTGTCCAAAACGCCAAAGGCGGACGCCATTGATTTGTTGGGGTTGGCGCTCTTTTTGATCTCGATGGGATAGAGGGTGCCGTTCTCCTCGATGATGAGGTCTATTTCGCTCTCCTCCTCAAAGATTTCGCCATTCTCCTTCGTGCGCTTTTTGTCCTTGCCGCGATAATAGAACACGTTGAAAGTATAGTCGCTCCCCTCGTTGCTGAACGATTTTAATATCTCGGATATAACAAATGTTTCAAACATATTCCCCGCGACCGCGCTCTGTTCGAGAGCCTCCGCACTGTTCCATTTGGACAGATAGCAAGCAAGCCCGGTGTCGCGGAAATAGAGTTTGGGAGTTTTTATCGCGCGCGTCAAGTGGCTGGAATAGTACGGCTGCAAGATGAAGATTATCCCTGTGCGCTCCAAGACGGACACCCAATTTTTTATCGTCGCTTGCGTAACCCCGACGTCCTGCGCCACCGACGCATAGTTGAGCATTTGCGCCGTCCTCGCCGCGATCGCCGAGAGAAACCTCGTGAAGGCGAGCGTATCCTTTATCTCGATCTCCTCTTTGATGTCGCGCTCCAGATACGTCCTGACATAGGACGAATAAAAGTCCTGCCAGTCCCTTTCCGTGACGTTTATTTCGGGATACATGCCGCGATGGATAGTCTGCCAAAGATTGTTATACGGCTTGAGGTACTTTTCCCTTGCGGCAATGTATTCTTCCGTCGGGACAAAATGCTTGTTGAAATCAATCCCGTTGAGTTCGCGCATAGACAAGCCTTGCAGCTCCAATATAGAAATCCTGCCCGCCAATGACTCCTGCACTTTGGACATAAGCCGCATCTGCTGCGAGCCCGTGAGGTAGTAGTTTTCGTACATGCCTTGCTTGTCGCACTCCATTTTGATGTATGGAAAAATCTCCGCCGCATACTGCACTTCGTCTATGATGGACGGCTTTGGAAGATTTTTTATAAAAAGTTTCGGGTCTTCAATGGCGGTGTTCAGCAACAGCTTGTCGTCAAAAGTGACATAGCGCACATTTGGGTACAACTGTTTCAGCAGCGTGGACTTCCCCACCTGCCTCGCCCCCGTAACGAGAATGCACCTGCTGTTTTTTGCCCTCTGTTTAAGCACCGACTCGATATTTCTCTTAATATACATATCCACCTCTGCGACAAATCTATAGTATGACTATATATTAGTCGCATTTTGTGCATTTGTCAAGAGAATATGTCAAAGTGCCGGCTTTTATGGGACAACATTCACGAACTCTATGCTTTTTGATGCACTTAGCGTCAAGCGATATACCGAGAGGCAATTTGCCGTTTGAAAAAGTCACAGATTTTAATTTAAGACGTCGAATATATGTTTTATTAAGGGAGTCGATAACTACATATATAGAAACTGAGCTGTGTGAGATTGCGAAGGACATAACAAATAAATAATACCGCTTTATCCAAATCCACACAAAACACTTAAATTTTACATTGTTGTGCGCAAAATTGGTTAATAATCGGACAAAAACTCCTCAATGTTTTTGTACTCGACGGGGCCGAGGTGTGTGGTGGCGCCGCGGTAGAGGACGGTGCGTTTTGTGATTGTGCCGAAGTGGAACTCCGTTTCGCGGCACTTGGTTTCATCGAGCAGATTTTTGTATTGTTCGGGGACGCGCTGTGCGCTGTGCTTGATCTCATAGATCTCGCAAGTGTTTTGCGCCGTGTCTACGACGACCATATCGAACTCGCCGACCGCAAATTGCAATTTGAACACTTGTTTTTGCGGGCGCGCCATCTTGGTTTCGAGCAAAACGATGTCCTCGATCATTCTGCCCTTGATCTCGTCCAGAATCCTCTCGACGATCGCCGCCCTGTCCGCCGCGGAAACATCCATAAACGTCGCGTCCTGCATGAGGCTTTTGACAAGGCTCTCAGCTTGGCAATAGCGCATGCCGGGCTGAGAAAACAACGTTCTCACGGCGGCTCTGTTGCTTGCGGGGATGGAGCGGATCTCGACGTCCACGGTCAAATCCAACAGGTCAAGATATTCCTTTATCTCCTTCCTGTGAACGTCGGAAATGGCGACGCTCTGCTCTTCCCTGTTTCTTATTTCAAGAGCCTCTTTAAGCCGCCTCGTGACTTCTTCTTTATCTATCCTGTCAAGAATATCCGTCGGTTGTTCCCTATCGCTACGCAAATTTTTTGCGGAGATGCCGAGGTCGTGCGAAACGAAATTTTGCGTCAACACTTCAAGCGTAAAGCGGTGGTTGATGTCCTCGATGACGCGATTTATGACGCTTGTCAGCTCGCCGTGTTCATAAAGCTCCTGCAACGCCCTGAAATGCCCCTCATATTGGTAGCATTTGAGCGAATGTTGGATATTGCGCGCTATTGCGCTGTCCACATACTCGTCGGTGCTTTGCGGGGTCGCGAACGTCGTCGGCGTGTTGTAATTGACTCCGCCCATGCTCATTGTGCCGCCGTAGCGGATATATTCGTCTATGCCCTTGACGCCCAAAACGCCCTCAAACTCTCGATACGGGATAAACGTCGTGTGCAGCAAAATACACCTGTCATATAGCTGTTCGTCCTCAGAAAATGCAAAGCCCAACGAATCCGTACCCGACAGGACGATCTTCATTCCGCATGCCGCAAACACGTCCGAAAACAGCGCCGCGCCCTCGATGAAGTCGTCCATAAGCGTCACTTCGTCGATGAAAATGTATTTGTAGCCGCCGCGTGACAGCGATTGCAGATCGGCGTTCACTTGCGAGAGCGTATTGCCCGTGCGGATCTGTATGAATGCGCATTTTGCAAGATCCGCCGCCGTCATGTCCGAAATCGCCTGCCGTATCAGCGTGGTCTTGCCCGTCCTGCGCAGTCCGTAGAGGATCAAAACTTTGTCGTGCGCGTCGCCGTACAAATAATCGGTCAGCTGCTTAAAGCAAAAACGCCGCTTGTAATTTTCAACGGGTTTTACAAATTGCCTGAGCTGCTCGCCGCATATCACCGTGGCTTGGAACGTCATATCGCTGTTGTCTACCGTTTTCGCGCCAATGGGCAACTGCGCTTTGAGAGTTTTTACTTGCTCTTGCAACCGCCGCCTCTCCTCTATCGAGGCGCGCAAAGCCTCAACAAGCGACTCATCGACATACTTGCTCTTTTTCTTGCCGTCCTCCGTCCATTGCAAATAGAACCTGACCTTGCCTCTTATATTCTTTTTCGAGATATAGCCCTTCGGCAGCTCGGCGATCCGCCCCTCTAACTCGGCAATTTCTCTGCGCAAATCATTCTCATTCATACGCCACCTATCCATGCAACCCCATTGTAACCCCTCTTTCAAAATCTGTCAAGGGGTTATGAGGAGGTTGCAAAAGATAAATCATAAAAGTCTTTATTTACTAGAATAATTTACACCATATTCATGGAAATGATTTACTTATAGTGTCAGTGTTAATCTATCTTTATTCCAGTTATTAAAATTCTATTGCTCCGGGTTTCCCCATGCGACATGAATTTCAACATTATCACTTTTAGGGCGATGATCGGGCGGCAATCTGTCAATCTGAACTAGTACAGGGAAATTAGTAGCTAGTCCTGACACCAAACAACCACCGGCCGGCAAAATAGGAATCATTTCGTTTGATGCTTTATCCGCAAAGGCAACTGATCGATACATCTTACGAAGATCTTCCTCGTTAACAAGTCTATGTATAAAATAATTATGTAGCTGAGATATTATTGTATCCGAAATGTCCGATGGCCTTTGCGATGCGATAGTTAAGAATGTGCCAAATTTTCTTCCCTCCTTTATAATTTCTTCAAAACTTTCTAACCTGTAATCTTTCCATTCTTCACTTTCCCGTGTGGACATTTCGGAGAGAATGTTGTGCGCTTCATCAATAATAATATGTAATGTGCTAGTTAGAATTTGATTTTTTGCTTTTTTCTTTTCTGCATATTTTGTTTTGCATACGATCATAGGAACGATTTTCTTCATCGATAAATTAACATCCAACAAAGAAATTACTTCTATGTTGCTCTGGCTAGATATAGTCTGTTTGTATTGTTGCTCCGGTAAAACGTTAAATATTTTTTCAAGGTCAAAACATCTGCTATCAGCTCTAGCTATCAAAGGTGCTATATGCTCTTTTGTTATATAACCTCTGCTGATTTCTAACCAATAATTATATTTTAGTGTAAATTCAAATAATTCGAAAGCCTGTAATGAATATAATTTTGACATATCCAGCGTTACCCCTGAAAAAATAACATTTTGAATAGTGGTGGGTGTAATATCATAACTGCCATTTCTATAAAAACTTTTAGATTGTCCATTATAACCAAATTGTAAATCTAAATTTTCAAATTGTTCTTTTATTCCAAAGACCTCACAGAGATCGCAAATTGTGTATTTTAAATCAGGATATTTTGCTTGAGTTTTATAGATTAAGTCACATATCTTTTCAATAGAAAAGTCCTCTTTTCGCTCTTGTATTTGTCTATACTTCTTCAAAGATCGATTTATAAATGGTTTTTGTGTTTTATCTGTTGCTTCAAGAATTATTGACCAAAATTCCCCATCTTGAATATCTTTTGTTGATATGGGATAACGAAAAATATTACCGGTATTAAGATCAACATCATCTGTGCTCATTGTTCGTGTACTTAATGTGTAATTATCGGCATCGCTAAAAACATTCCCATATTCGCCATTAAAATCGATAATAATAAACTTTGAATTCTTTTTGAACGCATCGGAAGAAGAATACTTATTTACTACTTCACTATATAATTTGGCAAGAGTATTAGATTTTCCGCTTCCGGTGTTTCCGAAAATACCAATATGACTGCATATTACCTCCTGTACACCCAATTCGAACGGATAATTGTCTTGACCTATTATTTTGCCAATACGAATAGTGTCCTTAGGTGAATTAAAAGAAAAAATTTTGGAAACAACCTCCTCTTCAATAATATAAACATAATTGCCAATTATAGGCAATTCATTTAATCCATGTATAAATCTATCTTTCTCTAAACTACCTAAAATGCTTATACCAATTATCCTTCTTATGTTATTTCCCATATGGGCATATGATGTAGAAGGAGCAACATTCTCTTTGATGTATTCGCCTTCGACTTTTCCGATAATATTATTAAAGCCTTTTCTAATTAGAATAAAACTACCAATACCTACATTTTTGATTATAGAGCCATTATAATTCAAATATTCCGTATTTTTATCGCTATATATCCCAGCTTTAACCGTTTTGCCTTGGACTTCACAAACTTCGCCAATCTTTAGATAATCACTTAGTTCCATTATATACCTCTTCTAGAATGTTATTTAGTTCCTTTTGCTCAAAAGGAATAGTGATACAACCATCACCATCCTCCTTTTTCAATTGAAAGAGCGTTACATTTGAGAAATTTTCAAACTCTCTTTTATATCCATTTGTTGCATTTTCATCGTACGAAATAATTAAAAGACTAAAAGTCGGATTACTAGCAAGTGCCCTTTTAGTCATTTGTAATATATGTTCATCGGCAAATGAAAAGCCAAAAGAAAGAAGAATAGTATTATTTTTTTCTAATTCGTTACAATACAGTCGTAACTGATCGTAATAATTAACATTCAAAACGGTTTGTTCTAATTTGTTTTTAGAAGGGTTAACTATTGCTAATTTATTATAATACTCTTCAAATTCTTCATCTTCCATCTTCAATTCAATGCTACGAATTAAATCGGTCGGATCGATTCGATAGATGTCCCCATTTGCGCAAGCCCAAGTCAAAGAACCATGTACTTTATAAAGATTGAATGTCGTCATCTCAGATGTCATACTGGAGATGCTAGTTTGTTTACTTAAAATGATTCCATAATTAGAAGTAGAAAACTTAGGCTTTATTTTGCCTGAAAAACCATCCATATAATCTATATTTAACTTCTCCAATGCGGATTCAATGAGAAGGTCGTAATTCGTTGTAAAAATATTGACTATTTTATGCAAAATAGAAGATTGCCTGTTATCAATGATTTTTTTAATCAACCCTAAAAATCTAATGCGCTCTTCTTCTCCTATTTTTACTTTTTCTTTGTCAATCGTAGGCAAAATGCTTTTATTAAAGAATTTCTTTTTTAGCTGTATCACCGTATTTGCATCATCATTTTTTTCTGCGCATGAAATTTCTTTTTCTATATTGCCGAGTAATTCAGCGACTCCGCATGAAAATCCTGCCCCAAGTAAAATGTTGATATTACAAGATTGAAATTCTTTTTTTAGTTGAGTAATCAACAACTGGTTATTTGCACTGTTGTTAATCTCATCCGTTTTAATAAAGCTTATTATGTTCATTTATTACCTCTTTTTTATATTTTATGCCCTTATGTCTATCAAAAAGCTATGTATGCCCATCGTGACTATTTCGTTTTATTGCGTTTTATGCGATATTGCCCTGCTAATCCAAGCTGCTCATTTTGTTTAGCAAGTCGGCGTAGCCGGTCACATTTTCATAGCGGACGGTACTTGTTGACATTTTGTTGAACAGTTTTTTTGCACACTCAATTTTTGCGCTTTCGACGGCGCGCATTTGCAAAGAATCCAAGCTGCCTTTTGTTTCCGCCAAAAAGTAAATGTGTTTGACGCTTCCCTCGTTGAATGCGATAGCCCAATCGGGGCTGTAATTGCCGACGGGAGTAGGAATATAAAAGGATTTTGGCAATTTTGCATAGACGCAAACTTCTTCCGCATGGTCAAGATCCTCGGCGAAAGTCCTCTCGACGGAATGAGCATCGCTTATGCCGTCTACGAACACATAATCTTTGATATGCTTTTGCGCCCTAAACGCATTTTTGAATGCGCCTGTTGATTTGGACTCCGCAAAAATGGACGAGTCAAAACTGCCCTCGACTTGATTGTATGTAACATGGTCTACAATGAGCGTGGCGATTTGCTCTTTTATGATTTTGGACACCTTGTCGATAAATTCTTCGGGATTGTCCTTATACATGATGAATTTGCTTGCGCTTATGGATTTTAATATGGTAGCGATCGTGCGCCTTGTAAGTTTTGTCACCGCGTTTATTTTGCCGAGCAAATCATAGGTGATGTTTGAGTTCGCCGCCGCGCGCAGCTGTTCCGTCCTTGTTGTGGCATTTCTGAAAGATACGCCGTTTTTGATCTCGTCGGCGTCTATTTCGGCTTTCTGCTCGCCCGTAGATACGGTATACGTCAACGGCGACACATAAAGTTCGCTGTCTATCGCGCGAACCGCTTTTGCAATAAGTTCATCCGAATCGAATTGAACGGTGTAGGCGTATTTATGGTTGATCTCTTTCCACAGCTTTTGGAATGCTGCTTTATAGAAGTTGTCGTTGAGTTTATTGTCCTGCACCTTTGCCTGATTGCCGTCCTCAAACATTTCGGCAAGAGCGTCCGTATCATAAGTGGATTGCACAAGTTTGTGAATGACGCTTGCCATAGGTTGCAGATCCATCGGCAAACTTTCAAGCGTATCTTGCTTAACTGCGTTTTTATATGTATCCGTGGGCTTGTCGTCGTTGTCGATGTAGTCGTTTATAAGCAAATAGCGATAAATCGCAGTAGCTTGTTGCGAGGATATGGTGTATTCTTCCCCGCCAACTTTGATCTTCTTGCCTGCGAAGAACTCTTTGGACGCTCTTGACGGTCTTTCGTACAGATTTTCCTTGATCTCCGTTTGCAGACCGCTCACAAAGTCCTCGTAGGAGTCGTTTGCAATGACCGTAAGCACGTTGAGGCTGTGAACATCGAAGTTGGGAATTGTTGCGTCCATGCGCTCGCCTGCGGAATTGACGCACAAACGCAGCCCTCGCCCGACCTCTTGACGGCGTTGGATATTGGAATTGCTGTGCTTCAAGGTGCAGATTTGGAAGACGTTTGGATTATCCCAACCTTCTCGCAATGCGGAATGTGAGAAAATGAATCGCGTTGGCTCTTCAAATGACAGCAAACGCTCCTTGTCTTTGAGGATCAAGTCGTATGCGGACACGTCGTCGGATATATCCGTGCCTCTTGCCAAGGATGAATCGACCTTGTGTCCCTTCCTGTCAATGGAAAAATAGCCTTTATGCACTTGCGAGGCGTCGGTGCTTTGCAAATATCGGACATACGGCGTATCGAAAAGCGTGATATACTCGCTCACGATTCTGTTGTATTCTTCCTCGAAGATGTTGCCATACAAGCCGTTTATCTCCTCTCCGTTTTCGTCATACTGCCTGTATTTTGCAACTTCGTCTATGAAGAACAGCGACAGCACCTTTATGCCGCGCGCAAACATCTCCTCTTCCTTTTCAAAGTGGGAGCGTATAGTTTCCCTTATTTGAATGCGGCGGATATCGTTTTCGGACACATCGCCGCTTGCCGAGCCGAGATACAGCACTTCGCCGTTGAAGAAAGATACGGTATTTGTGAACGGGTCGATCTCGTTTATGACGTAGCCGTCCTTGTATTGCTCCATCTCGCCGGATATTTGATACAAATTGTCCCCTGCTTTAAGCAATCGTGTTTCGCGCTTTATCCCGCTTCTGTATTTGATTTCAAGTTCGATTTTTGCGATAGGCGGCTTGCTTGGCGCAAGGACAATATCTTGCAAATACAAATATCCGTTCGTGCCCCGCAAATTTCTTATGGTGAAGCCTTTGACTTGTATCTTTTTGACAAGTTTTTTGTTGTAGGCGTCAAGCGCGTCGAGGACATACACGGTGTTATGCTTTACTCTGTGCGTGGCAGAAAAATTCATTGAGAACAGCGGCTCGAAACGTTGCAAGGATTGTTGCGTAGCGTCGCCGCCCATCTTTTGCGGCTCGTCGAGGATGAGGATAGGCCTGTTTTTTGCAATGACGTCGATGGGACGGCGGCTTTGGAACTCATCCAACTCCTCATAAATTCGCTTGGCATCCGCGCCGCGCGAGTTGAACGCTTGGATGTTGATTATCATCACATTTATTGCAGACGAACTTGAAAACTGTTCTATTTCATCAAGTTTTTTGGAATTGTATATGAAGAATCTCGCCTTTTTGCCGTAGGTATCCATAAAATGGTCCTGCGTCATCTCAAATGATTTTTTGACGCCCTCGCGGATGGCAATGCTTGGCACGACGACGATAAACTTGCTGAATCCATAACGCTTGTTAAGCTCGAACATGGTCTTGATGTAGACATACGTCTTGCCTGTGCCCGTTTCCATTTCGACATCAAGGTCAACTGCGCCGAGCGTATGCGAAAGTTCGGACGACTCATTGATGTTTGAGAGGTCTTGCACATTTTGTATGTTTTTCAAAAGCGTTTCGGGCGGCAGCTCTATGCGCGGATTGGCAAAACCGACGTCGTAGTCCTCGTACAAAGCGCGACGCATATCGGGCGAATCAAACATCGACGCCTGCTGAGGTTGCGGCGCACCCATATCTATCGTATACTTGGCGTGTTCCCTGTACGGCTGCCCTCTGAACACATCCGCGATCGCGTTTACCGCGTCCGTTTGATATTGTTGTATCTTAAATCTGAATTTCATTTTTTACTGCCCGTTCCTGTATCGTTGAATTATTTTCGCGCGTCTTCCGAGAGAATATTCGGAATTTCCGAATTTTCAACTTCTCCTTACAGCACCTTTATTGTTGTGCTGGGGCTGTATGTCTTGAAAAGCTGTTCGTTGTTGATGGCTACGCTGTCGTTGGCGAAGGATTTGTCCTTGAACACGGCATACAGCGGTTGTTGCTTTGCTATGGCGGTTATGACTTCGTTGGTGATGTTGTCATCAAAGCAAGCAATAAGATCGTTGCCGTTGACCAAATATACCGTTTTGCCCTCAATATGTTGTTCCTCTATCTTGGAAGACAGCGGCTTGCCCAAATCAAGCATAACTTGGAACAAAAGATCGAGCGGAGTCCTGTCGGGCTTGATGTTGTCCACAGTGCTTTCCAACAGATCCTGCGCCATGACATTCGGATTGTAATACACCTCTTGCATATTTGATGAATCAAGCTTGAACACGCGGAAACCGACGTCTAATCGCTTTTCCAATGAATCATCAGCCAATATATCATCTAACGACATATTAACTCTAAACAGCTTTTTGTCTTTATCTACTATCTCTATGCCATCAAGCAGTTTGCCCGTCTTATACTCTGCTATAACTCTCTGCCCCGCACGGCGGATACGCTCCTCCCCAATATCGCAAATGGTCTTGTAGCCCGCCTTGTACGCTTCGCTCTTTTCATCGCAAGGTTCGGGGAGCTGTACCATGATGAACTTCCTGTTCCCGCCGTCCTCGGCGTTGAGCTGCATCACGGCGTGAGCCGTCGTCGCAGAACCAGAGAAGAAGTCAAGGATAATAGACTCCTTATCCGCATATAGTTGTACACACCTCTTTATGAGTTCTACTGATTTAGGATAATCAAAGTATGCTTTCCCGCCAAATAATTCCTTTAACTTCTGTGAGGCTTCTTGCGAATGCCCCACATCCGTGTATTTCCAAATTGTCATTGGCGTTATTCCCTGCTTGACTTCTGATAAGAAGCGTTTTATTCTCGGAACGTTGTTTCCATCTTCTCCAAACCAAATTCTGTTATCGCTTACATATTTTTCAAATGTTTTCTTATCTAATCTCCAACAATATCCACTTGGCGGAAGAATACTTCTCCCACTTGGGGTAACAATTTCATAAACTTTGCTTTCAACACGTGGGCCTACGGACAAGTCACCTGATGTCCATGCCCCGCGGGGATCGTTATCCGGGTTGCTATACCTATCGTTTGCTTCCATGTTTCGCGGCAAACCGTTACATACTGCCAAAGCGATATCCTTTGCATAGCAGAGAATATAATCATGACTTTCTGAAAAATGCTTCTTCAAGTTGACAGGAGCAAAAGCGCGTTCCCAAACTATTTGCGCAATAAAATTTTCCCCACCGTATATTTCATCACAAATCTTTTTCAAATTTGCTTGCTCATTATCATCAATGCTTATGAAAATCACGCCGTCATCTGTCAGCAAATCCTTCGCTACTTTCAGGCGCGGATAAATCATGTTCAGCCAATCGGTGTGGTAGCGTCCATTGCTATCAAGATTTTTGACAAGCCTGTTGCCTTGTTCGTCATATTGTCCGCTGTTTGACATATACTCTTCGCTGTCAATGGCAAAATCATCATTATACACAAAGTCATTGCCTGTGTTGTAGGGCGGGTCTATGTAGATCATCTTGATTTGTCCAAGGTATGTTTCGCGCAACAGCTTCAACACGTCAAGATTGTCGCCCTCGATGTAGACGTTTTGGGTATTGTCAAAATCTACGCTCTTTGCCTTGTCCGGGCGCAAAGTGGCAGATATCTTGGAGCTTGCAAGCATTTTGGCTTTGCGCTTGTCGGGCCAAGTCATTTGATAACGCTCCTGCTTCTCATCCATTATGACGGAAGAAAGTTCCTCTTTGAGCAAGTCAAAATCGACCGCAAGCGTCGTCTTGCCGTCATTTTGCACTTCCGTCACCGCACTCGGAAACAGCTCCCTTATCTTTGCAATGTTCGCCTGCGTCACATCCATAGACATCATATCAAGTTTATCTGCCATTTTTAATTCTCCTTGTTAATTGGTTGTAAATTTAATAAAAACTCTGTAAACAGAATTGCATTTAATGCTGCTTTTTTACTGGGATAATTTTGCATCCAACCATGTGCTACCGCGTGACGACTCAGCACATCAACATTAACATCATCACAGTTTGAACACGGTTTGTAAATGCAATTATTAAAGAATTCAGTAAAAGCTTCTGACCTCTTGTTTTCTGCAACTAAATCTTTAACACACTTTTTAATTTTATCGTCTTGTTGATACATGCGATTACTTGCCTTATTGCTAATTATCCCCTGCAATAGCATTGATAAAATAATTACAGTTGAGCCGTAATTTTTATTTTGATATGCCGTTAAAGCCTCAATTATTAGTTTCTTGTAGCAAACACTTAAGTTCGAACTATGACGACAAATTCTTTTTATAACTTCAATTTTACTATTGCTATAGTATTTGAATACTATTTTATCAATTTTATTTTTTGAGTTATCACTCCCAAGCCTACAAGAGTCTATAATATCTATTAACTCAAAAAACGATTTTGCTTGCATATCGTTTAAAAACGTATATACGATGGAAGGACACCAGTTATAGTAATTATAGACTATATCCATGCAGTTATCTATTAAAGATTCATAATCTTCCGCATATGATAGCCCTTCTCGCAAAATATTAACCGCTTGCTGTATGCGTTCAAAATCAATAGACTGAATAAAACTTATAGCGGAAGAAATCTTGTCAATAACATTTTTGCCAATATGAGCAATATATTGAATGGTCTTCTGCATTTCAGGGCTATATAATCCTTTTATCGATGAAAATACCGCCTTAATCATCTGCATAGTATTATCATTTAATCTAAATGAGGTGGCTGAATTTATTTCAATAATATTCGACGGCTTTTCCATCTACTTTTCTCCTCCGAGCAGCTTTTCTCTCTCCTCTTTGTATCGTTTGAGGCGGGCGTTATACTCAAACTTTTTTTTGGACTGGCTCTCTCTGTTCATTGCGTTTTGCGTCGCATTGATTTGAAAATCAAGTTTGACAAGCTGTCCATATCGCTTCACATACTCCTCTACGCTTTCGCTCTCAAAAGGCGGATACTTCCAAAACTTTGAGAGCATAAACTTGTACAGCTCCGGAACGCTGTTGACGGGCGGGACGTCCATATCGTCCTCATTCTCCCAATTTGTTTGATAATACTTGCCCTTTGACGTGCCAAGTTTGAAGGATATCATCGACAACTCCCACTCGCCATGCCGCACGTTGAAAAGCGTGTGAAATTTGATGTGTTTGTCAAGTTCCTTGATGAAAAGCTCCGGCACATATCTGTCCTTGACGGTGATCTCGATGATGTAGACCTCTTTGACAGTCTTGTCGGGATCGCAATTCAAAGTAGTGGGCGACAGCACGTTTGTCAACACGACTTTTTCTATGCACGCCGCATCCTTTTTGACCTCTTTGCTTGCTCCTATTTGGGCAAATAAGTCGGAGAGCTTGAATTTGCGGTCTACGACCGTTTTCGTACTGAAATTAAACACGCGCTCCCCCTATTTTATCACGAAAAATGTGATAAGTTCAAAGTCGTCAAGCCCTTTTATCGTCCCTTGGAACAGCACGTCTGAGCCGACGTTGAACAGCGCGTCAATGTCGTTGGCGGCTTTTACGTCTATGATGGACTCTATGCTTCTGTCAAGCAGGCGGCTGTACTTGTCCATCTTGTAGCCGTCCTTCGTTTCGCGATTAAAGGCGCGACACAAATCGGCAATGGGCGCGTCCACAAGCTTGCATGTCTTGCGCACCTTGTCCAATATGGCTTTGACCTCCGTGTGGTTGTGTATGACCTCGCCATCCTCATTCAAATACACAAGATAATACGGATGCAAGCGATTTTGCCTGCCTATGTTGACGTCTGGATTTTTGTTTTTAAGCACAAAGATCACGCCTTTGGGAATGCCTATCTCATCGTCATGGCGGACGACCGCATACAAGCCGTGCGGAATGTTTTTCGGTGCGCCGTGCGCTTTGATGTATGCCACCATGTCCATGCGGAAATCATTGAGTCCCAAATCCGTGATGGCTATGCTTCCGTCCACGTCCTCAAGGTCTTGCAGATCGCCCTCTTGCAACTTTTTGAGCTGCTCTTTGCGATAATCAAGCTCCGCTTGCTCGCTTGACAAGATGTTGTCGTCGCCCGTAGCCGTGGCGTCCACCAATGTCATCCTGTTTTCGACGCGGGCGTTGAGATTGATGTACTCGTCCAAAGATACGTTCGGCCAAAAGTTGACAAGCTGTATGTTGGCGTTTGTGCTGCCTATCCTGTCTATACGCCCAAAACGCTGGACAATGCGCACGGGGTTCCAATGGATGTCATAGTTGATGCAAATGTCGCAATCTTGCAAGTTCTGCCCCTCGGACACGCAATCCGTCGCGATCAACACGTCAATATCCGTGTCTTCATCCTCGGCGTACGTCTGCGACCGCTCTTTGGATATGGGCGAAAACAACGTAAGCAATCTGTCTGTGTCATTGCTGCCGCCAACGTTGGCGGTATTTCCGCTCTGCCCGCCTTGTATCCTCGCCGTGTGCAGACCGTATTTTTGTTTTAGTCTGTCCGCCAAATTTGCGTAAAGATAATTCGTCGTATCCGCAAATGCAGAGAAAATGAGTATCTTTCTGTTGCCCTCATTGAAAGGATGCTCGATTTTGTTCTCCACCACTTCGATGAGCTTTTTCAGTTTCAGATCCTTGTCGGGCGTGACGTAGCACATCAACTCGTAAAGCGCTGATAGCGTATCTATATCGTCCTTAAGATCCTGTTTCCATGCAAGCAGATCCATATCGGCGAAATCTATCTTGACCTTGCCCAGTGTGCTATCGTTTGTCAAATCAAAATCTTCATCCTCAAAAGCGTCTTCGTCAAGCTGCAACGCCTCGTATTCGGACTTTGCCCTGTCCGCCTCGTATGCGAGAATGGAGTCGTATGTGCGCTTGTTGACGTCGTGTATCTTTTTCAGCGTTATACGGAAGGAATCGACGCAGGATTCAAGCCTCTTCAACACGTTTATTGTCATCAACCGCTGCAATGCCTTTTCACGATTGACCTGCTTCAACGTTGACGCGCCGACCTTAGTGTCATACAACATCTCGTACTTGGATATCCTGCTCGGCAAAATGTAATTCATGGGCGCGTATACGCTCATATTCAAACTCATAAGCGTATTGAATATGTCGTTGTACTCGATCGTGTCCTCTTTCTTTGCAATGTCGCAATAATATGATATCGGCTTCAGCCTGTTCGGGAAAGAGCCTATCTCGCGCGTGTCATAATATTTGGTGATATGCTTGCGGCTGCGCGCTATGGTCACATTGTCCAGCAAAATCGAAAAATCAATGTCCAAACTCGAAAGCAAATCGGACGCTTTGCGTTGCTCCTTAGGCAGCCTCGTCCACTCGTTGAACGCCTTTTGCGCATTGATAAGCACTACGTCCACCGATTTGCTTGTGTCAAGCTTTGAATTGAACTCAGCATAGTCGTCGCCATAGGCAAGAGCGAGTTGGTTTTTCAAGTCCGAAAAGCGATTGTTGACAGGCGTCGCAGACAACATAAGCACTTTCGTCTTTACGCCGCTTTTAAGCACCTTGTTCAACAGGAATGAGTAGCGCGTTTCTCTCTCGCGGAATGAATCGTCATTGCGGAAATTGTGCGACTCGTCAATGACTATCAAATCATAATTGTCCCAATTGAAATTGCGCAGATCGTGTCCGTTGGAAAATCCTCTTGTCCTGCCGAGATCCGTGTGATACAGCACGTCGAAATGTATTCTGTCTCTATAAAACAGATTTGTCCGCACATTATCGCGATATCTGTTCCAGTTGTTGGCAAGCTTTTTGGGAGTAAGCACGAGAATATTTTTGTTGCGCGACGAATAGTACTTCATCACCGCAAGCGCCGTGAACGTTTTGCCAAGACCTACGCTGTCCGCAAGTATGCAACCATTGTATTTTTCGAGCTTTTGTATCACGCCTATCGCGCCATCACGCTGAAATTGATATAGCTTTTGCCAAATGAGCGAGTTCTTGAAACCCGTGCCCTCATTGGGCAAAAAATCTTCGGACATTATATCATCCAAAAATTCGCTGAAAATGTTATACAACGTCACGAAATAGATAAACTCCGGCGAGTTGTCTTTGTACGCCGACGATATGTAATCCGCAATAGCGTCCGTGACGTCCTCCACTTTGCTGTCGTCATCCCAAATGCTTTTGAATTGATTGAAGAAAAACCGCGCGTATTGAGCGTCAGATTCTTTAAATATGCCTTGCAACAGGCTGTTGCTCTTTTCATAGCCCAGATCTACAGAGGTAAAACCTTTTATCGGCGTATAGAGTGTGCGCTTGTCGCCGTTTTCAAGATATAAAAAGTTTTGAATCTCGCTGTTTGTGATATTTGAGCGAAACCTCACCTTATCCCTTATCCAATCGGCGCATTCCTTTGCAATAGCCTTTTGCGTAAGCTGATTGCGAAGCCTTATCTCAAATTCTGTGCCATACAAAGAATTTTCACGCAAATGCTTGGGAATATAATATTCTCGCGCCTCTTTTTCTATAGAATCGGCAACGCCCTTCCCGACAAAAGTCGGCGCAGGAAAGATAAATTGCAACTCGTCGATAGACCCAAGCTCCTCTTTCAATGCTTCAAATGCGTATATGGAAAAATAAGACGCAACCATTTTGATCTTTGCGCCTTTCTTGATCTCCTTCTTTAAGTCGTCCCCAAAGAGCTTTGACCTGTTGTCTATCAACTCCATACGCATCCTTCGCAACTATTGATCCATAAACTAATAGTTCTAACTAGTAAAGTAATTATACTACTCACAGGACCCTAAATCAAGGATTTCATGTGTTTTATTTTTTACACAAGGATTCATATCCCATTTTTGTCTCACAAAATTAAATCGGTTGTGCGCCCTATATTTTGGCTAATTATATGTCCCGTTTTAGCTTGTCAGACAATTCAATTTGCCACAGATTTGCAGAGCTTCAAAAAAATTTTTTATTTTAGCCCCTTCGATTTTGCCAAAAAATCGCTCTTCTTATTGGAGGGGTGTTGAACGGCGGGGTTCTCGACGGAGGAGATTGCGGGAGCGTAGAAAAAAATTTTTGAAGAATTTTGCATTCAGACCCTACGATTTTGCCCGAAAAATGCCCCTTTAAGTGAGGGGGTATTGCAAGACGGCAAGCACGTCGCGGTGACACTTAAAGCCTACAAAGAAAAATTTTTTGAAAAATTTTCAATTTAGGGGGTACGATTTTGCCCGAAAATCGCCCCTTTAAGTGAAGGGGTATTGCAAGACAACGCTCTCGGCGCGGAAAATACAAAAAATTTTACGGTTTGATGTTGCATCTGCCGAAAAAATTCCGCCATACCAAAGTGGGAGGCATTTTGAGTATTCGGTCGCGGATATGAAGTGCGTTCAGAGTGTTGCGCTCAAATCTATATCGCGAGGAGAAAAATTTCTGGGAAAGTTTTTGCGCAGACCGTCAACTTTTCCCCAAAAGTGTCCTTGTGATATTAGAGGGAGTTATTTCCCTAACCTTAAATCAGCAATCAATAAACAAGGAGGTGATTCCAATGCAGAACGAATGACCTTGCCGACGGTCGGTAAACAGTGGCGAAAAGAAAATTAAAGGAGGTTTTATGGAAGGAAAAACACAACTCACAAAATTCACGTTCTATGACCTGTACGCAGAGCTTATGGACACGCTCACGGACGAAGAACGCGGCAAACTGCTACGCGCTATGTGCGCGTATGTGTTTGAGAACGCACCGCCCGCGCTCACGGATAAGAAGATCGTCTATCTTTGGGGAAACATTGTAGACACCCTCTGCGTGGACAAAATGGCGCAGGAAAGCGGGAGAACACCGAAGGGCTTGAACAGGCAGATGAAGCACTTTATGTTCCACCGAAACTTCTATGAGGCGTTGCCTCTCATGGACGACAAACAAGCGGGACAATTCGCAAAGGCGATATATAACTTTGCCTTAAAGGAACAAGAGCCGAAACTTACTTCCCCCGTGGACACCTATTACAAGCTCGCAAAGCGGAAGTTACAACTTTCCAAAACGCGCAGTAAGGTTGGGAAGATCGGCGGGAACGCGCCGCGTGTAAAGGTCACGGACGAACAAGTTTCCAAACTGCCGAGGTGCGGAATGGGCATCGATTTTGAGGAATTTATGTCCCGTAATCCGCAAATCACGAACGACCTATACCGTTCGAGTCTGCATTTGGCGGACGAGGTTGATTGGTCGATGCTCGACTATTGTCTGCCCATATCGAAGTATCAAAATTGCACGAGCCTCTATAAAATCCTGTCCAATTATGACGAGATTTTGAACGGCTGGAAGGGAGCATGACGGGAAGCAAAGAACAAGCGAAAGACGGGCAAAATACGAGCAAAACAAGGAAAAACGGAAGCAGGCTAAGATTTTGCAGTCTGCGACGGCAAAATCACAAGGACTGCAAGGCAGTTGCGAAGTGGGATACCCACCTTCGCGCGGCTTTGCCGCAAAAGAAAAATTATATTAACGAGGAGGAAAAAATATAGGACAACCGGTAATATTCGATATTGCGTACACGCCGTATCGTTTGAAAAGTAACGCCAATTCGTTGGAGCGACAAGCCCACGCAAAGGAACGCGCGTTCTATGACATGAGCGGCGAGGACAATATCTATAAGTACATCACGACGGACGGCAAAATCATGGGCGAGGAAACCAAGAAGTTCACGATGCTCGAATATCTCCAAAAGAGTACGGGCGTTTTCAATCAGAACGGTATGCTCTCCAAAGCGGAAGTGAAAGCCATGAAGAAGCGCGCGCAGACGGGTGAGAAGAACATTTGGCACGGGTTCATCTCCTTCGACAAGGAGAACTCGGACAAGATAGACGATCCCGAAAAGTGTATCGCGCTCGTAAAGCGTATGTTTGGACAGTTTTTTAAGGATGCGGGCTTCGATCCCGATAACATGGACTTGATGTGCGCTCTTCATTTAGACCGCCCCGAACACCTGCATATCCACTATGTCTTTTGGGAGAAAGAGCCGAAAGTCAAGAACCAGAGAGCGGCGGGATATATCTACCGTAAGAA
>CANRBM010000012.1 GCA_947628855.1 uncultured Clostridia bacterium | reverse complement strand
CGTATGCAGTCCCAAAAGCTCCTTGAGCTGTCTCACCGCGCCCGAAGTACGCAACTCCCGCCTCTCGTCCTGCGTGCCGTGCTTTGTCATAGCGTCGTAGGCGTTGGAGTGGGCAAGCTCCAAAAGTTGCTTGCGTACGCCTTGCTTGGGCTCCACCACGCGCACGGTATGCGAACACAGCGCGCACACCGCCTGCTCCAGCGAGCGCATATCCTCGACGCCGTCCGTCACTATCTCGTCACAGAGGGGAGCGTTGTTTTTGTAATATTGATAGATGTACGACGCGATGTCGTCATCCGCCGCGTCCGCGACAAAATTGTCCCCACCCACAAGCCTGCCGCCGCGCACAACGAGCATATTTATCGCGCTGATGATGCCGTTTGTTTCAAAGGCGAAGATGTCCAGATCGAAATCCTTCGGGAGCGCGCTCACCTGCTTACGCACTATCTTGTCGAGCGCCTTGAGCTTGTTTTTGTAGGATAGCGCTACCTCGAAGTTTTCCTCCTCGGCAAATGCGAGCATGCGCTCCTTGAGTACGCGCTCCACCTCCCTGTCGTTGCCGCGAAGGAAGTCTATCACCTTCTTTATCTCCGCCTTGTACTCCTCGCTTGTCACCTTGCCCGAGCACGGCGCGAGGCATCTTCCGAGGTGCGCGTTGAGACAGGGGCGAGAGGGTTTTGAGAGGTCCCTCTTACACTCCCGCACCTTGAACGCCGTGTGTATGAGGTCGAAAATATCCTTGATATTGACGGATTGCATATAGGGTCCGAAATATCTCGCGCCGTCGTTTTTCAGCTTTCTGACCAGCTCGATACGCGGAAAATCCTGTTTCATATCTATGCGCAAAAACGGGTACGCCTTGTCGTCCTTGAGCAGGATATTATATCGCGGGCTGTACTTTTTTATGAGGTTGTTTTCGGTAAGCAGCGCGTCCACCTCGCTCGCGCAGATGATATAGCGAAAATCCGCCACGTGCTCCAGCATAGCCATGACCTTTGCCGCGCGCGTCGCAAGATTGACAAAATAGGACCTGAGCCTGTTTTTCAGGTTCTTCGCCTTGCCGACGTAGATGATCTCTCCCGTCTCATCCATCATGAGGTATACGCCGGGGTTTTCGGGCACGTCCTTGAGTTTCGCCTTGAAATCTATCATGCCTCTATTATATCTCAAAGCTCAATCTTTGGCAAGTATAGTGTACAAGTGCGCTAGGATATAGGCATATAAAACTCAACCAATGCTTTCTGTTTATTTTCGTACTACTTATTGCAGAAACAGCCCGTCGTCGTGGCGTCCGAGGACAAGTTGTTTGTGAGCGTAAGCGCGAAAAGTATCGCGAGCATCACCGTCGCCTCCCTGTCCGATATATTGCCGTCCGCGAAGAACGCGAGCATGACTATAAGCAAAAACAAATACCAATTGTCGCCGAACATCATCCCCTCCTTTGCGCAACAGTATATGCCACTAAGCCTCGCCCTGTGAACATATCCGCATATGACAAAAAAACACATATCCTCACATATGGCGACAAATGCTTACACTCTTTTTATGTTCATATGCCGTATTATCGAAGTATGGAAAAATTGATAGACGACGAGACCGAATCGACCGTAAAAAGCTTTTTGCCCAACAACGCGACGCTGTACTCCCTCGCGGAGTTTTTCTCCGCTTGCAGCGACGTCACACGAGCAAAGATAATCTGCGCGCTCTCCATATCCGAGCTGTGCGTCAGCGACCTCAGCCGTATTTTAAAGCTCAATCAGACCACCTGCTCGCACCAACTCCGCCTACTGCGCGCCGCCGACATTGTACAGCAAAGACGCGAAGGAAAAGTCATCTACTATTCAATAAAAAGCCCAAAAATAGAGGACGTCCTGCTCGCAGGAGTCAATTTTCTGAATTTGTGAGCTTATGTGGGCTACGCGCCCAAACCCCGACAAGGGACTTCGTCGTCCCACGCAGGGCTGCGAGCCCTGCACGCCCCAGGTGGGGCGCTGCCCCACACCTCGGCAAAGGGCGATTTGCCCTTTTGATCCCAAGCTAAAAACGCGCGAACGTCGCAACTTTTCGTTGCTGGTTCGCGCGTTTTTTGATTGTATGCAATGTCCAAAACTCCTGCGAGAAAGCGTGATATTGACGTGACGCTTTGTCCGAGCACAAGGCTCCCTTTAGCAAGGGGAGCTGTCCGCTCCTCAGAGCGGACTGAGGGGATTGTCTTTACGAACCCTCTGTCCGGCTTTTCTTATATACAAACTCATCTATGTTTGAGAATTATCAGGCGGGTCTTTCGCGTCATCTTCATCTTGCCCCTTCTCATCTTCTCCCTCATCTTCCGCTGTTTCCTTTGGGTAGATGTCCTGCTCCAGGAGCTCTTCCTCGAAGGGATCCTCGTCGTCGTAGGCGGGGGAGGGCTCTTCCTCTCCCTTTTGCTTTCTGCCTCTGAGCACCCTGCCCACTATTACGCCGAGTTTGGAGTAGATGAAAACAAGTATGACGTCCACCGCCAAGAGCAACACGGAACCTATGATGGCGATCGCCCAATACGGCAATACCTCCATGATAGACGCGTCCACGACTATGGTGCCGAGCACATAATACAAGAGCGCGAGCGCGCCGTTGATGTAAACAAGTTTTATCGGCAGTTGGATATACCACTTGACATGCAGGTTGTACATCGTCCCCGCGATGAGCGCCATAGGCCCGAAATAGACGATATAGCCCGCGATGACCGTGACGTCCGAGCCCGCGATGAAAAAGCTTGCCACGCCCGAAACGATGAGCGCCGCCACGCTTGAAAACCAATATCGCTTTGAAAGCGGGATCATTATGCTGAGTCCCGCGGCAATAAAAAAGGCGACCGTGGTAAAGCGGACGTACACCCCAAGCGTCACAAAGATTATCGCAAGTGCCGCCGATATGCCTGCAAGCGCAAGCGAGTATATCATGTCCGAACGGTCGATCTTTTTCATATATCCAAATCAATCTACGCCGCGTCCACCGCCGTCGTACGCGCGAGTTAAAACGCGCAAATTTTGGGCTAAGTGTTCCAAACAGCGGCATTTATGAGAAAAGTATTATAAAAATTGCGACATTTCATAATACTTTCTCTTCAAGCATCAGCAACAGCGGATGAGATCCCCGCCCATGCACTCGCAACAGCAATCCGCGCACCAAAGCGCTTGACATGCCGCGCAGCAGCCGTCCGTAGCGTCCGCGGGCGCCTGCGAATAGGTCCTGTTCGTATTAGGCTGTTGCGGATTTGATGCAGAACCGTAAACTCCGCCCGAGCCTTCCCTGTCATAGGGGCGGGAGCCGTCCATCTTCTTTTTGAGGTTGTCGAGCGCCCTCTGATATTTCGCATTGCTAGGCTCCATCTGCAGCGCAATCTCAAGCTGCTTGCGGCTGTCGTTCAGCCAATTTTTCTCATAGAAAACTATGGACTGCATATAGTGCCACTCGGGTCCGCGATAGGATATCTTGTCGAGCTCTCTCTGCGCTTGCTCCACATTCTTGTCGCGTATCGCCTGCTTGACCACCTCATAGTTGGATTCGCCGTCCCCCGAGACTTCCGCATTTTCGTGCGTAGCTTCCATTGCGTCGCTGTATGCGCTCTCGAGCAGCTCAAGCTGTCTTGCCGCCTCCGCGCCGCTTTCGCCCTCGTCGAAGAGGTGAGCCTTCAGCTCCTCTTTCTTTGATTTGTACGCCTCCTCGATCTCGCTCTGAGTGGCATTCCTGTCGATCCCCAAGATCACAAACGGGTCATTTGGCATTTTTCTTCTCCTTTAAGCAATCTATCCATCTGCATACGTATCCCAAGATACACCGTGTTGCTCAGCACGCCCTCGTAGAGTTTTATCTCCATGAGGTTGTAGCTGCCGACGAGTTTATTGTAGGTGGAGCCGAGCAAAAACTCAAGCTCTTCCCTGTTTTTCGTCAAAAATTCCTGTTTTGATGCGCACCCGCCCATGCTTGCGATGAGCGGATTATATCTCTTCTTTTTGAAGTCCTTCTCCACGTCGTCCACGGCGTCCATGATGTAGACGATCCTGCCGAGGTTGTAGGTGAAGGTGTCTATATTGTCGTCCGTAGGCATAAACTCTCGCGTTATGTCCCGCATAAGCGAGGCAAATGCGTCCGCCGTAGCGTCTATGCTGTCACAATTTTCCGCCTCGAGCGCGCGAAGTGCACAAAATCGCTCCTTCATCATCTCGTCTATCTTCGGCATACGCTTTGCCGCCCTGCTCTTTCTGAGAGCCAGCCTCCACTTGAGGGGCGCGCGGGATATCTTGCCGTCGTGAACGTCGTCGTCTATGTTGTAATACACCAGCAACACGGCGAGATCCGCCATCTTG
Source organism: uncultured Clostridia bacterium (assembly GCA_947628855.1). Lineage (GTDB taxonomy): Bacteria > Bacillota > Clostridia > Christensenellales > CAG-917 > CAG-475. Next base: position 29,387 of record CANRBM010000012.1, on the reverse strand, counting down.
CGGCTAAGCTCGTCCACGGCGACGGACACTTTGCGCTTGCCGTTGTAGACGCACACCTTGCGCTCGAAAGTGACCTCCTGTCCCATGAGGCTGTGAAGGAGCACGCTGTAAAAGGTCACGTCATAGTTTGTGCAAAGCCTCGTCGGCTGCGAGCCGGTTTTGCCCAGCGCCCTGCACAGCCCGCAATAGAATGCCTGAAAGACGTTAAAGTCCTTGATGTACATATTGTTTTTGTCAGGTATAACGTATCCAAACATATCCTTTATTATGCGCGCTTTTTATTAAATGAGTATGAAAGTCTCAAAACGAGATGAGCCCCACTCTCTTTTTGACCTTGCGCAGAGTCTTTTCGGCGAGGTACGCCGCCTTCTGAGCGCCTTCCTTTGCGACGGACGCGAGGTACTCCTTGTCCGCGATATATCTTGCATACTCGCGGCGAATAGGCTCGAAAGCGGCGGCGACCGCCTCTCCCACGGCTATCTTGAAGGTGCCGTAGCCCTGTCCCGCGAACTCCTTTTCCACTTCCGAAGGCGCCTTGTCGCAAATCGCGGCGTATATGTTGATGAGGTTGCTCACTCCGGGCTTATCTTCGCGCACTACTATCTCGTTGCCACTGTCCGTGACGGCGCGCTTGAACTTCCTTATTATCGTCGCCTCGTCGTCTATGACGGCTACGTAGGCGTTGGGATCGGGGTCGGATTTGGACATCTTCGCGGTCGGGTCCTGCAAGGAGCATATTTTTGCGCCCACGGTTGGAATGTACGCCTCGGGCACCTTGAACGTCTCGCCGTAGCGGTTGTTGAAACGTATAGCGATATCCCTCGTCAGCTCGAGGTGTTGTTTTTGGTCCACGCCGACGGGAACGAGGTCGGATTGGAACATCAAGATATCCGCCGCCATAAGCACGGGATAATCCATGAGCCCCATATTGATGTTGTCCGCGTGTTTTGCGCTCTTGTCCTTAAACTGCGTCATACGCGACGCCTCGCCCACATAGGTATTGCAGTTGAGTATCCACTGAAGCTCGGTATGCTGGTGTACCTGCGACTGGAAGTATATTATCGCCTTTTCGGGGTCCAGCCCCATGGCAAGATATTGCGCGAAAAAGCTCAGCGCTGTCTGTCTGAACTCCGCAGGCTCCCGCCTCAGCGTGAGCGCGTGTAAGTCGGCGATGAAAAATATACTGTCAAAATCCGACTGCATCTTGCGCCAATTGTTGACCGCGCCGATGTAGTTGCCGAGCGTAATTGTGCCCGTAGGCTGTATGCCGCTTACTATCCTCTTTTTTTCATCCATAATGTATCCTCTATACCAATTGTTTCATAAAGGCGACTATGACTTCCCTCATCCAACTTACGGGTATGAGCCCGTCGGGATTTATATCGCGCGAGGAAAGCGCCTCTTCTATACAGCGCGGGCGCTCCAGCGCCGTCAAAAGCTCCAATTTCGCGACAGCCTTAATAGCGTCGGGCTCTTTTACGCCAAACGTCCCCAGCGTATTTGTCACATACACATAGGGATGGACGGTCTGCCACAGGACTGTGGGCGTATCGTCAGCGGACTCGTTGCAATAGTCGTAGTACACGCTTGCCGCTGCCGCGTCGTGCGCGTCCAAAACTATGTCGTCCATGTCGAAAATGTTGTATGCCGTCTCTTTTATGTCGTCATCGTCCGCCCAGCCCGCGACGATTGCGTCATACGCCTCGCTGCCCGTGACGTCGCCGAGCGAGATCTTTCCCTCCTCTTTAAACTCGCGCATAGCCTCCGCAGTGCGCGTCGCGTCCCTGTCTGTAAGCTCGAAAACCAGCCTTTCCAAGTTTGCGGGCAAAACGACATCCATCTCGGGCGCGCAGGTCTTGACCGTCTTTTTCGGCAGACTGAACTCGCCGTCCGCGACCAGGTCGATGACCGCTTTGTTGGAGTTGAACGCGAGTATCAGCCTGTCTATCGGCAGTCCCATCTGCCTCGCGTATATCCCCGCTATCGCCGCGGACATATCCCCCGCGGGAAGCGCGAAATTCACTTTGTCGCCAAACGCTATCTCGCCGTCGGAGGCAAGATCCGCATACGCGGATACAAAGCACGCGACGTACGGCAGTACTCTGCCAATATTTTTGCCGTCAGAGTCAAGTATTTTGCACCCCATATCCTCAAATTCGCGCAAAACCTTGTCGTCCGAGAGAATATTTTTCAGCTCTATATCAAAATTTTCACCCTTAACGCCGACAGTCTGTACGTTGCCTCCGTCCGCGGACGCGTTCAAGCCGCGCACTGCAAGCAGGTTTTTGTCGGCGGGTACAAACGCGATAGCCGCCACGCCCTCCACGCCTTTAAAAGCGTCCAGCAAAGTCTTGCCGCAAGCCGTACTCCCCGCGAACGCCGCGACTCGGATACCGCTCTCCTGCCATTTGTCGCGCGCCGCTTTTACAAGCCTCGCGAACACGCGCGCCGATATGTCCTCCGCCCTCGCCGTATTGCCACCCGTAAGATCGAGCAAGTACAGCCCTTCCTCTGCCATAGCGATGGGCAACTCGCCTTCGAAATCGCCAAGCGCGTCCTCGCATAGCTCGCAAAGCTGCGCGTCGGGCATGTCCACAAAAAGCGATAACACCCTCGCCATGCGTTCGGCGAGGGAGCTCGTTAAGATATTTTCGATGAAGTCTGCCGTGAGCTTTGGGAAATTCTCGGGCACGTACAGCCCTCCGTCGAGAGCGACGCCATCCAAAATAGCGCGGTAAACGTCAACGCATATATTTTCCGATCTGGTGCTTTTATATCTCATAGATATTGTTTGAGAAAGTCGGGAAAATTCTTTTCGTCCTCGCTTACCGTCACGACAAATTGCGTCTCGGTGGACTTTGCCACGGCGTAGATATCCTTGAAAAAGTCCTCCATCTCGTGTACGGTCTTGCCGAGCAGCCTATGCGCGCCGTCGAGATAGAGCGTCTCTATGTCGTGATTGCCCGCAAGTATGCCCTTTATGAACCCGATGAGAGCGGGCTCCTCCACGGGGGCGCTCCCCTTCTTGAGCACGGAGGCGTTGATGAGGCGCACCTGATGCCTGAGCGTGAACTTGTAGCCGTCCTCTTTGTCCGTGACGAATACGATGTCGCCCTTTGCGGTGTCCACGTTGCCGTTTGCCATGTCGATGATTATTTTTGTCTTGCCGGTACCCTTTGCGCCTGTGATAAACTTGATCATAAACTCCTCCAAGTTGATTATATAAATATCATACACTATATATGTAATATTTTCAAGTACAAAAACTCAATCTATGTTTTCGAGGAGTTTGTTTTGGACTGCGAGGCGGAGGGCGTCAATCATTTCGTCGAGTTCGCCGAGCATAAATTTGTCGAGGGAGTAGAGAGTGAGCCCTATGCGGTGATCGGTGACGCGTCCTTGCGGGAAGTTGTAGGTGCGGATGCGCTCGCTACGATCCCCGGTGCCTACTTGCGCGCGGCGGGTATCGTCGTACTCCTTTTGCGCCTGCGACTGATAGTAGTCGTACACGCGGGATTTGAGCACTTTCATAGCTTTTTCCCTGTTTTTCATTTGGCTGCGCTCGTCCTGGCACTCTACGACTATGCCCGTGGGAAGGTGAGTCATTCGGATGGCGCTTTCCGTCTTGTTGACGTGCTGCCCGCCCGCGCCGCCGCTACGGTAGGTGTCAATCTTTATGTCCGCCTCATTCAAGGTTATGTCCACGTCGGGCGCCTCGGGGAGCACGGCTACTGTGACGGTAGAGGTGTGTACGCGCCCCTGCGATTCCGTCTCGGGCACGCGCTGTACGCGGTGCACTCCGCTCTCGAATTTGAGCTTGCCGTACGCGCCCTTGCCCGTTATCATAAACACGAGCTCTTTCGCACCGCCCAGCTCGGTGAAGTTCATACTGACCTCTTCCACCTTCCAGCGGTTAAGCTCCGCATAGTGGCGGTACATCTTCATGAGGTCCGCGCCGAAGAGAGCGGCTTCATCCCCGCCCGCGCCTGCGCGTATCTCCATAATGACGTTGTTATCCTCATTGGGGTCCTTGGGCAGGAGCGCGACGCGAATGTCCGCGATATCCTTTTCCATAGCCTCGCGAAGATCGTCAAGCTCGTCTTTGAGCATGGCGCGCATATCGGGGTCCGTCTCGCCGCCGAGCATAGCCTCGCAATCGTCGTACTGTGCCCTGCGCGACTTAAAAGCGGAGTAAAGTTCGCATATGGGGCTAAGATCTGAGTGCTCCTTGCTGTATGCGCGGAATTTCTCTTGATCCTGCAAAGTATTTGGGTCGGCAAGAAGAGAGCCGAGCTCCTCAAAGCGCGCCTCAATCTTGTCCAGTCTTGTCAAAAACGCCTCGCCGACCTTCATTTCCTCGTAATGCGAGCTATGCGCTCGACGCCCTCCATATCCTCGAATATCTGCACGTCAAAGCCGTCGAAGAGCGCCTTTACGCTCTCCGCCTGCCCTATGCCGAGCTCCAGATACAGCGCGCCGCCGTCGCCGAGGCGCGCCTCGAAACCCTCGCGTATCTTCCTGTAAAAGTCCAGGCCGTCCCCGCCGCCGTCAAGCGCGGAGATAGGCTCGAATTTCTTCACCTTATCCTCGAGGCATTTTATGTCCTCGGTGGGGATATACGGCGGATTTGAAACGATGACGTCAAATACGCCCTCTATGGGCTCAAACATATCCCCCGTAAGATAGGCGACTTTTGCGCCCGCGTTTATCGCGTTTGCCTTCGCGACCTCTATTGCCGCCGCGCTTATATCGCTCGCAGTGACGTCCGCCGCCGTATTTTTTGCGATAGCTATTGCGATAGCGCCGCTGCCCGTGCACAGATCGAGCGCGCGCGCCGTCTCGCCCTTGCTCTCTCTCGCCCTTATATCCGCGATAACTTTTTCGGCGAGCTCTTCCGTCTCGGGGCGCGGTATGAGCACGCTCCCGTTTACGCTCAACCTTATGCCGTAAAATTCCGTTAATCCCTGCGCATATTGTAATGGCATGCCGTCCTTCATCTTTTCGGCGACGGCAAGCGCCCTCTCCATAGCCGCCTTGTCGAGATATGCGGGCGGCGCGCTGCGAAGAGTCGCCGTAGCGTCCGCAATTATCCACTCGATATCTACGTCGTCCGCGGATGGCGCGACGCCTTTAAGCTGCTCCTTCGCCATATCGAGCGGTATGCGTATCTCGAACTTCGTCTCGGGCAACGTGGGGTCCGCGTCCATAGCCTGTACGCGCTTGAATGCGGCGATAGCCACCTCCAGCATATCGTCGTCGGGCTCCTTTGTGGTGAGCATCTGAAGCGCCATGCCGGGCGCGCGCAGTATGCGCACAAAGAGGCAATCGCTCTTTGCAAGCAGCTTGAGTATTTCATAGGATATGCCCGCCACGACGGGCACGAACAACAGCTTGAAACCAAGCTTTATGAGCGCGTTGAACACTTTGTAGCCGCCTACGCTGCTTGCGACGAGCAATCCGCAGCGGTCAAGCATAAAGTTTACGAGCGCGAACACGATTATACTCACCACGAGCACGAAAAACATAAACGTCGTGCCGCAACGGCTATGCTGTCTGCTCATGCCGCGCGCGTTCTCCACGGTAAGCTCCAGCCCGTGCTCATAGCAGCTTATCGTCTTATGCTCCGCGCCGTGGTACATGAATACCCTGCGCACGTCCTTCATAAGCGTGACGAGCAAAATATAGCATATGAAAATGACAAGCATAAATCCGCTCTCGATGAGGCTGTACCAGAGGCTTGAGAGCGAGCTTGTCCCCACCGCCGTATGGTCGCTTATGAGGCTCGCGAACACGTTTGGCAGCAGTACAAAAAGCGCCACGGCAAGCACTATGCCAAGCAGGACGGATACAGTCATGAGCAGACTCATGGGATCGACCTTGAACTTTTTGGCGGCTTTCTCTTCCGCTTTTGACGGTTCGGCAAAATCGCCGTACACCTCGGCGGAGCGCATTATTATTCCCGTGCCTTGAAACAGCTGCGTCACGAGATTGACCACGCCGCGCACAAACGGCAGGCGGAAAAAGATATTTCTCTCCTTCGCGCTCTTGACGTACTTGCTCTCGATTGTTATCTCGCCCCCGGGAGCGCGCACCGCCGTCGCCATAGAGCGTTCGCCCTTCATCATGACGCCCTCAAGCACCGCCTGTCCGCCTATGGAGGTGCGCCGCACTGCGCACTTTTTTTCTTTGTTTTTCTTGTCCATATCTATACGTTTGCGCCGACTCTTCTCCACGAAGGTATATTTTCATACCTTCCCTATGGAGTAGCCGTGCCCCATATTTGTAAAATGCAGACACCAAAGTGCCTGCACTCCCCTTGACCGCAAGCACTGCGCGCCTGCGAAACTCAGTCTCACAAGCACTTTGCGCTTGTGAAAATCAATCGAGATTGTATCTCTTCTTGAACTTGTCAACGCGTCCGCCTGTATCGACGAGCTTTTGCTTGCCCGTGAAGTAGGGATGGCACTTGGAGCAAATTTCCACCTTCATTTCCTGCACGTTCTTAGTGGTGCCGGAGAGGAAAGTGTTGCCGCAAGCACATGTGACGGTGACAGTGTGGTAATTCGGATGAATACCTTCTTTCATTGTCAAACTCCTATAAACGTTTTTTTACGCCCACACGCGCCTTCTGCGCGTATATGACATAAAGTTATTTTATTATAGATGACCTCCCGCGCGCTGTCAAGCGATTTCCGCCCGAAAAGTTTTTTAAAAATCACAGCTTTCTATAGCTTTTAAAAGCTCTTCTCGGACGGTGGCAAGGGCGGGGCTTGAGAGTTTTCTCTCTTCCTTCGGGATATCTATGCTGCCGCTTGCGCATATCCCCGCGGGCGAGCCGGACAGCACATACCAATCGTCCGCGGTGAGCAGACACTCGTCTATGGCGTGGGTGACAAAGACGATAGTGCGCGGTTTTTTCTCGTTTAAGGCTATGAGTTGCGCGATCAGCCTCGCCTTGAGCGCGGTATCGAGCGCCTTGAACGGCTCGTCCAGCAGCAAAATATCCGCGTCGAAAAGATACGCCCTTGCCATAGCGACGCGCTGTGCCTGTCCGCCGCTGAGCTCCGTAGGCAGTTTTTTCGCCTCGTCCTCGATCTCGAGCAGCGCGAGGGTCTCCTCTATGCGCCGCCTGCGCTCCTTTCTATCCTTGACGGTCGCCTTGAGCACAAGCTCGAGATTTTTGTACACGGAGATATTTTTGACAAGGCGGTCGCTTTGGAAAATATAGCTCACTCCCTGCCCGCCGAGGTCTATTTTTCCGCCATACGGGAGCAGCCCCGCTACAGCGTTGAGCAGAGTCGTCTTGCCTACTCCGCTACCACCCAAAATGACGCTTATTTTGCCGCCCGCAAACGCCTGCGAGAAGTCGTCGAATACAACCCTGTCGCCATAGCTCACGCTCAAGTTTTCGATATTCAAAAGGGTCATCTTGTCGCCTCCCACAGTTTTTTGAGGAGCAGCACAGCCCCCTCCAGCACAAAGCTGAACACGATCGCCACAAGCGTCCAGGCAAACAGAAGCGCCATCTCGTCTCCCGCGGCATAGTAGAATTGGATATTGTGCCCTATGCTCCCCGCGAGGTTGGTGAGGATCTCCGCCGCGATAACGACTTTGAGCGTGAGCGAAAGCGTCGCTCTGCTGCTGTCAAAAAGCGTGCCCGCGATGGACGGCAGGTATATCATAAACACCCTGTCCACGGCGCGCACTTTGTACAGTTTCGCCATATCGAGGACGTCCCTGTCCACGCCGTCTATCGCGCTGTAAAACGCGGAGTACAACACCGGAAACGCGATGAGGGCTCCGACGACCACGGACATGCTTTGCTTGTCCATAAAGGCGTACAATATGAGTATGACCGCCACCGTAGGAGCGGCGCGCAGTATGCTTACAATGGGCGACATGACCCTGTGCACGGGCTTGAATACGCCGCCCAGCGCCGCGAGACCTAGCGCGAATACGAATGAGAGCAAAAAGCAAAGCAAAGTCCTGCCCAGCGTGGCAAGCACGGCAAGCCAAAATCCGCCCTCCCCGCCGAGCGAGAAAAACTCCCCGAGTACGACGGCGGGCGACGGGACAAGATAGGGCTTGCCCCCGCCGCCGCCCATATCGCCCATATCGCAAGCACTAAAGCGAGCGCCAGCAGCGGATAAAATATGTTGAGGGCAAAATTTTTGACCTCTTTTTTATTTAGCTTTGCTTTTGATTTCATATAGTTACGATTTTTATATCATGTCTTATTGTTATTATCTTTATATCTAAGTGTCATCACAGGCGATTTTTTTCGCTGTCATGTTGAGCGCAGTCGAAACATCCCCAAGTGCGAGCACCCTTATTTTTTTTCGTTGTCATTCCGAGCGCAGTCGAGGGATCCCCCAGTCCTCACCCCGCGAGACCGAGGGCGAACAGCTTGTCTTTGCCCTCCTCCCACTTGACTGCGGGCGCGACGCTATTCAAGAATGCGAGTATCTCGCTCACGTCCTCTGCGTCGAGGTCGCTGCAATCAAGCGCGCACCTCGGGATAGCCGGCGCGGGAAATTTGGACGTGCTGCCAATCTTCTCCGCCTCTGCAGTCACCTTGTCCGCATTTGCCTCTATCCAATCCTCGTTTTTGTCGAGCGCGGCAAAGAGGTCTTTCATGAGTTGTGTGTCCTGCGTTAGCGCGGTCTTAACAAACAGTCCCGCCTGCGGATAGTCGTCCACGCCCTGCGTCCCGTTTGCTTTAGCATACTCAGTCTGCATATTCATTTCCGCGTTGATATTGTTATCCTTGTTAGCCTTTTGCGCGGTAGCGGCGGGTTCGCCCACGACGATGAAATCCACCATTCCGCCTTTGTATCTCTGCGCCGCGACGGAACCGTCCGCTACATATTCCACAAAAACTTCGTTCTCGCCGAGCGCGTCCTTCTTCGCCTCGTCCGTGACTATATTTATGCCGTTTTTGCTCATTACGTATTTGAAAACAAGTCCGGGGACGCCCTGCTCGCCTATGCAAGCGATCTTCTTCCCCTTGATGTCGTTTATGGTAATGTCGGGGACATTGCCTGCCCCATCTGCCTCCTTATGCCCCACGAGGTACAGACTGCCCTCGACGGCTATGGAAATGAGCTTGTAGTCCACGCCGTTTTTGACTATTTGCGTCGCGCCCGCGTTGACGGGCATGATCACTATATCAGCCTTGCCGCTCGTCATTTCGGTGGCGATGTTGCTTGGGCTTACCACCTCGTAATCAACTGTCTTGCCGCCGAGTTTCTGTCCCTCGGAGGCGAGAGTTAGCATTGCGAGCGCGGGAGTGCCGTCAGGTGCGGCGAAGCGCAGCGTCGTATCGTTTTTGCCGTCGCAAGCGACAAGCGAGAATGCCAGCACGCCCGCGAGGAGCGCGATGACGGCGATGAGCGAAATTGCTTTAAACAGCTTTTTCATAGTTTTATACCTCACAAAAATTTATGTCCATTATGCGGCAAACTATTATAAATTTGCCTTATTTTTAAAATACTTTTGCTCTCACATCTCGATTTTATCCCAAAATTTGAGCGGTTTTAAGCGGTTTTCAGTCTTTATCCTCTATCTCTGCCGAAGTCAGCGCGGACTTGACGTTGAGCCCTTCAAGCCTGCCCAGCCTGCCCGTAAGCGCGGACAATCTCTCCTGCTCGCCCTCCACGATCAGCGCGATAGTGTTTACATGCGGGCGCGGCACGCCCATGCGTCCGACTATGATGTCGCCAAAGTCGCTCAGCACTTTTTGCATCTCGAGCACAGTGCCTTTGTCCCCGCTCACGACTATTCCCACAACTCCGATACGTTTCATATCCTACTCCTTTTTCTCCCAAACAAAAGAGGCGCCACCGTGCAAGACAGCGACGCCCCATTGATATGCGGCTTATATTTGATGTCTTACACTCCGACCCTCGCTCATTGCTTTGGACAAGTCCGCCGCGCCGAAATCTAGGGCTGTCATCGTTTTGAGATCTGTTGTAAACATTTTACGATATATGGCTGAAATTGTCAACCTTATCGCAAAAATACTCTTCCCCGCCCTCAAAAACCGTGCTATACTGTAGCTATGGAAAGAATGTACAATATGGATTTTGACAGCGTTATCGACCTTGTGAAGGGCGGACATGAGAAGCCGCGCCTGCTTTTGCACACCTGCTGCGGGCCCTGCGCTTGCGGAGTGCTTGCAAACATCGCGCCGTACTTTGACGTCACCGCCTTCTACTACAATCCCAACATCCTCCCGCACGAGGAGTGGGAGAAGCGCCTCGACGCTCTTAAAACTGTACTTGACTATTTCGGCGGCATACCTCTTGTCGTCCCGCCGCAACCCGAGGAGGATTTCCTTCAAAGAGCGCGCGGCTTAGAGGCTCTGCCCGAGGGCGGCGAGCGCTGCACCCGCTGTTTCGACCTACGCCTCAACGCTACGGGAGAGTATTTTTCGGAACACCTTGACGACTTTGACTTTTTTGCGACAACCCTCACCGTCAGCCCGCACAAAAACGCCGCGCTCATAAACGAGATTGGCGCAGGCATAGGCGAACTCTACGACGTCCCCTACCTCCCCTCCGACTTCAAAAAACACGACGGCTTTTTGAAATCCACCCGCCTGAGTAAACAGCTCGGCATCTATCGCCAATCCTACTGCGGCTGCCACTATTCCACATAAAATCTATGTGGGGCGCTGCCCCACGCCCCGGCAAGGGACTTCGTCGCCCCACGCAGGGCTGCGAGCCCTGCACGCCCTAGGTGGGGCGCTGCCCCACACCCATATGTGGGCTACGCGCCCACACCGCGGCAAGGGACTTCGTCCCCTGCACCCCAAGCTAAAAACGCGAGCTAGGCAAATACTTGCCGTCGCTCGCGTTTTTGATTTGTATGCAAGCGTCAAAACTCCTGCGTGAGAGCTTGATATTGACGTTAGTATTGTCTGAGTGATTAACGTTACCTCTGTCCGAGCGACATTGGGGTCCCCATAAAATTGCGTAGCGATTTTATGGGGTATTAAATCGGGATCTCCACAAAATTACGAAGTGATTTTTTGGGGTAAAGTGTCGAGGAAACCCCTAGTCCGAGCGATTAACGCATCCTCTGCCCGAGCTTTCTTATACACGCCGTCTGCCTTGTCCGAGCAACTTCGCGGAGCAAGCGGTTTTACCCTAAGTACGCAGTGAGGGCGGAGCTCTGTTTTATTTCCGCCCGAACAAGTGGCATAATTGCAGACTTGTCTGCACGACGTATCTCGGTGAGCGAGCGCAGCCCCTTCCCGCCCTGCCGCGCCGTAACGTTTGGGCTGTGTTTGCGCTCGAGCGCAAACCGTTAGTGAGTACGGAGAGGGAGGGGAGTACTGAGTGCAGTGTGGCGGAACGTTATGCTCATACTAATACCCGACTCATCGCTGCACGTAACGAAGGGAGAGGTTGGGTCTTTCACTCCAATGTCTGAGACACCAACACTTTTCGTGCTTGAACTCTAGTAACCCCTTGTCCGAGCGAATTAACGCCCACTCCTATCCAAGTTTATCGCTCCGCAAAATTTACAATGTGTTTATGTTTTTTGTGCGCGTAAGCGAGGGTTTTGCAAGCGCCGCTGTTCTCGCGCTGTTCGGCGTAGAAAAGCACTACGTCGCTCATGTCTATCATAGCGCAGTTGCGATAGTACAACGCCGTATACCAATACTCAAAGCTCTTCGCGGGACAATCAAGCGCCTCGTATTCCTTATGTTCAAACCAATGCGGCGGCTTGTGCAGGTCGTGGTCGAGTGGAAAACAAAATACCCTCTTGATATTCAAATCGGGCATCGCCTTTTTCTTCTCCGAAACTATGTCGTACACCAGGTCGTCAAAATCGCTCAACCCTCCAAAGAGAAACGTACGTACCCCTTCTTTTATCGCGCTATCTATCGCCTCTGCGACATTAGCGCGCAACGCGTCTGTGATATCAACTTGTTTATGCCCGAAACACGAGCAAATTTTGTCTTGTTCGATCATAAAAACGCCGCTCCTTTGGAACGGCGTTGTAGAATACCGTTCCATAGTCGCAACACTATTCCTTGTTTTTGAATACAGGGGGTGGAACAAGTAAAACTACCTATAAGTTTCCCCTGTATATCAAAATTTTTCCACACAAAATTTGCGTTGGTTTACAAAAACAATTTTTTGGAATAATGTTGCAATGTTATTGTATCACTTAAATATCAAAATATCAATTGCAATTTGAAATATTAAAAACTTTCAACTTTAGATCATAAAACGCCGCTCCTTTTTGTGAAATTGTCCGAGCGACACGGGGACCCGCAAAATTGCGTAGTGATTTTGTGGGGTAGTAAAAACGCCGCTCCTTTGGAACGGCGCCGTAGCATACCGTCCCATAGTCGCGACACTAACAACACTACATCTTTTCTATCAGACATACTGTCGGAACAGGTAAAACTACCTATTTTTTGGTATGTCCGAATTGCATAGAAAATACACATCTGAAAAGATGTTTTATGGGTTGATAGTATCGCAATGCTATTGTATCACCAAAATATCAGAATATCAATTGTAATTTGAAATTTACTTTTCGGAATGACAACTATAATAAACCTGTCATTTCGCTCGTACGGGGTCCCCGCAAAAATATGAAATGTTTTTGTGGGGTAAAAAGTCGAGAAATCCCCTTGTGCAGAGGTTCTCCCTCTATAAAGGGGATGTTTCGACTTCGCTCAGGATGACATACACAAAAACCTGTCATGTTGAGCGGAACGGGGTCCCCGCAAAATTACGCAGTAATTTTTTGGGGATAAAATATTCAAAACGTAAAAGCACGGCAATTTGCCGTGCTCTTGCGTCTCAATTTCAAAATCAATATGTTTTAATTTTCTTCCATATTGCTGTCCGCCGAGCTGTCCTGTTTCGTGTCGCATGCGATCTCGGTGACGGGCGAAAGCGCGTTCTCTGCTGCCCCGACGGAGATATCTGCGGCGGCTTCTTGCGCAAGGTCGGATGTGGGCTGAGCGGCGTACTCCTGCGCGGAAGAGGTCGCGGCTTTCTTTTTAAAGGTGACGTTTCCGAGAAGTTGGAGCGAGGGGATGAGCAAGCCGCCGACGGAGTTGCCCAAAATGATTATCCATATGTAGCCGAAGGCTTGCCACGAGGCAATTCCCGATGCGGCGAAATAGAACATATCCGCAATCGAGTGCTCATAGCCGCTGACGATGAAGGCGGGGATGCCCAAAATGACGCCGAGCACGGACTTTTTATTGTTGTAGACATACACGGCGACATAGATGAGGATGCCGCAGAATATAGCGCGGATGAAACCCTTGAGATAGCCCTGCGCGAGTTTTGCCTCGGCGAGGGTGTGCGCGACGTCGCCTATCTGCGGTATGGCGTAGGCGAGCAAAAATCCGCAGGCAAAGGAGGCAATTGCGTTGCCGAGCAAGCCCAAAAGCAGCGCGGATATGTCCTCTTTTGTATGCTTTTCGATCACAAGCCCGATCTTGCCCGTGTACAGCGAAAACCCAAACCAGCACACGCTGAGCAGCCCCACGCAGAACAGCAGCGCACCCACAAACTTGTTCTCGGTGTAGCACATCAAAAAGGCGGCACCCCCAATGGAGATGCTCATGCCTGCGAAAAATCCGTTGATTATCTTTTTCAACATACGCGATATTCCCTCAAAACTTTATTTGTCGCCGTCCTTGCGTTCCTCGAGCATGCTCTTGACCTTCATGAGACGCGTCGTTGCGCCGCGCTCGTTCTCGTCCAGTTTCATAGTGATATACTTTATCGTCTCTTCGAGTTGCGGTATCATCACGTATTCGAGCGCGTTGACTCTGCGGCGGTTCTTTTCTATCTCATCCGCGAGCATATTGCACGTCTTTTCCACCTCGGCGAGTTTGAGCAGTTTTGGCATAAGCTTTGACAGCGAGGCTATTGACGAGTCCAGCTCCGACGTGACGCCCGCAAAGGAGTAGGGATAAAGCTCGCTCACCTCGCCCTCAACGATGTCGAAAACGGGGACGTCCACGCTCATGATGTTTTTTGAGGATACGCTCAGCTTGACGCTTGTAGCGGGCATAGCGACAGCCTCCTCTATGACGGCGTCCGAGGACGCGGCGCGCGCAAGCATAAATGAGGAAAGCGAAGTCTGAAGTTCGCCCTCCACCTCCTCGCGCAGCCGCTTATTCTCGCGGATATAGAGCATAAAACGGCGCACCATCTCATCCGACTTGTCCTTGAGCAGCTTATGCCCGCGGACAGCGGTCTTGAGGCGGTTTTTGAGCCGTCTGAGCTCCATTCTTGTAGGATTTACGTTGAGCTTTGCCATATATACTCTCTAAGATCAATTCTCTTTGTTTTGGAGTCTCGGGTCGAGATACTTCTCGAGATATGCGTCCCTGATACGCTTGAGCTCGCCCCTCGGGAGCAGTGCGAGCAGATCCCAGCCGAGGTCCAGCGTCTCCTCTATGGAGCGGTTGACGTTAAATCCCTGCGACACGTAGCGCTTTTCGAATTCGTCCGCGAATTTTGCGAATTTCTTGTCTGTCTCGGTGAGCGCGGCGTCGCCCAGAATGGAGCTCAGCTCCTTAGCCTCCTTGCCCTGCGCGTACGCGCTGAACAGTTGGTTCATCGTATCTGCGTGGTCCTCGCGCGTCTTGCCCACGCCTATGCCCTTGTCCTTAAGACGGGACAGCGACGGCAAAACGTCTATGGGCGGGGTTATGCCCTTCTTATACAGCTCGCGCGAAATTATTATCTGCCCCTCGGTGATGTAGCCCGTAAGGTCGGGGATGGGGTGCGTTTTGTCGTCCTCGGGCATGGTCAGAATGGGGATCTGCGTGATAGAGCCCTTCTTGCCCACTATCCTTCCCGCGCGCTCATAGAGGCTTGCGAGGTCGGTGTACATATATCCGGGATAGCCGCGCCTGCCGGGGACTTCCTTTCTTGCGGCGGAGACTTCTCTAAGCGCCTCGGCGTAGTTTGTGATGTCCGTCGTGATGACGAGCACGTGCATATCCTTTTCAAAGGCGAGATACTCCGCGGCGGTAAGCGCCATACGCGGGGTGGAGATACGCTCGACTGCGGGGTCGTTTGCGAGGTTTATGAACATGACCGCGCGCTCTATCGCGCCCGTGCGCCTGAAATCGGAGATGAAGAAGTCCGCCTCCTCAAACGTTATGCCTACTGCGGCAAAGACGACGGCGAATTTTTCATCCGTGCCCAAGACCTTAGCCTGTCTTGCTATCTGCGCGGCAAGCTCCGCATGCGGCATGCCCGACATCGAGAACACGGGCAACTTCTGTCCGCGGACGAGGGTATTGAGCCCGTCTATTGCGCTGATGCCCGTTTGGATGAATTCGTTTGGGTAGTCTCTCGCGACGGGATTTATGGGCTGTCCGTTGATGTCGAGTTTTTTATCGGGTATTATGGGCGCGCCACCGTCGCGGGGACGTCCCATGCCGTCAAACACTCTGCCCAGCATATCTTCGCTTACGCCCAGTTCTATGCCGTGTCCCAAAAAGCGCGCGTGCGCGGTGGTCATCTTGATGCCCTGCGAGGGCTCGAACAGCTGAACGAGCGCCTTATCGCGGTCTATCTCGAGCACTTTGCCGCTTCTTATTTCGCCGTTTGCCTGTCTTATCTCGACAAGCTCATTATACTTGACGCCCTCGACGCCGTCCACGAGCATGAGCGGCCCGACGATCTCTCTAATCGTGTTATATTCCTTAAGCATCAGTCTTCTCCTCCCTGCTCGGTGAGCGCGAGCATACTTCCGCTTATCTCGGCGAGAAGCTCGTCAAACTTGGACATCTCATTTTCGGGGATATATTTCGCCCTTCCTATCTTTTCTCTGACGGGCAACTCCAAAATATCCTCTATGTCCACATTTTTGTTGAGCGCGTCCTTCGCGAGACGGTCGAATTCCAGAATGAGTTTCATCATATATTGCTGTTTTTCAAGCGACGCGTAAGTGTCCACTTCGTGGAAAGCGTTTTGGTGCAGATAGTCCTCGCGTATGGACTTTGCGGTCTCCATAGTGAGGCGGTTTTCGGGAGAAAGCGCGTCCATACCGACAAGTCTGACGATCTCGTCAAGCTGCGCCTCCTCTTGAAGTATGCGCATGAGGTCCGCCCTGAGCCCCATCCACTCGTCGCCAATGTTGTCGCCGTACCACTCGCTCAGCCTGTCTGCGTAAAGCGAATAGCTTGTGAGCCAATCCACCGCGGGAAAATGGCGCTTGTATGCTAGCGACGCGCTCAAGCCCCAGAACACCTTGACTATGCGCAACGTCGCCTGCGAGACGGGCTCGGAGAGGTCGCCGCCGGGAGGCGAGACCGCGCCTATCGCCGTGATAGAGCCCGTGACTCCCTCCTGCCCCAGCACTTTGACGACGCCCGCGCGCTCATAGAACTCCGCAAGGCGGGAGCTCAAATATGCGGGATAGCCCTCTTCGCCGGGCATTTCCTCGAGGCGGCCGGACATTTCTCTGAGCGCTTCCGCCCAGCGCGATGTGGAGTCCGCCATTATGGCGACGGAGTAGCCCATATCTCTGAAATACTCCGCAATGGTGATGCCTGTGTATATGGACGCCTCGCGCGCCGCGACAGGCATATCCGAGGTGTTTGCGATGAGCACCGTGCGCTTCATGAGCGGCTGTCCGCTGTGCGGGTCGATGAGGGACGGAAATTCGTTGAGCACGTCCGTCATCTCGTTGCCACGCTCGCCACAGCCGATGTATACGATTATATCCGCGTCCGCCCACTTGGCAAGCTGATGTTGCACTATCGTCTTGCCGCTGCCGAAGGGACCGGGGACCGCCGCAACGCCGCCCTTCGCTATTGGAAAAAGCGTATCTATGACGCGCTGTCCCGTGACGAGAGGAGCGCTTGGGGAGAGCTTTTCAAGATAGGGTCTGCCGCGACGCACGGGCCACTTTTGCAGCATGGTGACCTTGACGTCCCCATGTGCCGTTGCTATCGTGGCTATCGTATCGTCCACCGTGAACGAGCCTTTCTTTATCTCCTTTACAGTGCCTTCAACGCCGTACGGGACCATGATCTTGTGCAAGATGAGCACATTCTCCTTTACGGTGCCGAGCACTGCGCCCGCCGTCACGCTGTCGCCGACGCTAAGCGTAGGCACGAAGTCCCACAGCTTCTCGTGATCGACGGCGGGGATATATACTCCTCGCTCTATGCGGTCTCCCGACGCCTCTTTGAGCTTTGTGAGCGGGCGCTGTATGCCGTCGTATATGCCCTCTATGAGCCCGGGGCCCAGCTCGACGGAAAGCGGCGCGCCCGTGGAATACACATTCTCCCCGGGGCCGAGGCCGCTCGTCTCTTCATACACCTGTATGGACGCCTTGTCGCCTCTGAGCTCTATGACCTCGCCGATCAGCTTTTTATCGCTGACCTGCACCACGTCGAACATCTTGCACTGCGCCATGCCCTCCGCGATGATAAGCGGACCCGAAACCTTTACGATCTTCCCAATTTCCATTATTTGTCCTCTTTGTCGAACAAGATATCTGCGCCGATCGCCTTTTCGACATTTGCTTTTATTCCCGCAAGTCCGAGCCCGGCGCTGCCGCTTGCGGACGGTATGGGCACGACCACGGGATATGGCCGAGCCGAATATCTTTTGAGGTACATTGCCGCCCACTTAGCCACCTGCTCCGTGACAAATATCACGGAGTGGGTACGGGCGAGCATATGCACTCTCTCCTTTGCTTCCTCTTCGTTATCCACGGGGTAGACGTCCACGCCGAGCGCCTTGAAAGCGAGCACGGAATCCTTGTCGCCTACTACCGCTATCGAACCCTCACGCATTGACATCTCTCAGTCTCTCCTTTATAACGGCGGGATCTACGCCGTTTCTTATCCCCGCGACGATGAGTTTCGCCGCCTTGAGCTCCGTCTGTTTTTGCAGGCAGTAGCTCAAAATGGGCGCGGGAGAGAACATATCGTCCCGCTCCGCTCTCACTTTTGACAGCAAAATATTGTCCACGGCGACCTCGAAGGCTATGACGTCCAAACTTTCGAACGCCTTTTTGAAAGGCTCGTAAAACTCGCTGCCCTTCACCGCGTCGAGTATGGCGTCGCTCGGCAAATCGAAAACGTCCTTTACGTCGGGGGTGCCGCCTTCGATGTATCCCTCCGCGAAAAACGCCGCGTCAAGCCCGAGCTTTTTTGCCCTGAGCAGGGACAGAAGATTTATCCCGCCTATTTTAAGGATAAAATATTGCTTTAATATCTTGTCCTTTGCCGCCGCCTTCGCCGCCTTGAACATGCGCCTGTCCACCGCAATATCTATCGCGCGCGGACTCGCTTTGCCGCTTGCGGAAATCGCGCGTACGTCCTTTATCGCGCCACCTATCTCGCCCGTCAACTTCTCTTCGGGCAAGGACGTCATTTCCGTCAGCTCCTCAAAGCTTTTCAAGCCCACGAGCCCGCTCTCGGTCGCGCCCTTCCCCATAGCTTGCGCCTTCAGTATCAACTTCAAATTGAGAAAATCGTATGTCAAAAGCAAGGCGTCAAGCGCGCCGTCCACGTTGAACTCCTTGATGAGAGCGACGTTTTTTGCCTCCTCGAAGGCAAACAGCGCGTCGAAATCCCCCGCCGTAGCGCCCGAGCCCACGCCGAGACCCATGTCGGTCAGCGTCTTGAAAGCCGCCTCCTGCGAGGCGCAATCGATGAGGCGCTGTATCGACTGCCTTGTGAGCAACTTGACTTCGAGGGATTTTATCCTCGCGTTTTCATATACGAATTTCTCTGACATATCAACCGAAAATCTGCTTTGCTATCTCCGCTTCCTCGCTGTCGCGAAGTATGGCAAGTTCTGACGCGAAGGTGAGGTTTTTGTCTATGCCGCCCTGCCTTAGCACCAAGCCGCCCTCGAAACTGCCTACTTCTTTAGACAGTTTGAGAGAAACGCCGCGCTCCTGCGCGTACGCTTTGAGGTCCTTTGCGCTTATCAACGCCCTGCCTCGCTCGTTGAGTATCACCTCGTCGCCGTTTTCCGCGTACGTAAGCATGCCGAAAAGCAGCTCGCGCATGGCGTCTTTGTCAAGGGCGACAAGCTTTTCGAGGGCGCGCGCAAACACGCGATCGAGTATATTAAGCTTTGCGTCGAGAAGGAGCCTCTTGGCGTCGAGCTCCGCCACGGTGCGCGAGCGCGAGAGCGTATCTTCCGTAGTACGCTCTATCTCCGCGCGCGCCGCCACGAGTTGCTGTTCGCACTCCTTTCTTGCGGCGTCGAGGATGCTATTCGCCTTCTCCTCGCCCTCGGACGTAATCTTCGCCGCTTTCGCCGCCGCGTCGTCCTCTATTTTTTTGATTATAGCTTCCTTGCTCATAGCTTATGCGGGGACGCCCGTGACCGTAGGCATCATGACGCCGAGCAATGATACGAGCAGCGCGAGCACCGCGTATGTCTCGACCATGACCGTGAGGATGATGGCCTTACCGCTCTCCTCGGGACGCTTTGCGACCATTGAGATGCCGCTCACCGCCACTTTGGACTGATACAGCGCGCTCAAGAAACCGACGATAGCCATGGGAAGGCAAGCCGCAAACAGCGAAAGTCCCTCGCCCAAAGTGAGCGCCATAACGTTTCCGAAAAGCTGTATCTTGACAAACACGAGGAACGCGACAAGCAAGCCGTATATACCCTGTGTGCCGGGAAGCAGCTGGAGCACGAGGCATTTTGAAAACTTATCGGGATCCTCGCTGGTGACGCCCGCCGCCGCCTTACCTGCGACTCCCACGCCTATCGCTGAGCCGATGCCCGCCATGGCAGCCGCGACTACGGCGCCGAGAATGGCAATAAATGTGCCGATGTTCATGTTGTTACCTCCTCATTTCGAGATAAGTGTATTTTTATTCGTTTGCGACAGTCCCTGTCCCGAGCGCGAGATCCGCGTCGGCGGGAGAGTCGTAATGTTCAAGATAGGTATACTTCATATTCGTGCCGTAAGGCATGAATACGTGTCCGCCGCCCTCATAGAATTTGCCGTAAAACTCGATGTACTGCAACCTGCAATTGTGCACGTACGCGCCGAGGGTGGATATGGCGATATTGAAGATGTGTCCCACGAGGAATATGGGCACGCAAATGATATAGCCTATCGCGATGAGCGCGGAGCCTTGCGGGAAGAAGCCCAGCACGACTTGACAGATTTGATTGACGACAAGCGCGACCACGCTGCCACTGAGCCCGAGGCCGAACAGCCTTGCGTAGCTCAAAATATCGGACAAAATATTCACGCCGTCGTACAACTTGCCAAAGCCGCCGAAAAAGCCCATGACTTTTTTCGCGCCCTGCTTGCCGCGCATATTGCATACGGGTATCAATATCGCGCCCAGCGCCGCAAACGCTATGCCGACGTACTTTATCGCAGGAATGTTTTTGAGGAAAAGCAAGCCTACCGCAAGCAAGATGATGCCCGTAAAGATGAGATACCACGTGCCTACCTCTGCAAACGCGTCCAGGGGACGTTTTTTGCGGATGAGGTTTATCGCGTTCATAAGCATGCCGACGACGATGTGTACAAAGCCGAGCGCGAAGGATATCCCAAGCAAGATGAGTGGTCCGTTGCCCTCGAGAGGTTTGACGAGTTGGAGCTTTTCGAGGAAAGTCCCCGAGATATCAAGCCCAAACCAGCCGCCGAATATCGCGCCCCAGATTATAGTTGAAATGCCGCCCATTCCGATGATGAGCAGCAGCCTGCCCTTGCCCGGGACGGGTTTTTTGATGAAATACGTGACGAGCCCGCCGATGGCGAGTATGAGCCCGTACGCCGCGTCCGCAAGCATCATGCCGAAAAGCAGGAAGTAGAAGAAGGACATGACGGGGTTTGGATCGAGGTCGGAGCCGTACTTCGGCGCGCTGTACATGTTTGTGATGTCCTGATACGGCGTGACAACGGGATTATTCTTGACGTATGTAGGCACGACTTCGCCCTCTTCGGGCATACAAAATTCATACGCGAATGCGTCCGAAACGCCGTCTATGGCCGCCTTTACCCTCTCCTCGTCCTTTGCGGGGAGCCACGCCTCCATGACGAAACATGTGCCCGAATTTGCAAAACCGCCCAGCGCCTTGTCGCGCTCTATCATCACTTGATAGTAGTCGTACAGCGTCTTGAAGTCCGCTATGAACATTTCCTTGACGAGAGCGCGCGTGATGAGCTCCTCATATTCGAGTTCCAACTCCGCAAGCTCGCTTTTTAACTCCTCTATGCGTTGAAGCGGCGACCTGTCCCCCGAAAATTGAAGGGGCGAATAGTCAAGCTCCTGCAACTTTTTCTCAACTTCGTCGCGTATGCTGTTGTCAGCGATGAGCGCGAACGCCTGCACTTTGCCTATGTCGGGCAGCTGTATGTCCATGAGCGGCTGCGCCTCGGCATATGCGGCAAGCTCTCCCGCGCGTTGCGAAGGCACGCATCCGATCTTGATTAATGTGCGCGAGCTGTCCTTATATTCGTCGTACGCGCTCTTCAAAAATTTGTATACGGCGTGCTCCTCCGCCTCTTGCGCCGCCTGTGCCTTCTCCTGCTCTATCTCGCGCTGACGGCTCGAGATATCCTCGAGGTCTGCGACGTTCGCCATAAGCTCGTCCCGCTTGTCCGCTATAGCGTCGAAGTCGTCAAAGGACATTCTGACTATCTGCTTTACGGACGGAGCCTTGATGGGCGTGTTGATAAAGGGCTGTTCCGCCTTCTCGGTGCGCTTGGCGATGACTTCCGCCTTCTTTTTTTGATCTTTTAAAAAGGAAAATGCAAAATCTATGCGGGACAGATCCACTCTGAACCTATCCACGTTCGCGGACGGACCCGTACGGACGGTGTCCTCGACGTCCCTCGTCCTGCAGGTCTCCACACATCTCAAGCGGTGTATCGCCTTGAGAAGTTTATCCTTGTACTCGCTGTGCCCGATGAGCACCAGCTTTTTCATTTCAACGATCATAAATTACTGTTCTAATATATAATCAATCTAATTTTTATATTGATATTGCGACAGGAGCTTTTCCACGACGAAGTCCGCCGCCTCCTCGACCGCGGAGTTCTTGTTGTCCATAAGTTCCTTAGCGGCGTTTTCCCCCTTCTTCATGAGAGCGTCCCGCCTTTCCGCGGCGCGCCCCGCCGCGTCAAGTTGCGCCTGGCGTCTCATATCTTTGAGGCGTTGCTTGTTTTCCGCCCTCATCTTGTCCGCCTCAGCCTCCGCGGCAAGAACGCTTTCCTTCGCCTGCTGTTTGGCTTGCTCGATGACGATATCCGCATTCTCTTCGGATGAGCGAACGTCCTTCATTACATCATCTATGATACTCTCTTTCATTTGAAATTCTCGTCCTCTATCTTAGATATTATGTCAAGGCGTCTCTGATGTCTGCCGCCCTCGTACTCGGCGGTATACCATGTCCTCACAATATCCTCCGCCTCGTCCTCGCTTATCACCCTGCCGCCGAGCGCGATCACGTTTGCGTTATTGTGATTTTTGGTGAGTTTCGCCATATAGATGTTCGTCACGACGGCGGCGCGTACGCCCTTCACCTTGTTCGCCGCAATGGAGATGCCTATGCCCGTGCCACACATCACGACCCCGAGATCGCACTCGCCCGACGCGACAGCCTTGCCCACCTTGAGCCCGTATTCGGGATAATCCACCGAAACGTCCGCGCTGTTTGTCCCAAAATCCACGACTTCCGCGCCCAACTCTTCAAGCGTCTTTTTGACGCGCGCCTTGAGCACATAACCGCCGTGATCGCATCCGATTCCGACCTTCATAGTCTAGACCTCCGCTTTTCAAGATATTATACAACATAACAAAAAAAATTGCAAGTACAATAAATCCGCCCTCCCTCACTGTTTGCTGTCCCTCGCATTAAATTTTCTTTATATCCGATTATCTGCGATGATTTTTTATTTCTATTGACAAACGGGGACATTTTATTGTATCATTTTTCGGGTTTGAGAAATAGAAATATACTGTGTATATTCGCTCCCTCGGCTTTATGACAAAAACATCGTATATTATCCCAAACCTTTCAAAAATGATGTAATTTTTTAGGAGGAATCTAAAAATGAAATTTAAAAGCAAAGGCGTCGAAAGTTTTGTGCAAGACAGCGTTGAGCTGTGTCAGCCCGACAAAGTTGTGCTTATCGACGGCAGTGAGGAGCAACTCGAGGCTCTGCGCGCCGAGGCAGTCGCTACAGGCGAGATGATCAAGCTCAATGAGAAGCTTCTGCCCGGATGCTATCTGCACCGCACTCTTCCCAACGACGTTGCGCGCGTCGAGGGTCGCACCTTCATCTGCACCGAGAAGCAGGAGACGGCGGGTCCCACCAACAACTGGATCCAAAAGGACGAGGCGTACAAGATCTTGCGCGACATCTATCGCGGCGCTATGAAGGGACGCACAATGTATGTCATCCCCTACTCCATGGGCGCGGTAGGATCGCCTTTCTCAAAGATAGGCATCGAGCTTACGGACTCCATCTACGTCGTTCTGAACATGGCGATAATGACCCGCGTAGGTCAAAAAGTCCTCGACCAGCTCGGCTCAAGCGACGATTTCGTGCGCGGCTTGCACTCCAAGGCGGATGTCGATCCCGAAAAGCGCTACATCTGCCAATTCCCCGAGGACAACACCATCATGTCAGTCAACTCTGCGTACGGTGGAAACGTCCTGCTCGGCAAGAAGTGCTTCGCTCTGCGCATAGCCTCCTATCAAGGCTGGCATGAGGGCTGGATGGCAGAGCATATGCTCATCCTCGGCCTCGAAAAGCCAAACGGCGAGACGAAGTATATCGCGGCGGCATTCCCGTCCGCATGCGGCAAGACCAACCTCGCAATGCTCATTCCTCCCGAAGAGTTTGCGAAGAAGGGCTATAAGATCCACACCGTCGGCGACGATATTGCGTGGATAAGGATAGGCAAGGACGGCAGACTGTACGCCATCAACCCCGAAAACGGTTTCTTCGGCGTCGCTCCCGGCACGAACAGCAAATCCAATCCCAACGCGCTCGCTTCCACAAGGAAGAACACCATATTCACAAACGTATGCCACAACCTCGAGAACAATACCGTTTGGTGGGAAGGTCTCGACAAGAATCCCCCGAAAAAGGCAATCGATTGGCAAGGACAGCCGTGGGGCGAGGAGCAACAGGCTCAAGGCATAAAGGGCGCGCATCCGAACTCCCGTTTCACCGCGCCAACCATCAACTGCCCCTGCCTCTCCGACCAGTTTGAAAATCCCGAGGGCGTGCCTCTTGACGCTATCATCTTCGGCGGCCGCCGCGCAAAGACTGCTCCGCTCGTATACGAGGCAAGAGATTGGAACCACGGCGTTTTCGTCGGCTCCATCATGGCGTCCGAGACCACAGCCGCCGCGTCCGGCGCAGTCGGCGTAGTGCGCCGCGATCCTATGGCGATGCTCCCCTTCTGCGGCTATCATATGGCGGACTACTTCGCGCACTGGATAGAGATGGGCAAGAAGGTAGCTCATCAGCCCAAGATCTTCAACGTCAACTGGTTCCGTACGGACGACGAGGGTCACTTCCTGTGGCCGGGATTTGGCGACAATATGCGCGTGCTTGATTGGATCATCCGCCGCTGCGAGGGCACGGCAAAGGCAGTCGAGACTCCCATCGGCTACGTCCCCGATCCCGCGGACATCAACATCAACGGCCTCGATATGACTCAGGCAGACATCGCGAACCTGCTCACAGTGGACAAACAGCTGTGGAGAGAGGATGCAGAAGGCATCGAGGAATTCTACAAGAAGTTCGGCGACAAGCTCCCCAAAGAGCTGCGCAAAGAGCTCGACACCCTCAAGGCAAACCTCAAGTAATATCATCATCAAAAACCGTCCGCCGCTTCCCAAGCCGCGGACGGTTTTTTATTATCATGCGGGGCTCCGCCCCACTCCCCCGACAAAGGACTTCGTCGCCCCACGCAGGGCTACTCGCCCTGCACGCCCTAGGTGGGGCGCTGCCCCACACCCCGGCAAAGGGCGATTTGCCCTTTTGGTCCCAAGCTAAAAACGCGCGAACGTCGCAACTTTTCGTTACTAGTTCGCGCTTTTTGATTTGTATGCAAGTGCCAAACTCCTGCGAGAAAGCGTGATATTGACGTTAAGCTTTGTCCGAGCACAAGGCTCCCCTTCGGGGTCCCCGCAAAAAGTATTTTTTGTGGGGTGATTATAAGGGGAGCTGTCCGCCATTGTGAGCGGACTGAGGGGATCGTCTTTATGCCCCCTTGTCCGAGCTCTCTTATACACGCCGTTTGCCTTGTCCGAGCGACCCCGCGGAGCAAGCGGTTTCACGCTAAGTACGCAGTGAGGGCGGGTCTGCACCCCATAAAATTGCGTAGCGATTTTATGGGGTAAATGTCGTGGGGTAAACTCTTGTGCCGTGAGGAGGATCACGCCACAAGTTGTTGTGTACAAAATAAATTTGTGGATTTATGCTTGATTATGCACACTAAATGCTGTTATGATAGAAGTCCGCGCGAGTATATGCCTGCACGTATAAAAGGCGGCGCTCTCGACGGGTCTCAAACTATACTCTAAGCAGGCTTTAACACGGCAAAAGAAATATGAGCGGCAAACAATCCAAAACTCCAATGCTTGAGACGGACAGCAAGATACAAAAACTTGTTATCCTGTTCGTGTTTGACAAGATGTCCATCCCCATCACGGAGGACACCCTTCTCGACATATGCACGGCGGAAAACGAGTGGTTGCCCTATATGGAATGCAAGCAATATCTCTACGAGCTGCTCGACACAAACCTGCTCTACCGCGTGCCGAAGAGCGAACTTCTCAACATAACGCAGGACGGCGTAGGCTGTTTGAGCCTCTTCTATACCCGCATCCCCTCCTCGCTCAGGGACAACATCTCCGACTATGTCAACGAAAACAGGATGCGTTTTAAAAAGCGACAGTCATATTTTTCGGACTACTCCAAAAACTCGGACGGCACCTACACCGTCATTTTGAGGATAAATACGGAATACTCTACTCTCATGGAGCTCAAACTTGTCGTCGCAAGCTCCCAACACGCAAAATATATCTATAAAAGCTGGGTAGATAAAGCCTCCTCTATCTACGCCCAACTCCACGACAGCCTTTTGGAGTAGGTCAAATATGCGGGGCTCCGCCCCCGACAAAGGAACTTCGTCGCTCAATGCAGGGCTGCGAGCCCTGCACCTCGGCAAAGGGCGCTTTGCCCTTTGCGATCCCAAGCTAAAGGTGCGAGCTAGGCAAATACTTGCCGTCGCTCGCGTTTTTTAATTTTTTGCAATGTCCAAAACTCCTGCGTGAGAGCTTGATATTGACGGACGCTTTGTCCGAGTGATTAACGTTACCTTCGTCTGAGCTATATCGGGGTCCCCATAAAATTGCATAGCGATTTTATGGGGTTTTAGATCGGGGTCCCCATAAAATTACGCAGTGATTTCGTGGGGGATTAAATCGTGGTCCCCATAAAATTGCGTAGCGATTTTATGGGGTATAACAGGGGGATTCCTCGACTTCGCTACGCTCGGAATGACAATTTAAAAACCTGTCATTTCGAGCAAACCGGGGTCCCCGCAAAAATACGCAGTGTTTTTGTGGGGTAAAAGGAGAAATCCCCTAGTCCTCACCCCACGAAATCGCTACGCTATTTTTGGACTGCAGATAGTGTCATTCATTTTTTGTCCTGCTTGTTAAATTTTACGCTTATGCTTGTCACAAAAGTATTCTAATTTAATACGGTTTTTGGAAGAGTGCTCCAAAAAGTACTTGAATTTAGAATACTTTTGGGTGTTGTTTTACAAGAAATTTACTTTTTATTTACAAAATACTCCATTGCCGCGCGGTAGCCTTCAAAGCCCTTTCCCGCTATGCAAAACTCAGCATACAGTCCGATATACGATACTTTGCGAAACTCTTCGCGCGCGTTTAGGTCTGTAATGTGCACCTCAACAGTAGGGATGGCGACAGCCTTAAGCGCGTCCAAAATGGCTATGGAAGTGTGCGTATACGCGCCCGCGTTTATTATTATCCCGTCAAACTTCCCGTACGCTTTTTGAATGAGATCCACTATCTTCCCTTCGTGGTTGGACTGTTTCAACACGACCTTTACGCCGAGCTCTTTTGCGCTCTCGCGTATATACTTTTCAAGCTCTAAAAAGCTCTTCTCCCCGTACAACTCTTTCTCTCGTATGCCGAGCATGTTGAGATTTACGCCGTTTATAACAAGCAACCTTTTCATTTTTCGAGCTCCTTTAGAATACTTTTCACTGCGTCACTTATTTCCGCGCCGTTATTGACGCAGATATCCGCGACGCGTCTGTATATCGGCTCCCTTTCTTCATATAAAGCCGCCACCCTGTCCTCGTCCGTGGAAAGCGGCCTGTCCTTGCGCGAAAGAGCGGATATATCCCGCGTCAAAAACACGACCTTGCCGTTGGAGCGCATATAAAACCTGTTTTCCTCGTCGAGAACCGCTCCGCCGCCCGTAGCGATGACCGCGCCGAGTTTCATACAGCACTCCCTGACCGTGGCTTTTTCAAGACTTCTGAACTTCGCCTCTCCCTCCTCGGCGAATATGGCGGGGATATCCTTGCCCGCCGCCTTCACGACTTGCGCGTCCGTATCGTAAAACTCTTTTCCGAGCGCCTCCGCCAGCTCCCTGCCTATCGTAGTCTTGCCCGCGCCCGCCATGCCGACGAGCACTATGTTCTGTCGCCGACGCATAAGTTCGCGGCACACTCTCTCGCTCTCCGTCTCGTCCGCGAAACTCTTTCCCGCAAAAAAGATGTTGTGGGCGAGCCTCGCCTGTTCCACGAGCATATCAAGCCCGTTCGCCGCCTTTATGCCTCGCGCCCTTGCCTCGAGCACGATGAGCGTAGCGAGAGGATTGTATATCGCGTCAAAAACGCCCTCAAGTATGGGATAGCGGAAAATGTCTATGGGGCGCTCATAGGAGGAAGGCATCATGCCGACGGGGGTGGTGTTTATGATGACCTCGACGTCGCGAAGGTCATAGCAGTTGTCATAGTTGAGGCTGCCGCTCCTCGACGCGATATCAACGCGCCGCGCGCCTTCCTTAGCGCAAAGGTATCTTGCCGTATGAGAGGTGCCTCCGCTGCCCAATATGAGCACGTTTTTGCCGCTAAGTCCTATCCCCGCCCTGTCGAGCGCGTATTTCATACCCTCGACGTCGGTGTTGTAGCCGAAGAGCCGCCCGTCCCGCTCTATCACGGTATTGACCGCTCCGACATCGCGCGCCGTCTCGCTCACCTCGTCAAGGAGGGGCATGACCGCCTGTTTATACGGTATCGTTACATTGTAGCCGACATAGCGTCTGCTCCTCACAAATTCCTCGAGCGCGCTCTCGTCCTCGAGCTCCTCCACGCGGTAGTCCTTCGCGCCGAAGGCGATATGTATCTCGGGAGAGAGCGTATGCGGCAAGCTTTTGCCTATTACGCACAGGCTGTCTTTCGCCGCACCG
This sequence comes from uncultured Clostridia bacterium, assembly GCA_947628855.1. Taxonomy (GTDB): domain Bacteria; phylum Bacillota; class Clostridia; order Christensenellales; family CAG-917; genus CAG-475. The sequence continues at coordinate 911 of CANRBM010000012.1, read as the reverse complement.
GTGTCGTCATTGACGAGGGAGGACGCGTCGAGTACGGCAGACTGATACGCCTTACTCATCTCAAACAGCGTCTTGAACAGCTGTTCGCCGTACGGCTTGATGTCCGCGGGCAATGCCGACAAAACGCGGTCAATTATCTCCTTCTCGCGCAAAGTGTTGACGAGAGGCAACCCTGCCTTTCGCTTTTCCTCCGCTATGAGCCGCGCGAGTTCCATACGTCTTTCAAACAGCGCCGCAAGCTCGTCGTCCACTTCGTCTATTTTTTTGCGTATTTCGTTGATATCCATACCCAACACTCTTCAGATCTTTCTTTATTAAATAAAGTCAAATTTTGCCGCTTCTTCTATCATTTCGTCGCAGGTTTTCGCATTTACTCAGAGTCTGCGCATTATCTATCCGCCTATTGTTTTATTCCTTAATTATCGTTGCTCGATCATGGCAAATCTGATATTCCAAATCGTCCGTTGTCACAGCATGCCGTATATGGCAAGCGCGCACACCGCCTCTATGACGGGCACGGCGCGCGGAGCTATGCACGCGTCGTGTCTGCCCCCTATCTCGAGCGTACGCTCTTGCATACTGTCCAGATCCACGGACCGTTGAGGTCTCCCTATCGAGGGCGTAGGTCTCACCGATACGCGCAAAATGACGGGCAGCCCATTCGATATCCCTCCGTTTATGCCGCCGCTGTTGTTGGTAAGCGGAGCAGGTTTTCCGCCGCTAAGCCCAATAGGGTCGTTAGCGATGCTCCCCGTCATATCCGCCAAGGAAAAGCCTCTGCCGAACTCCACGCCCTTGACGGCGGGCACTCCGAACAGCGCGTATGACAATTTTCCCTCTATTCCGTCAAAGAGCGCGCCGCCCGTCTCGCCCATATGCAAGCCCGAGATCACGCACTCGATCACTCCGCC
>CANRBM010000011.1 GCA_947628855.1 uncultured Clostridia bacterium | reverse complement strand
GATGATAAGAATACAAGTTAGCCTGTTTCGGGACTCGCTCCGCTTGGCTTAAACGTAACGACTCGCACAGCGAGGGGAGTCCCTTCGGGATAACCCGTACTGATTATCGTTGCCTTCGCTCATTTACCCCAAAAAATCACTACGTAATTATTTTGGGGACCCCGATATTACCCCCACAAAAATTTCTTTTTGCGGAGACCCCGTATGCCGGCCGCTAAAAAGTGTCCACCGGACACTTTTCTTAACGCGGCGTTCGAGTCCCTCAAACAAGGCTAGGGTGACAATAAAAAAATCACCGCTCGTGAGGAGCGATGATATTTTTATGGCGCCTGTTGAGGGACTCGAACCCCCGACACTTCGGTTAACAGCCGAATGCTCTACCGACTGAGCTAAACAGGCACATTCAATGCTTGATTATAATAATATCCAAACGGGCAGTTTGTCAAGCGGTTTTTATTGAATAGTGAAAATTCCGCCGATAAGCAGGTTTTGACGCATATCGCAAACGTAGACCTCACAAAGCGACTCTATTTTTGCGACGGTTAAGTGATAAGATCCTCTATCGAGCAATCCAGCACTTTTGATATAGCGTACAGGGTGTCGGCTTGCGCCTTGCTTATATCCGCGGCGCCTTGCTCGTATGCTCGTATACTGCGGATGGAGACCCCGCTCATTATTGCTAAATCGTTTTGAGAGAGGCCTTTCGCGGAGCGCAGACGTTTAAGCGTGCTTTCAAGGTGAAGTTTTGAGGCAAAAAGATCGACGCTTTTGCTTATATCCATTTCGTGATACGGGAAGTATTCGAGGAGCAATTGCCCGCACGGAAAAGCGGAGATGAGGTCTGCATACGGCTTTTTGAAATACCATTGCATATATGCAAGCGTATGTCCGACCCAATATTGAGGGGAGGCATAGCTGCTCGTCTCATCTTTGCAGGGAGCGTCGCCCAAGACTGTGCTTAAAAGCTCGGTCGCGGATCTGCCCAGGACAAATACGGGGTCGGCGCTCTCAAACGCGCGGCACACGGGAGAAGAGACAAACCCCTGAGCAAAATTGTCGATGTTAATATTTTTGATAACTACGGCAATTTCAAACATAGAGGCGAGTTTGCGCTGCACGATGGGAAGGATATCCTCATTATAGGCGTGTATCATCAATGTTTGCTCCTCTTATAATATCGCTCAAATAGATGTCGTCGGGCGACGGCGTGCCGCGACGGTTGGACAAAAATTGCAAACGGGCTTTTTCGTTTCGCTCCCGCCTTAAAGGATAGTATGTCGCGCTGTCCGCAAATTCAAAGCCCAAGAACTTTATATTTTCAAACGCTTTTTTTGACGTCAGCACTATTTGTTCGCCGAGTTCGCCCAAACGTAATGCCTCGGACAGGCGTTGTACGGATATGGTGTTGTCCAAAAAACTTTCCGCGTAGGCAAAATAGGAGTCGTCCGCGCGATATCCTTTGATGACGTCGAAATCCTCCACAGACAGGGAAAAGTGCGATATTAAAAAAGTTTTTCCGAGCTTAGATATGTCGGACTTGAGCGTGAATACGCGATTTTGAATGAGCAGCGTCATCCAATTGAGCACATTATATTTGCTTTCAGACAGGTCAAGGAGTTTAAGTCCGGTCATATCGAGGCTGTATTTGTTTGCGTAGCCGTCTCTGCCATCGGCGACCGCCCATTCTTTGGCAAGATCCTCCGACTGCGTACAGTAAAAACCGCGACCATAGTCATTGTACGGTTTCCCTTTTCCGTATTCTGGAGTCTCTATTATGTCTGCTGACCCATGATAAACCGTCAAAATATTCATATCCACCTCTCGCACAACTATATCATTATAATGTGATAATGTCAAGACTTAATGTGACATTGTAATATTAGTTTTAATAATCAAAAGTGACATTGTAATGTCAGTCGTGCGTTTTGGCTGCTACCATTACAATGTGCGAAGGCGTGATTGCGACGAGGCGGGAGAGAGACTTACTTGTTTTTGTTGTTGATCCAGCCGTTCAGGATAGGGGTGATGTCGAAGCCTTGCGTTTTGAAGGCGGCGGAGAGGGCGGCGGGCGAGGCGAAGGAAAACTTGTTTGAGGAGTAGTAGTGCCTCATGGCGGCAAGAAATCGCTCTTCGCCGACAAGGGAATAGATGTTGTCAAAAAGCAGCGCGCCCTTTTGATAGGTGACGGCGACGTACTCTCCGTTTGAGGCGTAGGCGCCAAGCGGGCGGCTCATTGTTGCGTCAAAGCCGACGGGGCGCATTACGGACGCGAAGTCACCGTAGGCAGCCGATATCTTTGCCATAGCAGATAAATACCGCGACGATTCGCCGTTCAGCTTGTAAAAATAGTAGGTGCAAAACTCGCTCAGCCCCTCGTCCAGCCAGGCGTCGTGAAGCTGGTCGCTGCCGACGGCGGAATACCACCACTGATGCGCGGTCTCGTGCGTAGCGGCGTCGAGGTAGACGTCGGGAGAGGCGGGAGAGAGGGTGGCAAACGCGCCGTACTCCATGCCGCCCGCGCCGTCCAAGGGGCACTCCGCGACGCAAAACGTGGGGTAGGGGAACTCGCCGAAAGCGTCGCTGAATTTCTCTATAGAGCTTGATATGCGGGACAGCGTGTCGTTTGGCGAGGCGTCCGAGAGGTAGAAATAGGAGGCCGCGACGTTTTTCGAGGGCAGGCGGACAGTCGTCGAGAGTACGGAAAATTCGCCCACGACAAGCCCGAGGTCGCGGATATTCTCGGCGCACAGCTCAACCGTCTTGTATGACTTGCCGTCCTTCTCAAACACCGATACGTTTTCGATCTTGCCCGAAGCCGCCGCCTTGAGCGAGGCGTCCATGGTGAGCGAAACGTAAAAATCCGCGCACTCCGAGATGAAAGGGTCGCCTACATTTGCAAACCCATCGGCGCGCCAGCCGTCCTCGTACACGGCGAGCGAGGGATAGAAAAAACAGAGCGACGCGCAATCCTTGCCGTATCCCAACCGCGAGGGAGAATTTGGGAGGCGCACTTCATAGTCAAGCGCTACGCTCATAAGCTCGCGAGACGGCGAGCAATAAATTTTCAAGAGGGTGTTATCATCGCCGCAAATCTCAAAATCCGCACTTCTCCTGTTGATTTTGACAGATAAAATGTCAATAGCGTCATTATTCTCGCACATTCCATTTGCGTACAATCTGAAAAGCACAAAGTTTTCCTTCATGTTTTCGGGCGGCAAGAACAGAGTTTCTTGCTTTGCGGAAATCGTGTGAGACTCGCCGTCATACGTCATATTGATGTCGTACATGGGCGCGGTATTTTGCGCGGAGGTCTGTTTTTTGTTGCAGGCGGCGAGGGCCGCCGCCAAGACGACGACGAGAAGGGCGACAGCCACGATAAACGCTGCAGAAAATTTTTTATGGGCGAAATGTGACATAATTTTTTGCATTTTGCATTGCCTATGGGATATCTTGTAGAAGCGCGGCAAAGAGTGCGCTCACTGTCTTTGTTTGACGCTGTTCAGGGTGAGGTCCACAAGTTTGCCGTGCGCGCGGGCAAGCTCGACGACGTTCGCCGTGATGATAGCGCCCTTCGGCGCAAGCAGCTCCCCCGTGTACGTCCTGAGATCCGCGCCCAGCGTGCGTCCGAGCAAAAATTCATAGTCGCAAATTATACGCGTAGGGTTGTGCCCGTCGCTCCCCGACATGGCGGAGTCTCCGTCCAGCACGGCGTTGAGAGCGCCCTGCGAAAACATAGGTTCTCCCTTGCTTATCGAAATGGCGGGAGCGGGCGGCGCTATGCCGTATACGGGCAATGCCGTCGCGCCGAAATGTCCTTTGGGAGACTGTCCGCTCGCGTCCGCAGTTTTTGCCTGCGAGACCCAATGCGCGCCGTTTTGAGGGATAGCCAAGTCCTTAGGCGCAATATCTTGCTGTACAACTTTATCCTGCGGATGGGCAATATCAATAGGCGACGCATCCGAGGCTTGCGCGTTGCGGGGATATGGCGTATGCTCGCCGCCGTTTTGGGACTCACTTGCCGAAGCGTTGCCCGAGTCGTCCTGCAACACTTGCACGGGATAATCCTTTTTGGGGCGCGGGATCCGAGAGGCGGGTTTTGCGTTTTTGACAAGTACGACGTCGCCTATACAGGCTATTTGCGAGGGCGGTATGTCGCCTTCCGAGAGTATGAGCCTGCAAAGTTCGCCTGTGTCCGAAAACTTGGCGTCCAGCACTTCGCCTTTTTTAATTCCGCTTAGGGTATACGCGGGCAGTCCGAGCAGGGAAGGCAATAACGCTGAGACGTCAACGTCCTCTTGCAACATGGCGAGGGTAGCGTCGTCGAGGATGAGCGCCTGTTTTGGGGTCGCCGCTCCCACGGGCAGGAAGAGATGCGCGCCCTCTCCCGTCTCTATGTCGAAATATATAAAAACGCGTCCGATTTTGTCAAAATATACATTTTTGACATATCCGACAAGTTTGCCGTCCCCCTTTACGATGACGGGGATATCTGTGCACTCCGAAAGCCAAAGCATAAGCCACTCCTTGTAAAACGGTATGCCGCGCCGCCTCGCGATATACCGCCCTTGAGCAAAAACAGGGGCTCTCGGCGTGTAAAACGCATGATAAGCGGCTCTTTTTGCCATATTTTGCCGAAAACGGCATAGAGCTCCCGCGACGAAAATACAATGTACGGCGAATAAAAAGCGCACTTTTCCACCGACTTATCCACATTCTGCCCCTAAATTGTGGATAACTTTGTGGATAATACTGCATTTTTATACCGCGGTGAATATTTTCAAAACGGAAACGGTATGCAAAATTGTCCGAGAAAAAACTTCTTGCTCAAGTGGGGCGCTGTAGCTCTCGGCGCCCTTATCGCGCTGTTCGCCCTCGGCGCGCCCGTCCTTGCCGCGGCGATAAAGGCCGCGTCGGCGACGTATGTCGTAGTGGTGGACGCAGGGCACGGCGGCGCGGACGCGGGAGTCACGGGCGTACGCACTTCCGTCAAGGAGAGCGAGCTCAATCTCAAAGTTGCGCGCTTGCTCGGAGAGTATCTCGAAGGCGGCGGCATACGGGTCGTCTACACCCGCACCGCGGACGGCATGCACTCCCACAAAAACTCGGGCGGAAACAAAAAGCGCGGCGATATGTTCTACCGTGGAGACGTCATCAACAAAAGCGCTCCCGACGCCGTCATCAGCATACATATGAATTTTTACACCGCGTCCTCTCGCCGCGGGGCGCAGGCGTTCTTCGACAGGCACAGCGAGCGGGGTAGGGAGTTCGCCGAGATAGTGCAGGAGCTTTTGAACCGTGACGTCAATCCCGAGCTCGGCGGGCGCGAGTATGCCGCCCTCAGCGCGGAAAAATATCTGCTTTCTTGCAGTCCTTATCCCGCCGTCATCGCCGAGTGCGGCTTTTTGAGCAACCCCCTCGACGAGGCAGCCCTCTCCGACCCGGACTTCCAAGCCGGCCTTGCCTATACTCTCTTTCAAGCCACCGTCATCTTTTTAAACAGCTCCCGCGCCGGATAAGGCGCATGTGGGCTACGCGTGACGTATCTAATAAATCTGCATACTTATTTATTGTCTACGCTTGATTTATGGCGGAAAGAGGGCTATACTTGAGCTATGGCAAACGGGGGCGTTCACGACGGACATCGTCAAAGGATGAGAGACAGGATAGCAAAGCAGGGCATAGAGTCGCTTCAACCGCACGAGGCGCTTGAGTATCTGCTTTATTCTTTTGTGCCGCGCAGGGACACGAACGCGCTTGCGCATGCGCTCATAGACAAATTCGGCTCGCTTGCGGGAGTGTTCGGGGCGGACGAGGCTCAGCTTGAGGAGATCCCCGGCATGACGGCGAACGCGGCGCAGTTTTTGAACGTGCTTCCGGGGGTTTTCAGAATGTTTCTGGATCAGAACACCGTGCAAAAGACCTCCCTCAAGGGCAGGGCGGCGGCGCGTATGTTCATGGGCAACAAACTTTTCGGAATAAAAGAGGAGCAACTTTATATTGCAGCGCTCAACGTACACGAGGACCTCATCTGTTGCGACCGCCTTGCGACGGGCGTGGGCGACGCGGTGTCCGTGACGGTGCGCAGCATAGTGGATTACGCCATAAAGAACAAGGCTACGGGCATTTTGCTCGCGCACAATCACCCGGGCGGCAATGTCAATCCCTCGCACTCCGACGTGGAGCTTACATATACAATACTCGACACGCTGTCCAATGTCGAGGTCAAACTTTTGGACCATTTTATATTTTGCGGCACGGAGTACTACTCCTTTGAAGAGGACGGCAGGCTAAGCCGCATGCTCAAAACGAAATCAACTTTCAAGGACGGCATAGATTTTTATGACTGAAAAAGTGAGAACAAGGTTTGCTCCGTCTCCGACGGGCTTTATGCACATAGGCAACCTGCGCACGGGGCTTTATGCCTACCTGTATGCGAAAAAAAACGGCGGGACGTTCATTCTGCGCATCGAGGACACCGATCAGGAGCGCAAGGTTGACGGCGCGGTCGAGATGGTGTATCGTACGCTCGCCACGGCGGGGATAGTCTACGACGAAGGCCCCGACAAGGACGGCGGCTACGGCCCGTACATACAGACGGAGCGCATGGGGCTTTACAAGCAGTACGCGGAGGAGCTTGTGAGGCTGGGCGGCGCGTACTACTGTTTCTGCGACAAGGAAAGGCTCGAGAGCCTCAAGGACGAAAACGGCGTGCACACCTACGACAAGCATTGCCGCAATTTGAGCAAGGAAGAGGTCGAAAGGCGCCTCGCCGCGGGCGAGCCGTACGTGATAAGGCAAAAAGTGCCCGAGGGCGTTGTAAGCGAGTACGAGGATATGGTTTTCGGCAAAATAAGCGTGGACAGCGCGGACATTGAGGACGGCGTACTTCTAAAATCCGACGGACTGCCCACCTACAACTTCGCGAACGTCGTGGACGACCACCTCATGGGCATAACCCACGTCATACGCGGCACTGAATATCTGAGCTCCACGCCCAAATATAACCTTATATACGACGCGTTTGGCTGGGAGAGACCAAAATATATGCACCTGCCGCCAATCATGAAGGACGCCACGCGCAAGCTCTCCAAACGTTTCGGCGACGCCAATTTTGAGGACTTCATCTCGAAAGGCTATCTGCCCGAGGCTATAGTCAACTATATCGCGCTGCTCGGTTGGTGTCCCAAGGACAACCGCGAGAAAATGACCATGCAGGAGATGATAGAGGCGTTCGACACAGACGGCATCTCAAAGAGCTCCTCCATTTTTGACGAGCAAAAGATGCGCTGGCTCAACGGCGAGTATTTGAAGGCTATGTCTCCCGAAGAGTTTTTCAAAGTCGCGGAGCCGTTTATAGACAAGGCGATAGGCGACGCGCCCTGGGACAAAAAGGAGCTCGCCTCCCTCATGCAGACGAGGGTGGACGTGCTGTGTGACATAGGCGAAAAGCTGGCGTTCTTGAATGAGTTTGGCGCGTACGACCTCAACATGTATGTGCATCAAAAGATGAAAGTGGACTTTAACGTCGCAAAACAGGCAGTTAAAGTGGCGATCAGTGCACTTGAGGACTTCGACGACTGGACGGACGATGGCATAAAGGAGCGCATACGCCAGGCGGCGGAAGAGGCGGGCATGAAGGCGGGACAGGTGATGTTCTCCATGCGCGTCGCGCTTACGGGCGCACCCGTCACCCCGGGCGGCGCTATAGAAATGGCAAAAGTCCTCGGCAAAGAGGAAAGCCTCAGACGACTGAAATTTTCTCTCGCTCTGCTCGAGTCGGCAAATTGATCAAGTGCAGGGCGTGAAGCCCTGCACCTCGTATTATTTATGTAGGCTACGCGCCCACACCTCGGCAAGGGGTTTCACCCCCTGCACCCCAAGCTAAAAACGCGAACGTCGGCACTTTCAGTCGCCTAGTTCGCGCTTTTTGATTGTTTGCAATGGTCGGAACTCCTGCGCGAGAGTTTGATAGTGACGTTAGATGTGTCCGATGTCTTATTATAAAACCCGGGGATTCCTCGACTACGCTCGGAAAGACAAGTTATTTTATATGTCATGCTGAGCCTGTCGAAGCATCCCCCTGTCCGAGCTTAAGGCTCCCCTTAGTAAGGGGAGCTGGCTGAGTCAGAGATGCAGACTGAGGGGATTGTCTTTACAAACCCTCTGTCCGAGTGTCCCTGTACACGCCGTTTGCCGTGTCTGAGCGATGTCGCGGAGCGAGCGGTTTCACGCTAAGTACGCCGTGAGGTTTTCGGAATAAGCATTAGTGGCAGCTCCCACTTGAAAATGAAGACGTGATAGGGGATGGATATCGCGAAGGTGAGCAAGTCCGCGATCATCTGCGTCATCTCGATGCCGACGAGTCCCAAATACGCGGGCAGCGTGACGATGAGCGGCAAAAAGAATATGCCCTGCCTGCATGACGCGAGGAAAGTCGCGGGCGCGACAAAGCCGAGGCATTGATAGAGTTGATTTACGAATGTGGAGTAGCCGAGCACGGGCAGTGCGAAGCTCAAAAATCGCAGCATCTGCCCGCCTATAGCGATGACTTCCTCGTCTCCCGCTCTGAAAATGCCCATTATCTGCCCCGACAGCATATACAGCGTTGCGGCGGCGACGACTCCGTACAGCGTGCCTATGACGACGGCGCAGTTGAACGCCTCGCGTACGCGGCCGTACTTTTTTGCGCCGTAATTGTAACCTGCTACAGGTTGAAAACCCTGTCCCACGCCTATGAGCATGCTGCGGAGAAGGATATATATTTTGTTTGCTATGCTCACTGCGGACATCGCGGCGTCCCCGTACGGCCTTACGGCGATATTCAGCGACGCGGTGGCGACGCTTCCCAGACTCTGGCGGAACACCGTCGGCAAGCCTACGAGAAAGATGTGGAAATAGTCGCTCGGCTTGCGGCTCGTCTTGAGCGGGTTTATGCGCACTATGGAGCGTTTGAAGATAAAGAAGGACAGCAATATCAAAAAAGACAGCGCTTGACTTATCAATGTGGCGATAGCCGCGCCTTCCACGTCCATGTGTAGACCCAGTATGAACAGTGCGTCCAGCCCTATGTTGACGACGCCACCGCTGCACAGCCCCACCATTGAGTACATGGCTTTGCCCTCCGCGCGCAGTATGTTGTTCAGCACAAATGAGGAGCAGAAGAGCGGCGCGCCGATGAGTATCCAAAAACCGTAGCTGCAAGCGTGGGGCAGGGCGGTCTCCGTAGAGCCGAATATGCGCATGAGCGAGGGCAGGTTTATGAGTCCGAGCAGCATTACGCAACCCATAATGAATGACGCCACAAATCCCGATGTGCCGATGAGGTTTGCCTCGTCGTTTTTCTGTTCGCCGAGCTTTCGCGAGATTAGGCTCTGCGTCCCCATGCCGAAACCGTAGCCCATCGCCTGTATTATGGACTGTATGGAGTAGACTACGCCCACCGCGCTCGTCGCCGCGTTGCCGAGAGAGGACACGAAAAAGGTGTCCGCGATGTTGTATATCGATGTGATGAGCATGGAAAAAGTCGTGGGTATGGACAGGCGGAGGACAAGAGAGAAAACGGGCGAATTTGTCATGCGCTCATATTCCGCTTTTTCCTTTTGCAATGCGGTCTCCTGCGTCATTTTTCACCTCGCTCGGCGGGAGTAGTTTCAATATTTTCCGCCGAAAATGTTGATATGTGGTGAGTTTTTGCCGCATGCACATATTCGGGTGCGGGCACAAAGGAGCAGCGATATTTGCCCGCCGTCTTAAAGCACAACAGCACGAGGACAAGCATAGCGGCAAAGAATATGACAAGATACAGTGGCATTATCTCAAAGCCCGCTCTGCTTGCGATAAGCCCGAACAGCGGCGGCATAAACGTGTTGCCGACATACGCAAACGCCATCTGTACGCCTATGACGGCGCCCGAGTTTTCCGTGCCGAAGTTGACGGGCGCGGAGTGCACTATGCAGGGATATATGGGCGCGCAGCCAAGCCCCAATATCAAGAACCCCGCAAGCGCGAGGGCGTAGTTGCCTGAGGGGATAAACAGCAATATCAACCCTACGCTCAGCACCGCGGTGCCCGTGAGTATCATGCGCTTGTCGCCGAGTTTGTCCGATATTAAGCCGCTCAAAAACCTGCCCGCGGTCATACCTATGTAGAAGAGCGAGGCAAATTTTGCGGCAAGCTCGCTCGCAAGATGTTTCGCCTCCACGAAATACGTGCTCGCCCAATACATAGCCGTCGCTTCGGCGGCGCAGTACGCGAAGAACGCAAGCATTATGAGAGGCGCGCCTTTAAGTTTGAACACCTCGACGAGGAGAAGCTTTTTAGGCTTGTCCTCGGCGGCGGATCCGCCCGCCTTTTTCCACAAGGGCAGAGTGAGTAGCAGAATAACGCCTATCGCAAGTTGCACATATCCTATTATGCGATAGCCCTCGTTCCAGACCGCGTGCGTGAGGGCGAAACTCATCACGAACGGGCTTACTATCGCGCCTACGCCCCAAAAGCAGTGCAGCCAAACCATCTGCCGCGACTTGAAGTGCAGGGCGACATAGTTGTTTAGGGCGGCGTCTATCGCGCCCGCGCCGAGGCCGTAGGGGACGGAAAATATAAGCAGCATCCAAAGCTTTGTCGCAAAGGAAAATCCAAACAGCGCGGCGGCGGTCATGAATACGCTTATCACCGTCACCCACCTTGTGCCGAGCTTGTTTATCAGCGTGTTGGAAAGCAGGCTCGAGATTATGGTGCACCCCGCTATCACCATGGATATTATGCCCATATAAGAGACAGGCGCACCCATTTCCACGTGCATGACGGGCCACGCCGCGCCAAGTAGGGAATCGGGCAAGCCAAGGCTCACAAACGCAAGATATATAACGGCAATAAGCAGTCCCGCCATAACTCCTCCGAACTGCCTATATTATATTGTCGCGCGCGTTTAAAGGCAAGGGATTTGCGCCCGCGTATGGCAAATTTTTGACATTTGCAGTTTGAAAATGCCGACGTTTGGCAAATTTTTGCCGACCTTGGTTTGAAATTCGTCGACGTACACCTCAATATTTTGTCTCCTACGGTTTGAAACCGACTATGTTTGGCAATATTTTGGGCATGAGAGAGATAGGTCGAACGATAGATTGGGTCAAACAACGCGTAAAGGGACTCGTCGGCGTCCCCGTGCTCATCAAGATAAGCTCGGGCAGGGGCAAGAGCGAGCTGCACCGCGGCGAAGTCGGCGCCATCTATCCCGCCGTATTTTCCGTCACGCTGGACACGGGCGAGCAAAAAACCTTTTCCTACGCCGACGTCCACACCCGCAACGTGATGTTTCTTGACCCCGATAAAACCAAATAAAAAAGAGATGCTCCACTAAAAAACAACGCTCGGACATGATGGTTGCATTTATTCGCTCGGACAAGGCGGACGGCGGGTTGTGGGGGTCACTGTTATATAGCGTAACGTTAGATAAAGTATTACGTGGTTCCCACAAAATAACGTAGTGATTTTGCGGGGTGAGGACTTGGGGATTTCTCGACTTCGCTCGAAATGACAGGGATATTAGGTGTCACTCCGAGCGTAGCAAAGCGCAGACGAGGAGTCCCCTAGTGCGAAGCAGGTGCCCCCACCCGCGAAAATTTCGCGGGTGGGGGCACAATATACAAACTCTAGGACAATGTTTCCGTCAATATCAAGCGCTCACGCAGGAGTTTGGCGCTTGCATACAAATCAAAAAACGCGAGCGACGGCAAGAATTTGCCTAGCTCGCGTTTTTATCTTGGGGTGCAGGGGACGAAGTCCCTTGCCGGGGCGTGGGGCAGCGCCCCACATTGGGCGCGCAGTCCTACGCAGTACTCAGTCTTTCTCGTGGGCGACTTTGTAGTAGCTGTAGTAGTTTCGTGCCTCGCAGTCAAAGTTGCCGTCTTTGTCTATCAAGATGGCGGTGCAGCCGCGCTGGGCATGGTCCTTGACGCTCACGTAGGCGAGATAGTCTATACTCATGCCGTATGTCAAGCGGATGCCCTTATATTCGATGGAGAAGTTGTTGTAGTGGTCGTGTCCGCAGAAGGTGCCTTTCAGTCCGTGGGTGAGACCCTCCTCGAAGAAGCGGTCCTCGTGATAGCCGCAGAACACGCCGTAGTTGGCGACGCCGTTCTTGTTGCTTTGGCTTTCGCCTCTGACGCCGTAATAGTATTTGGCGTCCGCCTTCTCGCCAGTATATGTGCCGCCGTCGTCGTATTCCTCTGTGTATTCGTCAACGCTTACGACGTGGAGTTCGGGCTTCAGCTCTTGCTTTGTATCGCCGCCGTTATTGTCGATGAATGCCTTCCATACGCGCCTGTATTCTCTGAGCGGGATGTGGAAGAACGCCATATTCTTGACATATTCGTCTCCAAAGCCGTTTTTCTTGTTTGCGTCTTTGAGCTTATCCATCTCCTGTGTGTACCAATCCACCTGCGATTGATGGATGTTGTCGTATTTCCACACGAGGCCGAAATAGTCTCCGTCGATGTAGGAGTGGCTGTCGAGAATGACGATGGATTGAATGTATTTGCCATCCTTGTTTTTGACGTTGATGATGTGGTTGCCAAATCCTCTGTCGATATGGTTGAAATCGTCGTCCTCGTCAGCGAACCCGCGCTCGTACAGGCAATATTTAAAATTGCTGTTCTCGTAATATTCGCTTATTTCCCTGCGGGAGTACATGCTGTACGCCTCGGTGTCGTGGTTGCCGTATGCAAACGTCCAATACACGCCGAGGTTTTCCATCATGTTAGCAAATATCTTCGTCGCATTGAGGTTGTTGAAGGTGCCCGCCTGGAAAGGCACGGGGTAGGCGATGTCGCCCGTCACGACCACAAGGTCGGGTTGCTCCGCGCGTATCATAGTCTCAACGGCGTTCATAGCCCAGGCGTCTTGTTGATGTGAAAAACTGCCTGCGCCGATGTGTACGTCCGTGAATTGAAGCACCTTGAACTCCGTCCTGTCGTCGGGAAGCACAAAATACGTCCACTCCTCGTCAAATTGAGGTTTGAGCTGCTCGTGATCGTATTTGACAGGCTCCACGCTCTTTGCCTGCTTGATGAGTCCCTTTGCGCCCACCACGTTGCCGATGGCTACGCCCGACACGAATATCGCAAGCACAAGCACGATCGCGCCCGTGATGATGAGCGCCTTTATAGTGCGTTTCTTTTTCTGCTCGGGAGTGAGTTTTTTGCGCTCTTTCTTCTTCTTTTTGCCGCCCTTTTCGCCCTCTTCGGGAGCGTCGGACACTTCTTGATCGTCGAGCTCGACAAGCTCTTCGTTTTTGATCTCTTCGCTCATAATAATTCCCCTTACGAAGTTATATTATATTCATTATATACCGCCCGCGCGCACATTTCAAGTGCGGATTTTAGGATTGACTTAATTTGTATGAGGCGGATATAATATGAGTGCACCCAATCATTCAAATGAAAGCAAAACGACATATGCCGCATATAATTTCAGATGTCAACTTCTTAAGCTCAAGGGCGATATTTATGGCATGAAACAAAAGCCGAATACTTGACAATAAGACCCGCCTAAAGCTAATATTTAAGCATATAGTGAGTTGTTTCAAGGAGAAACATATGATAGACAAATATTTGCAAGGGTATGAGTGCGAGAATTGCGCGGCTCCGCTGGACTTGACAACGGCAAAAAACGGAGTCATACAATGTCCCGCTTGCAGACGGAAGATCCCCGTGCCGGACAGCGATTGCACAAGGGAGCTTTTGGCACAACTGAGTATTGCGGACAACGAGCTTGACAATTGTGAATTTGACAGGGCGTACGAGGCGTATAAAAAGGCGACGGAGATAGACTCCGGCAACGCGCTCGCGTATTTTGGCAAGGCGCTTGCCAGGGCGCAGATACAATATCTCAAGGACGAGGCAAACGATCCGCCCGTTATGCGTCCCATATGCCATCGCATATCGCGCGAGATGTTCACGGAAAACGCGGATTATCTCCAGGCGGTCAAGCTGGCGGGGGACGAGCAGAGCGCCGTCTTGCGCGCCCGCGGCAGAGAGATAGACCAAATACAAGAGACGTTTTATGATTTGCAAAAAAATGGCGTGGACTATGACGTGTTTATATCCGCCAAGATAAGCAGACCGGATGGCTCATATACGGATGAAAGCCATGACGCAAGCAAATTGTATAGCGTCCTCAAGGATAAAGGGTTCAAACCATTTTATTCCGAAAACGAGCTGTACAAATTTACAGGCAGCGATTATGAGGCGCACATCCTCTATGCGCTCACTGTATGCACAAGCATGGTGCTCATCTGCTACAACGAGAGCTACCTTGAGACTCCGTGGGTGAAAAACGAGTATATGCGCTATTCGGAGATGATCCGGAGAGGGCAAAAGGCAAAGGATTCGCTTGTCGTATGCTACAAGGGAGCGTGTATGGACAGACTGCCTCATTATGACGGCAAGGTCGAAGGCATAGATTACTCCGGCAGTCAAGGCATGATGCTTGTGCTTGACCATGTCAAGCGCTGTAGCGACGCAGTCAAAGCAAAAAAGGCCAAGCAGGCGGAAATCGTTCAAAAGACGGAAAAAGTGCAGCAACTCAACGAAGAAATACAACTGCAGAGGGCGGCAAACGAGGCAGAGCGTCTTCGCATGAAACAGCAAAAGGAGAAGGAGAAGATAGATAAGAAGAAACAAAGGCAAGAAGAACAACAGCTTAGACAAGAAAACAGACAGCGTCGCAAAGAATCCCGTGCCGAGCGCTCGAGAAGTCGTGGCGAAACCGCCAAAAAGAAGACGGCAAGTCTGATGAAGAGTATAGGAAAAATCATTGTTGCGCCGTTTATAGGGATAGGGAAGATATTTTCACTTCTGCGTAAGAAAAGCGGAGATATTAAATACGCTATTGCCGACGGCGCAAGTAAGGTCGGACATGCGCTTGCTGTACCGTTCAGAGGGATAGGCTCCGTGATCGTCAACGACGAAACGGCAGTGAGATTGGGCATACACATCACATTCGGCGTGCTTGAACTTGCGGCATTTCTGTTTATGATATCCTATCCATTCTCCATACGCATCGTCAATCCCTCTCCGGAATTCACAGCATATGTAGCAGTGGGCGGAGTTCTTGCGGGACTAATTTTGCTCCACTTTGCGTATTGCGCCGCCAATCACAGAGTGGACGGACTTATCATGATAGGCATAAGCGTGGGAATAGAAGGCGTATGGGCGCTCATCTGTTTTTTGGTCGGATGGTACACCAACAATATGCACGATTGGATATGGGTGTATTTCTCCATCGGCACGGTCATTGGAGGGGGCATCATATATGGTTGTCTTGATGACGCATTATTAGCGCGAGGCAACAGCCAATCGTACTTCGGCATCGCGGTCGTGGTGACAAGCGTGGCGGCATTCTGTCTGTTGGGCGGTTGGTTGTTTACAGCACAAGTCGATCTCAATGACGGGTACAGCAACGCATTCTACTATGACATCCTCGACGATGGGACGCTGTCCGTATTTGTACATGATTATGACAGCGAGACTCTGGAGATCCCGGGAGAGATCGACGGTAGAGTGGTGGCAGTATTCAATGCTCCGATAAAGAGTGGCGGCGACAAATTGAAACATCTTATTGTTGACGAAGGGGTGCAAAAACTAGGGCAAGCAGCATTCAAGGATTGCGTCGGGCTTGAGGACGTCTATATGACCGACAGCGTGCGAGAGTTTGAGGCACAAATTTTTGAAGGCTGTTCTTCTCTTGCGACAGTACGGTTTTCGACCAAGATGACATATGTCGGTGAAGAGATGTTCAAAAATTGCCTTTCTCTTGTGGATATACAATTGCCCGAGTCGATTTACGAAATCAGAGTGGGGGCGTTTGAAGGGTGTTTCAAATTGGCGACAGTCAAATTGTCAAGCAGTCTGACAGACATCGGAAAGGGGGCGTTCAAAGGCTGTATTTCGATCACGGAAATAAGTTTGCCGGATATGGTCGAAAGACTCGGCGACAGCGCGTTTGAAAATTGTTTGAATCTTGTGAGCGTCAACTTGTCTCAGAAGCTTACATATATCGGCGCAAGCTGTTTCAAAAATTGTTCGTCCATAGAATCTATATACTTCCCGGATAGTCTGACTGAAATCGGAGGTTCGGCTTTTAGCGATTGCAATATGCTGAGAGAATGTCATTTTGAGGAAGGCAGTAATTGGTATTACAAATACACGTCGTGGTTCAAGACGCATGAAGAGGACGCGTTTTCTTGGAACGACGATATCAACACCATACTTTCGTTTTTGAAAAGAGACTATCATCTCTTCAAAAGATGATATGCCGCGGCGGGCAGACGTGCGCGAACAGCGGGCTTGTTTTTGCCCCGTATATGTAAACAAAAAGGAAGAGGATATATGTTGTCTGCACACATTTACGATGTGATCATTGTCGGAGCGGGACCTGCGGGGCTGACGGCGGGGATATACGCTTGCAGAGGCGGGTTGAAAGCAGCCGTCGTAGAGGGCGGCGCGACAGGCGGGCTTGCCTCCACCGCGGCTAACGTGGAAAACTATCCCGGCGTGAAAAGCACGGACGGCTTTTCGCTTTGCTACGCCATGCTCGAGCAGTGCAAGGAGGCGGGCGCGGAGCTCGTATTCGACAGGGCGACGGAGTTCGACCTCGAGGGAGAGAGCAAGCGCATAGGGCTTGCAAGCGGCGAGGCGCTTTTTGCAAAGCGCGTGATACTCACCGTAGGAGCGTCCCCGCGCAAGCTCGGCTTGGAAGGCGAGGACAGGCTTGCGGGCAGGGGGATATCCTATTGCGCGACCTGCGACGGCGCGCTGTTCAAAGGCAAGACGGTCGCGGTAGTGGGCGGCGGAAATACCGCGCTCGAGGACGCGTTCTATCTTGAAAAGCTTGCGGCGAAAGTGTATCTGATACACCGTCGCGACGCGCTGAGGGCGGACGCCGTGTACGCCCAGAGGCTTAAGGGAAGCGGAATAACTCCCGTTTGGAACAGCGTGGTCACAAAGCTCGTCGGAGAGGAGAAATTGACGCAAATCGAAGTTAAAAATGTCAAAACGAACGCATTAAGTGCGCTTTTGGTCGATTGTGTGTTTGTTGCGATAGGGCAGGTCCCAAATACCGTCGGGCTTGAAAAGCTCGAGAAGGACAGTTACGGCTATATCAAAACGGACGAGGAAATGCGCACGAATATAGACGGCGTGTATGCCGCGGGCGACGTAAGGAGCAAGTCTCTTCGTCAGATTGTCACCGCATGCGCCGACGGCGCCGTCGCCGCCTCCTCCTGCATAAAAAGTTTGACGTAAAAGCGGCATACAGTGCAAACAAAGTCGAGAAAAACAAACGCACGGAAAAAGCGCACTTCCCATAGGGAATAGCTAAACTAAATTTTCAAGAGTTGCACGTTCAAGCGACTACAAAAGGCTCTCGGACATTTCGTTCGAGAGCCTTTAACTACGCGAAATTTAAAGCAATAAATTTAACTAAACCACGAGCCATTATATTTCTTTTGAGCCTTGTTCCCGATTAATATACAAGTCAGCATACCAACCCCAAACGCTATCCAACCAAACTCCGTGTGGGAAATTAAATTTATTATGCCTACCAAACAAATACAGATACCCAAAATAATCAACGCTATGCCCCAAAGTTTGGTATATGCCTTGATGTCTTGCTCTTTTACGTTTTTATGATGATAATCGTGAATAAGATTTATTTTTTGTTTGATTGCAAGCAATAACCCAAAAACAATAAAGAGAATACCGATCGGCATCGTAATAGCCATTTGAATTATATATACCATAAAACTTATTCCTCCGTTGTTATTGTTTATCGTACAATCATTATAGCATATCGGAAGTGAAAAAACAAGCGTTAGATAACACACTAAAGTTTAAGCACGACGATATGGGTACTACGGTAAGTCCCGCGCGTTTTTATTTTTTTGTTTAGCTTTTTTACGGCGTTTAAAGCGTTGATCTTGTTAGTTCAGACCGTATTCTTTTTTGATCTCGTCCTGCATGCGGAAGTCGGATGTGATGATGTCCGCTTCAAATTCATAGGCGTGAAGGACGGCGTTGCGCGGCTTGTTGATCGTCCAGACGTTGACCTCTCTGCCCGCTTTGTGCATAGCTTCGACGTCAGACTTCGTGATGAACATGCCGTTGATGCCGACGTCCATCTTGAGACTGATCAGCGTGTTCAGTTTTTCTTTGCGGTTGGAACCGGGCACATCCTTCGTCGGACCGACGTTGTAGAGATACCAAAGGCCGACCGTATCGTTCTTCGAGCGCAAATACTCGAGGAGGCGGAAATGGAAGGAGATGATCCTGACCTGCGAGAAATCGCCGTTTGTGCTCTCGGAAATTCTGTCGAGCAGTTGATCCATCGCGGTCTCCGTCATATTTTTGTCTTTGAGCTCGACGAGCGCGACTTTGCCTCCGCCGATGACGATACTGAGAAATTCGTCCAGCGAAGGCGCCAATTCGCCGTTGGGTGCGTCCTCGAGCGGAGTGCTTGTCGCTGTAGCCATCGGGACCTTTGAAACGTCCTTTATGTCCTTCAATGCGTCGCCGTCATGCATGCAGACGAAGTCGCCGTCGCTTGTCACCCAAACGTCGGTTTCGACCGCCCATACGCCGTCGTATGCAGCTGCCAGTCTGAACGCATCGGCGGTGTTCTGATACGCCTCGGCAGACAAGCCTCTGTGCGCTACAAATCTCACGGGATCGTTCGACGCCTGTCTTTCGGCATACGCCTTGACCGCCTTGTCGATGTGCGATTTGGTGTAGGTGGCAAAGCGGCCGTCGTTGATCCAGCCGAAGACGACTGCCACGGCGACCACCGCGATCACCAGTACGATCGACAAAATGCTTATCCAGATTTTTGTCGATCTCTTCATTTTTTTCTTGCCGCCGACGGCGGCATTTGCGGATCTTTCCATGTTGATTCCCCCTTAGAATTTTTACATCATATACGGCATCAGCCGTAAAGCAAATTCAATATGTAGCTATTTTATCCCAATTCGCGCGCGATTTCAAGAGTGGATTCTGTTTTAATAGATACTCTCTTGCAGTAGCTTGATTTTTTTGCGGTCGCTCCTTGATAATTTGAGCGCCAAACTCGTCAGTCCTATATTTCCCGTCAAATCTTC
The DNA here is from genome assembly GCA_947628855.1 of uncultured Clostridia bacterium. GTDB lineage: Bacteria > Bacillota > Clostridia > Christensenellales > CAG-917 > CAG-475. Next base: position 14,883 of record CANRBM010000011.1, on the reverse strand, counting down.
CCAAAAGTCGGGTCTCCCGCTTTTTAGGGGCTATAGAGGAAGTTCGCCACCCCCGATCCTTATCTTACACCCTCTCAAATCAAATGTCTGCCTGCTTTTGCGAAACTAAAAACGGTTTGACGAATCGCAAAATGCTAAATTTAGGATCCCTGAATATCCCCGCCAAAGAGCGGCGCTTTTTTGAATACGGTTTTGGCTTTGACGCTGTTGAATGCGGTCATAAGCTCCGTGCGACGTTTGCTAAGGCGGAAGCATAGCAGAATTATTGCGGTCACGAGGTACGCCGCCGCCATACCGATTACCGCGCCGAAGAAATCCACAAACACGTCCGACCACGCGAACATTCGCCCCGTGGTGAATATGGGCAATTGCAGCGTTTCGGAAAGCAGGGAAAATGCGAAGCTTGATACTATCGCGACGGGGACGGACGCCAGGCGCGGCTTTATCAAAAACATGAAAGTCGCGGCAAGCCCGAATCCTATGATGGCGAACAGCGCGAAGTGCCCGAGGGTCTTGCGTATGAATGCCGAAAAACTTGTATACAGTTTGACGTCCACGGTGAAGTCGGTATAGACGGACGGATCGCTTTTGAGTGTCGCGCGTATAGTGACTTTGCCGAGGTGGGCATTTGTGAGTTTGCCCGTCTCGCTTATCTCGGCGTTGCCGTCCACGACGCTCCACGCGACGTTCTCTATTTCGCAATAGTCGCCCTCGGCTTTATATTGATAGTTGTAGTTGAGTTGTGCCTGTCTTTTGCCCGTTACGCTCAATTTTTGGGGAGTGGGGACGACGACATGCACGATGAGTTCGGCTTTGGCTTGATATGTTAGGTTGTCATAGACGGTCACTGTTGCGGTGCCTTCTCTCGCGGCGGTTTTGATCTGTCCGTTTTCGGACGTCAGCACCTGTAGCCCTTGCGGGTTGTGCACGGAGCCGACAAAGCAATATTTGTTTGCATTTTCGGGATATACTTTTTCTACATATTTCGACACGTCGAATTTTTGCAATTTGTTGACAGTGAGCTCGTTCGTTTTGAGCTTTACCCCCGTAGCGCGCACGAGAGCGGGGTCGGGGATGACTTCGAAATCGTATGTGAAACTAATATCGGAATGTTTTTTTGGCGAGAATGTGACGGAGCATTTGCCCGCTTTCATGCCCGAGAGATAAACTCCGTCGAGGCGCGCGCAGTCGTTGTCCTTCTTGATGTCGAACGCCGACGAATTGACCAAGTTGCCGTCTTGATCCTTGAGATAAAAACCTGTGCGTATCTGCCCCTCCTTGACGGTAGTGAATAAGGGCTCGGCATAGGTGATATTGTCGGGATGGGTGCCGAAATTGTAGATATACTCGGAAGCGGAAACGTCGGGATCGTCCTTGACCGTCACGGTAAGCTTGGTTTGTCCCGCCTTTTTGAAAGTGACATAGCCATTTTCGTCAACTTCCGCAACGGACGCATTGCCAACGCTATATACAAACTCCGTGGGACGTGCGTCCGAGGGCGTACAGGAAAATTTCGCTTTTGTTCTCGTGCCTGTATATCCGTGCAGTGCGGTCACGTGCACCTCTCTTACGGGCTCGGTCCCCACAAAGGTCTGATCGAAGCGATCCCCCGCGTACTCCTGAAATCCGTCCGTCCACTTTTCGGAATGTTCAAGGCTCTTGTCTCCCGGCATAGCGGACTCCGCAAGCATGACTACAATTATTATAACCGTGCAGATGAGCGCCGCGATAGCGAGCCATCTGAATATGTTGAAATATTTTTTGGTTTTCATTTTGTATCGCCTTCTTTGTCGGCGGCGGCAAGCGTCCCCTCTACATCACGGTTTTTATCGTCGTCATTTTGGGCGTGTATATCCTCGCTTGGCGCGGAGCCATACGCCTCGGCGGGAGCGCCGTCCTCACTTTGCGGCGAGGACAGCATTTTTTGCACTTTGGCGCTTGACGTGGGGCGGAAAACCGTGGTTATCGACACGGCTTTGAACGCTCTGTTAAACTCCTTGCGCGACTTGGACAGCTTGAATGCGAGCAAAATTATGCCGAGCAATAAAAACGCAAAAACTATGCCCATAACGGAGCCGAAAAAGTCTATGAATACGTCCGACCAAGTGGCGTATCTTCCCGTTGTGACAGCGGGGAGCTGCAGCGCCTCGGACACTACCGCGAGCCCGAAGCCCGACGCTATGGAGAGGGGGACGGCAAGCACGCGCGGCTTTATCATAAACACAAATGTATACACAAGCCCGAATCCTATCAGCGCAAACAGCAGAAAGTGCCCTACGAGTTTGCGCATGGACGAGGCGAAATTTTCATACATTACGACTTTGATATTGTAGTCTACGAATACGTTTTCGTCGTTGTTGTAAGTGGCACGTACCGTGATGTTTTTGCCAAACTTGAGATCGCTCAGTTTGCCTGTTTTGGGGTCTATCGTGCCCGTACCCTTGACGACGCTCCAGGTGACGTCTTTCACGGTGTTGCCGCTGGAGGGGTTGTAAGCCTTGAGCGTATAGGTCTTGTCATATTGCGCTCTCGCGTTTTTGGGTCCCGTGACGGACAGCTTTGTCGGCGGCGGATCGAAAACGTTGATAGTCGCATATTCCACGAGAGAAGGGTTGTATTTTGTGTAGATCTTGACCTGTATGGATCCCACTTTCTGCGCTGATATCGTGTTGTTTGTAAGCACTTTGACGACGCCGCCGGGATTAGTGACGAGAGAATAGGAAAAATTTGCCTTGCTTGCGCCTTGGGGCAAGACTTTCTCCAAGAGGGAGAGCAGGGGCAGCTCCTCGCCCAACTTAAGGTCGTAAACGCCGTCGTTCACAAGCACAACGTCCGTTGGCTGGACATAGTTTGGGTTTTTGGAGATATTGACGGTAACGGGGTCGAGTGTTTTCGCCGTGTAATCCTTTTTTCCGAGACCGGCCGGAATGGAGAGCGTCACGGTCGTTTTCCCCTCTTTAAAAGGCAAAATGTTCATCGGCGTAAAATAGAGCATGTCTTCGTCATAGGAGGCCGGTTTGAACATCGTAAGCAACAGCTTGTTGCCGTCTTGATCTTTAAGATAAAAATTTTGAGTCTTTCCCGCAAGAAAATTTTGCTCCCAAGGAGAAATGGACGTGATCTTGTCGGGATGCGTGCCGTAGCATGTCATCGAGGCGGTATGCTTGACGCTTGAGTCGCTCTTCTTAGTGACGGTCACTTTTACGATCCCCGCCTTCTTGAAGGTCAACCGATTTCCTTCGGTCACTTCGGCAATAGTCGGATCCGCGGAAGTGTAAACGACTTCTTTGTCCGTCGTTTCCGCAGGGAAGTACTTTGTGGCGAGCGTGTATGTCTCGCCCACAAAGCCCTTGACTTCGCTAAGCTGAACGCGCGCGCTCTCTACTTTTTCTTCCTCTACGTTAAATACGTCCTTGATGTCCTCGGCAACTTGATTTGATTGTTGCGCGCTCTTTTCCCCGGGCGTCGCGGAATATATCATCATCACGGCGATGACGGCGAGAGTGCACACAAGCGCCGCGATCGCGACCACACGCAAAAAGTTGAAAAGTTTTTTTGTTTTCATATTGTCCCCCCTATATATGCCTTGAATAACTTCATTATTGATTTTTCGCCTTCGCATTATGCAGGCTCCCGCTTGCCGTTTGGCGTTTTATCATATCGCGGCGGCGCGATCCGTGCATTGAACAAGTCTTTTGCCGCCGCAGGGCGGGGGCAAGCGCTTTCCCGCAGGACGGCGTTGCGTGTGCCGCTCAAATCTAAAGAAAAATTTATTTTTGAGCCGAATTCTAAAGATTTCTTTAGATTTCCCTTATATAATAATATAATGCGTTGATAAATGCAACAGATAACAAGCTAAAATAAAAATTTGTACAAACATTTATGCGAAAATATTGACGAAATTTGTCGTCACGTTTGACCTGTGCGAGGCATATTTTGTATGCGAGGCAAACTATGAGGGTAATTCTTGTGGGCGCGGCGGGGAGAATGGGCTCGCAGATGGCGAAAACGCTCGAGGAAAACGGCGAGACGCTTGCGGCGGCGGTGGATATGCTCGAGGCAAAGACACAATGCCCCTTTCACCGCGACATTTTTGAGGCGAGCGAGGACGCGGACGCGATCTTGGATTTTTCTTCCGCGCGCGGCACACAAAAACTTGTGGAGTTTGCGCTAAGGCGGGGGCTGCCTCTCGTCATCGCCACTACGGGACAGACCGAGCGCGAAAAACAGTTCATTTATGAAGCCGCAAAACAAATCCCCATATTCTTTTGCAGCAACATGTCTTTCGGCGTTTCGCTGTTTTCCTCGCTCGTGGGAAAAGTCGCGAGGGCGTTTCCGTATGCGGACGTGGAGATCGTCGAGACTCATCACGCTTTGAAGGCGGACGCGCCAAGCGGCACCGCGCTCATGCTTGCAAACACCGTAATTTCCTCGCGCGGGTTCGGACGTATCTTGGGCGGAGCGCGCTCTTGCAGGCAGGTAGGCGACGTAGGCATAAGCTCGCTCAGGCTCGGAGAGAGGGCAGGGACTCACGAGGTCATCTTCGACACGGGATTTCAACTCATCTCGCTCAAGCATGAGGCGTTCGGCAGGGAGCTTTTCGCCCGCGGCGCTCTTAATGCCCTTCGCTTTATCCTCGACAAACCCGCGGGACTGTACGGCATGCAGGACATCCTCTCCTTGCACGGCGAATGAAATGAGCCTATGCGGAGCGCCGCCCCACACGCCCCTATGTGGGCTATGCGCCCACGCCTCGGCAAGGGGTTTCGTTGTCCCATGTGGGGCGCTGCCCCACTCCCCGGCAAAGGGCGCTTTGCCCTTTGCGATCCCAAGCTAAAAACGCGCGAATGTCGCAACTTTTCGTTGCTAGTTCGCGCGTTTTTTGATTTGTCTGCAATGGTCGAAACTCCTGCGTGAGAGCTTTGATATTGACGGAAGTATAGTCTGAGTTTTTTTGCTAAAACCAGGGGATTCCTCCCTATACCCCACAAAATCACTTCGTAATTTTGTGGGGACCCCATGTCGCTCGGAATGACAATTTTATATAATCTGTCATGCTGAGCCTGTCGAAGCATCCCCTAGTCCGAGCAATTAACGCAACCTTTGTCCGAGTGCCCCTATACACGGACGTCAGCCTTGTCAGAGCGACGTCGCGGAGCGAGCGGTTTCACGCTAAGTACGCAGTGAGGGCGGGGCTCTCATTTATTTCCGCCCGAACAAGTGGCAAAATTGCAGACTTGTCTGCACGACGTATCGTAGTGAGCGAGCGCAGCCCCTTCCCGCCCTGCCGCGGCGAAACGCGGGGGCTGTGTTTGTGCGCAGAGCACAAACCGTTAGTGAGTACGGAGAGGGAGGGGAGTACTGAGTGCAGTGTGGCGGAACGTTATGTTCGTACTAATACCCAACTCATCGCTGCACGTAACGAAGGGAGAGGTTGGGTCTTTCACTCCAATGTCTGAGACAATAACGCCCGACGTGCTTGAACTCTAGCAACTTCTGTCAGAGCGCACTCATACACGAAGCCTGCCGACGCGATAATTTTTGGTTTTTAAAATGCTTTTTCACGCATATTCGCAAAAAAGTGGCAAACGTCGTGAGTTTTCGCGGCATATAATGCTTTGTATGCGCTATTTTGGGACGGACGGTATAAGGGACAGGGCGGACGCGCTCATTTCGAGCAATATCCCATATCTTTTGGGGAAAGCTCTCGGCGTGACGTGCGGCAAGGTCATAGTCGCGCGAGACGTGCGGGCAAGCTCGCCTACGGTGGAGCGGGGGCTCGTAGCGGGGCTGCTTGACGGGGACGCGGCGATATATCTTGCGGGCGTGCTTCCGACTCCCGCGCTTGCGTATATCGCGGGGGCGTACGACGCGCGCTTTGCCGTGATGATAACGGCGTCCCACAATCCGCCGGAATTCAACGGGCTCAAAGTTTTTTCGCGCAGAGGAGGAAAGCTGTCCCTGCGCGAGGAAGAGGCGTTAGACTGCGCCCTCGCCGCGCTTGCAAAAAATATGCCGATACGCGAGGACGCCCTAGAGGCGCTTGCCGCGGACGCCTGCGGGAACCTCAAGCCCTTGCCTCCGCACAGGGTGCGCATACTGCGCAACGCGGAAGAGGAGTATCTTGCGCACGTGACCTCTATGTTTCCGCGCTTTGACGGCGAAAACGTCACGCTCGACCCCGCGTACGGCTGTATGTCGGGCATAGCGAGGCGCGCTTTTGAAACTTTGGGCGCAAAGATAACTGCGATAAACGACGTCCGCGACGGAGCAAAAGTCAACGTAGGGTGTGGCTCTACGCACATAGACTCCCTTCTTGCCGCCACGCCCGACGGCTCCATAGGTTTCGCCTTTGACGGAGACGGCGACCGCGTTATCGCCGCCGTGGAGGGCAGGGAATACGACGGCGACGCCATTTTGCTCGCGTTGTCCACTCTGTATCGCATCAAAGGCAAGCTCCGCAAAAAAATTGTCGTAGGCACTGAGCTTACGAACAGCAGACTGCAGCGCGAGCTCTCCTCTCAAAATATCGCGCTCATGCGTACGCCCGTCGGGGACAAGTACGTGCGGGACGCGCTGCTCGAAAACGACTGCCCGCTCGGCGGCGAAAAGAGCGGACATATCCTCATGCTCGACAGGGCTACTACGGGCGACGGCCTGGTCACCGCGCTCTCCCTGCTCGAGACAAAGCGGACGATTGGCGCGCTGCCCGCCTTTTTTCCGTACCCCATGTTGCAATTCGATCTGCCGAGCGAGCGCCCCGCCGAAGAGCTGAAAAGCGACGCTATGCAAAAAAAACTTGCGCTTGCAAAAGCCCTCTACGGCGAAAAGGGGCGCTTTATCCTGCGCGCAAGCGGCACGGAGCCTAAACTCCGCGTCGCCTACGAGTGCTTTTCACCCGACTACCAAATTATATTCAAAGAGATCGAAAACATCTTTAAAGAATAAAATAAGCGGGACTACTCGTCCCGCCCCCTCGGCAAGAGGTTTCACCCCCTGCACCCCAAGCTAAAAACGCGCGAACGTCGCAACTTTTCGTTGCTAGTTCGCGCGTTTTGGTTTGTTTGCAATGGTCGAAACTCCTGCGTGAGCACTCGTTTTTACGTTAGTATTGACCGATGGTTTTTATTTTACGTGTCATTTCGAGCGTAGTCGAGAAATCCCCCTGTTATACCCCATAAAAGTCGCTTCGCTCATTTCTATGGGGACCCCGATTACGCTCAGACTAAGGTGACGTTAACCACTCGGACAATGCTAACGTCATTATTACGCTTTCATGCAGGAAATAGTACCATACACACAAATCAAAAACGCGAGCGACGGCAAGAATTTGCCTAGCTCGCGTTTTTAGCTTGGGGTGCAGGGGGTGAAACCCCTTGCCGAGGCGTGGGGCAGCGCCCCACATGGGGCGTGCAGGGCTCGCAGCCCTGCGTGGGGCGACGAAGTCCCTTGCCGAGGGGTGGGCGAGTAGCCCACATAGGGGCGTGGGGCAGCGCCCCACATATATTAACCTTTTTGTGACTCCTGCGGGAAGCCGATGCCGATGAGGGTAGGGGCGGTGGCGCCTTCTTTGAGCTCCCAGATGTTTTTGGAGGCGTCCTCTTCATTGCCTCCCGCCCAGCCGAGGTTGTCCTTGATGCCGTCGGTGTTTGTGCCGAATACTATGTCTTTATTTACGAAGTCGGCTTTATCGCGGGGAGTGCCGAGGCTGCAGATCGCGGTTTCGGTCGTCTGCTCGTCGGCGCTGTCTCCCTCTTCTTTGGGAGCGAATTCCGAGCCTTTGTAAGTCTTGCCGTTGACGATGACTGTACCGTCGTTCGCATAGTAGCCCGAGGTGATAGAAGCGTCCTTGTCGAGCGCGCCGAACAAAAATCCCGCGTGGATAAGGTCTGTTTTGTCCGTATTGTAGGTCACGGTGACGTTTGCGAGGGTAAAGTTGTTTGCAAACTTGCTGTGCTTGCTTAGTCCTATCATACCGCCTACGTACAGCTCCGCGGATTTGACCGCCGCGTCTGCGCTGACGGTGACGGAGCCCGTCGAATAGCAACGATTGATGGCGCCGAGTCCCTTTTCCTTGTCGGATTGACTGTCTATGCGCGAGGTGCTGTTGAGACCGACAAATCCTCCGACATGCGCGGTCTGATCCTTGACGAGGGTCAAGGCGATTTTCGCGTCCGAATAGCTGTTGATGATGTCGCCCTCGTTGCGTCCGACAAATCCGCCGACCGCAAGCAGTTGCATTCTGGCGGTGGAGCCGAGGGACAAAGAGGTTGCGGTGCAAGTCGCATGGCTCTTGGAAACGCTGCCCTCGTTGTGCCCGATAAGTCCGCCTATATATGCGGTGCCGCTTGCCAAAACTCCTGCGTTTACGGTGAGGGTCGCTTCGCACGCGGACGCGTTCGCCACGCTGTTGCCTGCGACTGCGCCTATCATAAGACCGGATACATCCGCGGTAGTCTTAATATCGGAAACAGTGAGAGTCGAGGTGCAGTTGGATATCGCCGTAGAGGAGCCACTCTCGCCCACTATGCCGCCGATATGCAGATCGCTTGCGGTGAGCCCCGAGAGGGCGAGGGTGACGCTGCATTCGCTTATCGTGCCCTTTTCCTCGTCGTTGGACGTGCCGCTCAGCTTGCCGGTAAGACCGCCGATGTATGCGGGCCCCGCGTTTTGGGGCAGTGTGAACGATATATTAGTGACGACGCAATTTGTAAACGAACCGCCGCTCACGCTTGCGAGCGCGCCGAGAGCAAGCTCTGCATTTTCAGCGGTCGCCTTCACGGTTATATTGTCGACCGTCAGATTTTTAACGGCGCCGTTGACATATCCGAAGAGAGAGGCGAAGTTTGCGCCCTCGACAGTTGCGTTTGAAAGTTTATATCTGCCGCTGAGAGTACGCTCTCCCTCGCTGCCTTCGGTGTAATTTCCGCCGTCTATTATGCCCGCGAAGGGATGCGTCGCGTCAAACACGGGAGAGAGTTTTTTTTCGCCGAAGTCTATATCCGCGGTGAATTTTATCGTAGCCGTCAAATACTCGTCGAGAGATTTTTGCATATCCTCGGGGACGGGCTCGCCCTCTTTGATAGCGTTTATATTCGAGAGCAGATCGCTTATAGGCTCTGTAAGTTTGGTTTTATAATCGTTGGCGGAGCCTATCTTTATCATCTTCACCCAATTTGCGTACAGCTTTAGTGTGACGGGGCGGAAGTTTTGCTCACCTTCGGGGATAGCGTCGTCATGCGCGGCGTCCATAGGCGATGTGGCGGAATCCTTGTTTGAAGAGTTGCCTTCTTCATCAAAGGTCTCAAACACGAATTTCTGCACGTTGCGGACAGGATCCTCACCCTCTTTTTCGCTTTCGGTATAATATACGAAATACCAATAGTCGAAGTCGCTGTCCTCTTTATTTTCGGGCTCGAGCTTATCAGTTTCGGGTATCTTATCGCCGAGGCGATATTTCTCGCTGTCCGTACGCAAAGCCGTCTCGCTCTCTTCATTTTCATAGTATTCCACCGTCACAAAGGGCAGGTCGCTCTCGAACATCGCATAAAGCGTGAGGGGCTTGTCATAGGAGTAGGTGATCTTGCGCACCGTTACGTCCGTCGCGTCTTTTGACGCCCACTCGGTGAATTGTACGGGATGTTGCACTGTCGCGCCGTTTTCCGTCATAGGCTTGCCGTCCTCGCCGAGGGTGTCCGCCATATAGTACCAGAAACAGAAGTTGTCCTTTGTCCCGTCCTCCGCCTCGGGTCTTGACGGCACTGCTATCCTCGAGGGAGTTGTGGCGTTGTAGGTAGAATATATTGTTGTGTTCTCTCCGATCGCGCCGTCCAAAGAGATGTCCGTTTCGGGCTTGCGTATCGGGTTGCCGCTCCCGTCCTTGACTTCCTCTCCGAGGGAGTTTTTGAGGACTTCCGTCAATTCTGCGCCCTCGGCGGCGTGTCCGTCGTCGTCAAGGACATACTTGCCGTTTTCATAGGATATTGTGGTGTAAATGTCGAGGATATGATAGTATTTCTTCGCCTCGAAATTCGCGCGGATAGTCGTGTTGGAGACTATTTTCGTCCCGTTTGCGCCAAAAACGAAGTCTGTATTGTTTGCCGTCCAGCCCTTAAACTCATATCCTCTCTTTTGAAGTGTGAGAGGCTTGCCCTCATAGAGAGGCTCGGGAATGGTGTCGCCGTACTTGACGCCCGTGATAGGGGGAAGGTCATAGGTGAAGTCCGCGCCGTCCAGATCGAATGTCACGGTGTAGGTGCTTTGAGAGGGATTCTCGGGACCGAGCGGATTTGAGGGATCGGGGTCGCATGCGACAAGCGTCGCCGCAAGCAACGCAATAAGCAGAACGACAAATATCAAACCGATACGCTTTTTCATAAGATACTCCGTGCGCGCACTGCGCGCTTAAAGATTATTATACATAAAAATGCAAGTTATATTATACATCAAAAAACCGTAATATCAACCAAAATTTGCCGTCTGCCGCAAAAAATAAATATAATTTAAGATTTTTTCGCCATTTTTGAGAGGAGCATGGCGCACTCGGGCAAAGTGAACGGCATTTATAAGTGCACTCGGACGGAGCGCATATAGAACTTCAGCACGTCCTGCGTTGGTTTCTCATACAAAGGAGTGAAAGACCCAACCTCTCCCTTCGTTACGTGCAGCGATGATAACGCGGGTCTGAGGAATATTGGGGGTCCCCAAAATAATTACGAAGTGATTTTTTTGGGGTATAACAAGGGGATGTTTCGACTTCGCTCAACATGACATGTTTTTAAATTGTCATTCCGAGCGGAGCGTAGCGCAGTCGAGGAATCCCCAAGTCCTCACCCCAAAAAATCGCTACGCAATTTTATGGGGACCCCGATGATGCTCAGACAAAAGGTAACGTTAATAACTCGGACAAAGCGCCACGTAGATATCAAGCTCTCACGCAGGAGTTTTGACACTTGAAATCAATCAAAAAGCGCGAATGTGGACGATAAAAGAGCCACATTCGCGCTTTTTAGCTTGGGATCGCAAAGGGCAAAGCGCCCTTTGCCGAGGCGTGGGGCAGCGCCCCACCTAGGGCGTACAGGGCGCGTAGCCCAGCTCATTTTTCGGACAATTTCTCCTCGAAGTTTTCGGGTTGGTTGACGACGATTTGGGGGAAGGGGATGGAGATATTGTTTTCGTCGAACAGCAGTTTGAATTCGCGGTTCATTGCGCGCTGGACGGCATAGAGATCCTCTTCTTTGCAACGTGCGATGAACAGCAACTCCACGCCCGACTCGCCGAGCGCGTTTATGCCGAGGTATTCTATGGTATTGTCGAGTTTGTAGGGGATGTTTTGCGTTATCCTTTCAAGGTTGTCATTGATCACCTGCTCTACGCGGGGGATAGACTCGCGATAGTCGATGGAGATGTAGCATTTTGCGACGGAGTGTTGCTTTGTCTGATTGACGAGGGATACAATTTGCGAATTGTTGATTATGTTGATATTTCCGCACCAATCCACGACTTTTGTCGTCCTTATGCCGATTTCCATGACGGTGCCGCGCCAATCGTTGACGATGACGGTATCCCCGACCTCGAACGAGCCCTCGAACACGAGGAATATGCCCGCAACTACGTCGGCGACTAAGCTCTGCGCGCCGAGGCCTATGACCAGCGTGACGATCCCCGCGCTTGCGATGAGCGCCGAGGTGTTTACTCCGAACGCGCCGAGCACTATCAGCACAGATACAATTGCGACCACCCATTTGATGAAACTTTCAAGCAGCTTGACTATCGTAATGCCGCGGGGCGTATGCGCAAAGCCTTTGCGAGTCACAAAGCGCAACAGCAATGCGACGAGGGCGGCGATCGTCACCGCGCGGATACTTTTGATGATCGCGGGGATCCAATTTGAGTATACCGTGTTGATAAAGGAGTTGTCCGAGATGGCCTTGTCAAACACGGAACCTTCCATTACGACCGTGCCGTCGGGGAGAACGGTCTCTTTGCCGAATATCTTTGTGGAGAATACTATCGATAGCACCGTCGCCACAATGCCAATGGCAAACAAAGCCAGCCCGATGATATGTCGGGTGGATACTTTTTTGTTTTTGATCGTCACGGTCTTTTCCTGCTTTTCGTCTTGATCGTCGTTCATATTTGCTCCTTCTCGCCGCGGGGCGGATCGTTGCCGTGAGGCAAGTTTGCTTGTATGCGCGCCCTGTCGAGATCGCGCGTATTATGTCGGTTTTTGAAACAATTTGGGCGTTCTAACCCTCTCTTTTCATGGTGTGTAGCTTTTTTGTGGCGTACACGGTTTCGCTTATGCCCGATTTGCTTATGACCTCGAGCGTGTACGTTCGGTCCTCGCCCAGACCCTTGAAAGTCCCCGTATTCACGCCGGGGGAGAGGGCGCGCTCTTGCCTTGTCAGAGAGTTGTATACGGCTACGGTAAGCCCGCTTGCGTCTGCGGGGATATCTATGGCATAGGATATCTCCGAAAACGTCACTGTAGTGGACGATATCTGCACCGTTATGTCTGCGCCCGTCCCTCCGACAGCGCCGCCGAAAAGCAGCACCGCGACCAAAGACGCCGCAAGTAAAGTCATGACCGCCTTCGCCGCTCCGTGCGTATTGCCGTAGTTGTCGGGCGCGTCATAAAACTCCTTGGGCGCGGGATTGCCGCCGAACTCGTTTTTTGTCGCCGCGTCGTTCTTTGTGGAACCGCGCGCCGCGTCGTAGTTTTTCGGAGGAAGGTCGTTTTTCATTCTTTGTCCTTTTTGCCGCCTTTGGGATAGCCGCCGCCAATTGACGTCCCGCCCTTTATATGCTTTTTCGCAAAAACAGTCGCCGCCAATGCGCTTGTTTAAAACATGCTTTTTTTCGCAAAAGGCGCACATCTATCCTTTGGCAATCAATAATTTTATTTGAATACGGCTGAAAAGTCAATACCATTTCGACGCATATTTTGTTTTGCCGCCGCATATCTTTAAGCGAATATGGAGGAGCTTATGTTCGATTTTGAAAAACTGAGTGCAAGCAAGCTTTATGCCGCGCCGCACGTGGAGCGCGTGGTGGAATTTTCGCCTCCGGGCATAGATATGCAAAACATCTCAAAGGTTCTCTCTCTTGCGGTGGACGCGAGGTGCACTTCCGCCGAGCCTTTTGACGGCTATGCCGAGGTAGCGGGCAGAACGGGTTTCCGCCTCACCTATCTTGACAGGGAAGGGAATCCCAAAGGCGTGGACCTCAGCGCGGAGTTCAGCGTGCGCGCGGACGGAGAATTTATCCCCACAGACAACTTGACCGCGGAGATAAACGTCGTAGAGACGGACGTACAGGCGGACGACGCGCTCAAGCTCTCCGCTGTGCTCGACGTTTCTGTGTGCGCCATACGCAGGGAAGAGCTGAATATCCTCGTGGACGCGGAAGGGTGCTACAAGACCTCCAAAGACATCTATATGCCCTCCTTTATCGCGTCCAAGACCACCGCTTCTCCCTTTGACGCGGAGCAGGACGCGGGCGGCGAAGTGACGTCCGTGCTGTCTATGACAACAGAGTGCATAATGAAAAAGGCGGAGGCTACGGACGGCGGGGCAAGCTGCGCGGCGACTGTCGTATCCACCGTCACCTACGTCGAGGGCGGCGAGATAAAACAGCGGCGTTTCGAGATAGACCTCGAGGAAGAACTCAGTCTCGAAGGCGTCAAGGAAGGGGACGCGGTAAGCGTACAGGCGTGTATCAAAAACGCAAAACTCGTCCTGCAAGGCGTAACCGACGACAACGTCCTGCGCGTCGAGGGCGAGGCGGGATTTAAAATAAGAGTTTTCCGCCTCGATACGCACAGCGTCGTCTCGGACATCTTCGATCTCTCCAACGAGACGGAGATAACCTATGAAGAGTGCGACTTCACTTGCTTTGACGGATGCGGCTATTTCGTGGAGAAGGCGGGAGGCACCGCTATGCTCGGGGACAATCGCGCCGCGGGTATAGCCGTAAGCGCCATTCCGTACGCGCACGCCGTCACGACTAAAGCGAGCCTCGAGGACGACGGCACATTGAGCGTGGAGGGCATCGTAAACGCGGACATCATCTATACGGACGAAAACGGCTTCAACTCCGTGCGTACCGAGATACCGTTATCGTTGTCCTTGACAAGTGAAAAACAGCTATCTAAACGCTTGAAAGTCGGCGTCCAAGTGCAAAAAATATCCGCGGAGCTGCGCCGCGAACGCGAGATAGACATAGATATGCTGCTCGCCATTTCCGTCTGCGGATTCAGTACGCTCGAGGTCAGCTACATCTCGGACATCACCCTCGGCGAGGAGAAGGCGCAAAACACAAGCGGCATATCCCTCTATATCGCGCGCGGGGGCGACGGTCTGCTCGACCTCTGCAAGGCCCTCACCGCTATGCCCGACGACATTTTGGCGCAAAACCCCGGCCTCGAGTTTCCCCTTGTCGAAGGACAACGCGTAGTCTACTTCCGCCACCTCGAGATGTAAGATTATTTGTTAGCACGTAACATTAGACTATACACCCCGCAAAATATTGCATAATTTTGCGGGAATTTTTTATTGCTAGGACAGAGGTTTGTAGAACTCCGGCACGTCGTGCGTTAGTGTCTCAGACATTGGAGTGAAAGACCCAACCTCTCCCTTCGTTACGTGCAGCGATGAGTTGGGTATTAGTATGAACATAACGTTCCGCCACACTCCACTCAGTACTCCCCAGCTATACCCCACAAAAAATACTTTTTGCGGGGCCCCCAATGTTGCCCAGACAAACTATTCGTTACGAGCGCAAACACAGCCCAAACGTTACGCCGCGGCAGGGCGGGAAGGGGCTGCGCTCGCTCACCGAGATACGTCGTGCAGGCAAGCCTGCAGTTATACCACTTGTTCG
>CANRBM010000010.1 GCA_947628855.1 uncultured Clostridia bacterium | reverse complement strand
CTGTGATTTGAATCTGCGTCAAAGGAGACTTTTCCGACGAGTATTTTGCGGATTTACTTTAGTGAATCAGACAAATTCCAAACTTTTCAGCTAAAAACAGGGCAAAAATGTGCGCTCGGGCAAGGGGATTCCTCCTTATACCCCACAAAATCACTTCGTAATTTTGC
This sequence comes from uncultured Clostridia bacterium, assembly GCA_947628855.1. Taxonomy (GTDB): domain Bacteria; phylum Bacillota; class Clostridia; order Christensenellales; family CAG-917; genus CAG-475. The sequence goes on along the minus strand of CANRBM010000010.1, from coordinate 35,383 downwards.
GGGGACCCCGTACCAATACCCCATAAAATTCGCTTCGCTCATGTCTATGGGGACCCCGATGACGCTCGGACAAACGTTGCGCTAATTGCTCGGGCAGGGGGATTCCTCGACTTCGCTTCACTACGCTCGGAATGACAGGAGAGTAAGGGGACGCTCGGGCAGGGGGATTCCTCCTTATACCCCACAAAATCACTTCGTAATTTTGCGGGGACCCCATATCGCTCGGAGTGACAGAAGAAAACTAGTGACCCCATATCGCTCGGAATGACAGCGGGTAAAATAGGTGGGGCGGGGCGGTTTGAGGAAAAAAGTCGAGAAATGGGACAATTTTGCGTGTTTTGGCGGAAAAATTGCGAAAATATGTCGAAATCTTAAGAAAAACTAAAGAAAAGTTTAGGTTTTGCGACGTTTCTAAGCAAATCCTCACATTTGGGTTTGGGCGATTTTGTTGACTTAAAAAATGCGGATAAACTATACTAAATACGAAAAATCACATATAACGCTTGGGTTTGCGCAACCTAATAAAAAGCGGCAAACGCGACATATGCGAGATGGGGTACAGCGCCCATAAACAGAAAAATTCGTAAAGCCGCCCTTGGACGGCAAAACGAATAAAAATATTGAAATAAAAAACGGAGAAGAAGTAAATGCTCGAAGTAAACAGTTTTTCAAAGAAGTATCGCAATAATCCAAACTATTCCGCGCATGACATCAACTTTACGGTGGAGGCGGGAGAGGTCGTCGGCTTGGTCGGCAGCAACGGCGCAGGCAAGTCCACGATCATCAAAAGCATCATCGGCGTGCTGCCATTCCAGGAAGGCACGATAACCATAGGCGGCTACGACGTCGCGAAACAGCCCGAGAAGGCGAAAAAGCTTGTGGGTTACGTGCCCGACGATCACACCGTGTATGAGAAGCTTACGGGGAGAGAGTACGTCAACTATATGGGCAGCCTGTACGGCGCGACGAAGGCGCAAAAGAATTATGTCATAAACGAACTTGCCAAAACGTTTGAGATACAGCACGCGCTGGACATGCAAATAGCGGGCTATTCGCACGGCATGAGACAGAAAATTTGTATTTTGGGCGCGCTCGTGCACGAGCCCAAGCTTTGGATACTCGACGAGCCTATGGTCGGCCTCGATCACCAGACTATGGTGTTGCTGTGCGATTTCATAAGGAATTACGCAAACGCAGACCGCGCGGTGCTGTTCTCCTCGCACAACCTCGACGTCGTGCAAAGGATATGCGATAAGGTCGTGTTCATCCGCAAGGGCAACCTTGTGAGGATCGTCGACCTCAAGACGGAAAGCATAGATTTCGAGAAATATTATATGGAGCTCAACAAAGATAATAACGCGGGCGAAACCGAGACGGAGTCTAAATGAGGTAGAATAATGATAGCACAATTTATTCGTCTTCAGCTCAAGCTCAAATGGGGCTTCAATCGCAACAACGACAAGACAAGCGCTATCATGACGGCGTTTGCGTCCTTTTTGGCGGTCGCGGCGGCGCTCGCGCTCGTTGTGGTGCTGACGTTCGTGCTCAAAACAAGCTTGAGCGTGGACATCAAAAAACTGTCGCAACTTTACCTCACGGTCATTATGTTGGGGCTTACGGTGGTAGCTACGGGCATGCAGGTCAACAGGCTGTACAAGCCGGGCGATCTCTTGATAACAGCGCGTTTCCCGCTCAGCCCATTCAAGCTGTTTTTGAGCTATCTCATCCTCAACTATATCGATCTGACCATCTATTCGGTGATTTTGATGCTGCCGATCATGGTCGCATACGGCGTCGCGGCGCAGTGCATAAGCGTGGTCTACATCATCGGCGTCATACTCGGCGCGCTGCTTTTGCCGATGTTCCCGTTTGCGCTGTCGGTGTTTTTGGCGATACCTATCGTCTACCTCGGCACGTTTTTGCAAAAGTACGGTGCTATAAGGCTTGTCATCTTCATCGCGTTTTTGGTGGGCTGTTTTGTGCTTTACTACTATATCCTTACGGCGCTCGCGAAGTTCTTCATCCACAGGGATTGGGAGACGGGCACGCTTGAGATTTGGGAGAATTTGCTCAACGGCCTCAACGGCTATTACAATCCCGCCTACTATCTTGCAAACGTCATTTTCTTCAAGGATTTCGGTATCGGTTTCGGCGGGCTTATCGGCGCAAGCGCAGTGCTTACGGGCGCCGGCGTCGCTTTGGCGAGCGTCGTCTGCACGGACATCCGCACAAAAGCGCTCGAGAACGGCTTCGGCGGCTACAAGCGCATGAGCAAGATCGACGATTATTCCAGCACACGCGCGATATTCAGATACACTTTCCGCGAGATACTGCGCACAAAGACCTACTCCTATTTTTATCTGGGCGTGGCGATATCGACGCCTGTCATGGTGTTTTTCTGCAACAGGCTTGTGACTATGGTCGGCGAGGCGCAGATAGGCAAGGGCATCAACTTTGGCGCGTCCATACTTGTCATCTCGGTGTTCATGGCGATGATATGCTCGTTCGCGGCGACGGTGCTGAGCGTGGAGGGCAAAAAGTTTTACATCACAAAGCTCGTCCCCGTGCCGTATCGCAAACAGCTTGTCATCAAGGGCGTACTGAACGTATGCGTCAGCCTTGTAGCGCTTATCATAAGCGCGATCGTTATGGGCGCGCTCAAGTTCATAAGTGGCAAGGAGATAGCGGTGCTGATCGTGTCGCAGGTGTTGCTTGCGATAGGGCTCGTGTTCAACGGCGTCAATTTGAACCTTGCCAACCCGACGCTCAAACCCAAGGCGAACGGCGAGACGGAGGAGATCAACATCACCTATATGCTGCTTATCGGGCTTGTGATCGCGGCGGGACTCGGCACGGCGAGCATACTTTTCCCGCGCGTGTACGAGAATAACAACGGCGCGCTTTGGGCGTACCTGTTCTGCGTAGGCGTGGCGTTTGTGTACGCGCTTGTGAACGTGCTTGTGTTTGTGTTCACGGCAAACAAGAAATATCAAAAAATCGAATGCTGACGCCCGAAAAAGAGAAAAAACAGGGGATATGAAGTTGTCCTGTCTATGGAAAATGAAAATACAACTTCATAAAGGAAATAAATAGTAACAAATAAATATTCGCTTTATAGGCGAAAAAGAAAAGTAAGTTGTTTAGGGAGATAAAGAAAGATGAAAAAGTTGATGGTATCCACGATCATACTTTTGCCGCTGCTTATTCTGCTTATCATGCTTGTCAGCGGCGCGATCATGAGCCTTGTGACGCACATTTATGTGGAACAAGTCGAGTTTGTTGACGATGACACGCTCGTACTTGTCCTCAGTGACGAAGGCAACCCGCCTTCCGCAAAGTGTGAAGTCAACATATTGCCGCTCAAGGCGAGCAATCGCGACATAGCGTTCAAAAGTGGCGACGATCAAATCGTGACGATCGACGACAGCGGCGTTGTGAAAGCGCAATATTTCGGCGAGACGTTCGTTACGGTTTCCAGCATAGAGAACAAGGCGGCAGTCGCACAGCGCAAGGTGCTTGTTACGGACAACAAGGTGCACGCTGTCAAGATACAGTCCTTTGAGGACAACCTGTACAATGGCGACACAAGGCGCCTTGTGGTCGATATTGTGCCCGCGGAGGCAACGAACCAAGGCATAGAGTGGACATCTTCCAACCCCGCAGTGCTTTCCGTATCCGCGACGGGCGAAGTGATATGCCACGGCGCGGGAGAGGTGACTGTGACCGCGAGGTCTACCGATCAGCCCGACGTAGAGGACACTGTCACTATCCACTGTTTCCAACAGCTGGAGAGCATATCTCTTGAAGGCGGCGCACACAATGAAGCGGAGCTCACGACCGACCGCGAAGCGCAATTTCCGACCGTGCTCCCATCTCCTGCCGACGCGACCTATACTGTGGAATATACGACATCGGATGAAAACGTCGCGACAGTAGACGAAAACGGCAAGATAACATTCAAAAAAGCGGGCTATGTGACGATAACGGCAACAGCGTCCGACGTCAAGGGCAACACCGACGCCGAGTCTGTTTCATATCATTGCACTGACGGCTATTTTGAGATGGGTTCGCTTTTCCCGAAAAACAGCGACAGCATAGATTATGACGCATACGCAGGCAAGCCGCTTTCCGCTATCAAACTTAAGATAGTGCAAGGCGTAGCGTATCGTGAGATAGTCAGCGTGGCGTATGGATTCAATGGCGAGTCTTATGACAACGACGGCGACAACAAATTCGATCTTATCCACTATGACGACAAGACAAACGAATTCACTCTTGCGACCGATTACAATAAAAAGCTTGGCGATGTGACCATTACGGTCACTTCCAAGAAGTACAACAGAGAAAACGCTCTCATCGAGGTGTACAAGGACACCTGCACGGTGACCGTAACGCGCAAGGCGCAGTCTATAAAGTTTGTAGACGCAAACGGCGACAACCCAAGCCAGACCGTACAGACGAAGAGCGTCACTTTTGCAGAGGGCAATGTGACAAGCGGCATAGGCATGATCGTCACGCCCGCAAACCATACGGATACTCTTGTATGGACGGTGAAAGAAGAGGACAAGGCGACAGCGTCCTTTACATCGGCAAATACGCTCACATTCGAAAAAGAGGGCACCGCTACAGTCGTTGCGACCATCGTCGGAAATGAAACTGTAGACAGCAAACTCACCTTGACGTACACCGTGCCGAAAGCAGAGGACAAGCCCGTCAAGGTGGGCGGCAGCAGTCCCGCGCCTCAAAATATTACGTTGAAATACAATGACAATGGCGAATGTGGAGATTGTGTTCTTGATGTCACTCCTCCCGAGGGCATGAAAGCCGTGTGCGAGTCCGACCGTGATGACATCATCAAAGTAGATCCCGAGACATTGCATCTTATCCCCCAAGACAAGGGCGGATTTGCGGAAATAACAGTGAATTTTGTGGCGTCGGTCGTGAAGATGACTGCATATACCGCGGACGAGAGAGTACAGCCCATCAAATTCAAGATATATGTGGACAAGCCCGTTGACGCTTCGAATGTTGAGATCAAGCCTACTATCGACCTCACGCAAAACGAGTCCGTCGGCTACACCGTGACATTCAAAAACATCACGGCGGACGCTCTCGCGGGCAAGGAAGTCACAATTGACGGCGTAAAGGCAACGATGACGGAAAGCGACGGGTTGAAGGCTTACACCGCAACCTACTCTTTCAAACCGACAGAGGACGAGCATGACATCAAGGTCGCTGTGAGCTATACCTCTGAAGCCGAGGCATGCAACCCCGAAAAGAAGGGCGAGCTCTTCACCGCGTCTCACAAAGTCAGGACGACGCACGGCAAGCTTAAGAGCGTGCCCGTCGTCAAAGTGAAGGGCGGCGCAACGTTCAACAAAGACGGCGACAACGTGATTACGTTTGACGACCTCGATCAGACGATAGAGCTTGAGATCTCGACGATACCCAATGCGCAAGCGGGCGATCCGTTGGACTTCACGCTCACGGAGGAACAGATTGCGTTTGCATACAGCGGGCAAAACCTCACCTATAAGATATTGAATGTCAAAGACAACAAAGCGACGGTGCAGATCATATCCGCAAACGTATTGAACGGCGTGACTGAGAACAACGCAACTTTGACGGTCGCAAACAACATCTTCAACGTTAAGGCAAAGGTCAACTCTCTTGCAAACAAGATAGAAGTCAAATACAAAGACGCAGCGCTTTTGAACACAAACACATACAATACCTTGCTCAAGAAATTGGCGCTCAAAGTGATCATTTCGCGCACTGACAATAAGGCCGTGACGCAAATGACGGCAAGCTGGTCAAAAGGCGGAGCGGGGCAGACCGACATCACCATTACAAACAATCAAGGCACGCTTGAGGGCGACGTTACGCTTGAGTTGGCAGGCGGAGAGAATACTTTCACATTCAAGACGGGCAACACGACGTACAACGTCACGATCGACCGCCATGTTCTGTCGCAAGATGACTTCAAGTCCTTCATTCTCCAATACCAGTCCGGCGGCGCGACAAGGCAACATGGACCTTACAATTTCCCCGACGAGCAAAGCATCAACTTCCCGTCAAACATACAAGGCGCATTTGAGCTTTTCGTACAAGTTCCCGCGCTTGAGGGCGAGGATGTGTCCGAGGGCGGCAATGTCATCAAAGGTTTTGACCTCACCGGGAATGACAGCGAGATCACGAGTCTCTTCAAGGTCACATTTGAAGATACAGCGCATACGTGGGCGACGCCTACAGTGCAGGTCACTCAAGATGAAGAGCAAAGCGCGTGGAAGATCACATTCACTGTGACGATCCCCACTGACGAGGTGTTTACAAACGTGCAAATGAATTTTGCTTGCGGCAACAATGTCGCCAAATTGACATTGGGTCGTGTGGAACTTGTAAAAATAGAGTTCCCCGATTATGACATGTCCAAGAAAAACAATGGCGGCGACGTGTACAAGGGCTATCAACAAGTCCGCGTGTTTGCAAAGCACAGCGACTATGGCAAGGATCTCATTGGCGGAAATATCGTCGACTATTTGCGCATACCCGTCAATGCTGTCAGCGAGATAGTGTTCAACACCCCCGCAAATCCCGAGTCTATCATGTGGAAACTTACGGCAGTCGATGATGAGACCGAGCAAAGCACCCAAGAACTCGTCTCACAACAGGGCAAAAAATTGACCTATGGAGGAAAGGAATACACCATCACACACGATACTGACGGCGATTCCATTCTGAAGGACGCAGAGGGCAAGACCATTGCCCAAAACGGCAAGTATGAAGAAGGCGCGGAGCAGGTGCCATGGGTGGACGTATTTGCCGAGGACGGCTATGCACACCTCTACTTTGGCAACTTCGTCGGACTCTCCGAGACCGACGTGCAAAATGACCTTTTCGGCAACTTCGCCGAGGAAGCAGAATGGGCGGCGGTTGCTGACAGGAAGGACATCGAAGGCAAAGATGTCACACCTTCCGAAGGTGCGTTCAAATATCTGAAAGTCGAGGCAGGAGACGGAAAGTCTGTCAATACTCACTTCAATTTCAATGTCTTGCAAGATGATGCACTTGTCAACGTGTTCAATGCAACGGGGTATTATGCAAACAATAATATCGTTTTGCATAATGACTTGTATGGAGACGGAGAACTCGATCCAAGTCTCGAAAGCACAAAGAAAGACCAAATTTTGGATCAAGCGCCGCAAAGAAATTCAAGTGATCCGGCATATGCTAAAGACACTATTTACGGTAATGGCTATCAAGTTAACTTAAACAAGCTGAATAATATGATCGTAGACACAGGTTCTACTTCTTCAGGCGGAATGATGAACCACGATGGACAAGAAAATACTGGATTTGCAACAGATTTCACAAGTCTTTACAATGTGAGGCTGATGGGCAGAAATTCTGACGAAAAAGTGAACTCTGCAAAATTTGCCATCTTTTTCAATATAAAGAATGTCTACTATACCGACCTTCAAAATTACAGCAAAATGAATCCGAAAGGCGGGAGTATGTCCATCAAAAACTCGGTGCTACACAATGTTGCAGTACAAGCCTTGCAATTGTGGAATGATGCTGGTCTACCGGCTGCCACAAGAGGGTATTGGTCGGCATATTTGGAGAATGTGACGATCGTCAATGCGACGAAAGGCATTTCTTTCGAAGGCTCAAGGGAAAGCGCAGACCCGAACTCTAAAGCTCATACAATTTATATAAAGGGATTCCTGGACGCATTGAATTATAACAATATTCCTGGGTTGATCGGTTTGATTGGAAAAGCACTCGGCGGAGGAACAGGTGCTGTTGACGCATTGTTACCGGATCTTACAAAAATAATAGGCGCCTCAATCACACTAGGAAACACAAAGTTCAGTGAGTATTTTGAATGGTTCGGCGCTAAAGACAAAACAATAACAATGATAAGTAATGCAGGTTCCAATAACAGATACAGCGGATATACAGATGCCTTTGTAAACCCGGTTGTTGTCGATACAGGTGTTGACGGACAGACGAGGATGATGGATTCGTATGGAGGTATGAATGGTGCGCTGGTGGGTGGCTTGTGCGGAGTTGTAAAGCAATGGGACGATGAGCAGCATACGTATGTTAATGTTGAGAGTGCCGCGTCCCCGAACTTTGTACACCCGTTATATGGCAACGACCTACAAAATCATCTATATGGCAATGGTATGATAACGGCATACACATACAACTATAAAAATGATACTGACGGTGGAAAGATTGACTACAATCCGTCACATAAGTACTATAGTCACTTTGAGTTGTTTGTGAGCCGTCCCAATATTGAAAAACTCTTCTCAAGCGACCGCTACATTCGTCTTCTTTGCCAATATCTTGATGTAGATGAGGAAGGTAATCCCATAAGAAATGACGACCACATCTTGTGGCATATGCAGAAGGCACATCGCAATGTCAACATCATCGAGGGCAGGACGCAAGACCACTCCGAAGCGCTGAAAGAGTCTTTGAAAAATGCAAAAGCGAATTATGGTTGGGACGGAGAGTGGTCCGACGGCACAACGCTTGACCAGGCTTTGCAGGCAGAAAAGGATGCCGCAGCCCAAAAGACCGCTCAAGCCGCGTCAAACCTCCTCTCCTCCGCTCTCCCCGAGAGAAGACAATACGCCGCGTGACCACTGTCACGGAATGACAGCGCGTGCAAGTGTGCTCGGACAAGGGGATTCCTCGACGCTTTACCCCAAAAAATCACTTCGTAATTGTTTTGGGGACCCCATCCGCTCGGAATGACAACTTATATAACCTGTCATGTTGAGCGGAGCGCAGCGCAGTCGAAACATCCCCTTGTATATTGGCAGGCAGCAATTCAATTCAAAACTCTGTGTGTGATCAATCCCCCTTCGCACACAAGCCATACTTTCAAAAAACCTCGTCCCCTCCGACGAGGTTTTTTCTCTAACTGTCATCTTAAGCAATTTGGGGTCCCCATAAAATCACGAAGTGATTTTATGGGGTAAAGAGTCGGGGTCCCCACAAAATTCCGTAGCGATTTTATGGGGGAATTAAGCGCGGATTGGCAGAGGGCGAGGCGGCGGCATAAAATGGTGCTATGGGTTCGGATTTGGATTTTGGCAGGGAAGTGGGCGTTATCCACGACGCGATGAGCGAGATTTGCGATTCGCCGCTGAACCTCAATATTCTTGCGGTCGCCCTTGCCGATTCGCTGTCGCAGGGCAAGAGCAGGGAGCAGCTCGAGAGGCTCTCAAAATTTTTGCAGATTTTGCAGACCGCGCTCAAGGCGTATATGTGAGTATCTCGTCATTTGGTTTTGTATTTTCACTTACACGTCCCGAGGCGTGTTATCTTGTCACACACATGTGCGTTGCGTCATTTCTTTCGTATTTCACTTATGCGCTCCGCGGCGAATGAAAATGTGCCGCCTTAATGGAATTTGTCTCTTTGATGTTCAAACTTTATGCAGGACTTGCGCTGTTTTGATGTATTGACAAAACGCGCGTAGGGTGGTATAACATAGGCGGAAAGGAAGCAACTTTTGTCAAGCTTAATTTTTTGAGTTTGCGCGAATTGGCAGTTTAAATGTCGAAAACGCGCAAATAAAGAGGTGTTTATGGATATTTTCGAGGCAATGAGGGCGCGCCATAGCGTGAGACAATACAAGGCGGAGCCCCTTGGTCAAGACATCGCGGACAAACTTAGGGAAGAGATCGCAAAGAGCAACGCCGAGGGCGGGCTGCATCTTCAACTCGCGCTCAACGAGCCTAAGGCGATGAACTGTCTTCTTGCAAGATACGGCAGCTTTAAAAACGCGGTCAACTATATCGCAATGGTCGCGCCCAAAGACGGCTGTGAGGAGAAGGTCGGCTACTACGGCGAGAGGCTTGTCCTGCTTGCGAGGCAACTCGGGCTTGGCACTTGCTGGGTCGCGGGCAGCTACAAGAAGATCCCCGAAGCGCTTGATATCGCGGAAGGCGAAAAGATCCATATGATAATCACGGTCGGCTACGGCGAGAACGAGGGCAAACCCCACCGCTCAAAGAGCCCCGAGGATGTGAGCAATATTTCTGAGGCAAGCCCCGAATGGTTCAAGAGGGGAGTGGAATTCGCGCTGCTCGCGCCTACGGCGATAAATCAGCAAAAGTTTCGTTTCGAGCTTGAAGAGGACAAAGTCAAGGCGACGCACGGCATGGGACCGTATGCAAAGACGGATCTCGGCATAGCGAAGCTCCACTTCGAGCTGGGCGCGGGCAAAGAAAACTTCGTCTTTGAGTGAGACCCTCGTTTTGCGCCCCATATTTGCATTTATCGCATTCTTTGGGAATTTTCCGCATTATTTCGCGCCCTATGACGGCGTGAAGTATTGTTGTATTCTCCGCATAAAAAAGCTGTTGCGCAGTCGGGCGCTTTTTGATATAATATCTTCAACATATTGTCGATTTTTGTCGATATTTCGGCGCGCGGACGGTACAAAATTTGCGATCTTATACTCCGCAAAGCGCCTTCGCGGAAAATCGAAGAATAGGGATATTTTATGAGCGACGAGTTGGAAAATTCCAATCTGACTTTGGACGGTATGAACGAGTCGGGCAAAGGCGCGTCCTCCGCGCAGAGAGACGGCTCTTCCGACTATAGTCCCGAGACGCGCGCGGACTTAGACGCCGCGGGCGAAAACTCCATCGTTGCCAAAAAGAGGATAAAACGGGAGGAGCTGCGCCGCAAAGTCAAGAGAGTTGCGGTGATAGTGCTTGTCGTCTCGCTCATTGTGACGTTGCTCGCGTATATTTTGCTGCTTTTCGACCGTAGCAACGACGTCCGCATTACGGCGAGCTCGCCCGACGACGACAGCCATATCTCCCTATCCTTCGACGATACCTATTGGGCGACCTATCTCGACGCGGAAGGTCCGTCAGAGTTTTGGAATGTCAGCTACAGCCCCGTCTATGAACAGGAAAAGATAGATGACAAAGGCTATGTCCGCGCCCTGTTGACGGGCGACGACATCCCGATCGGGGTGGACAACGGCAAAAATTTCATTCGTTTCACCTGTATGCTGCGCAACGACAGCGATACTGACGTCACCGTTGACTACGAGATGGCGCTCGACTACGACAACAACAGCGGGTTGAAGGACGCGGTGCGAGTCATGTGGGGCGAGAGCATAAAAGCTCCCGATGGCGATATATCCGACCAGCTTGAAAGGACGAACGTACGGGTGTATGCCGCGCTAAGCGACGACCCGCGGCTTGCATGTACAAAGCTGAACGAAGGGCGGAGCGCTGAGGACGGCTATCTTGAATACGTCGCGTATCCCGTCGGCTCGGACGCTCCCGATTTCGATTGGCAAAACGACTTTTTCAAAAAGCTGGACTCCCCGTACGGCATGACGACAGAGGACGCGCTGGCAAACGGTTTCCTCGAGCCTACGGAGCCTTTCGGAGAGGACTTCGTATTCAAAAATACTACAACGCTCGCGCGCGGCGGCATCATGTATTGTTATGTGTGCATATGGCTTGAGGGTAGCGACTTCGACTGCGTGGACTCCGCGCTCGGCGGCTATGTCAAACTCGGCGTAAACTTTTTCGCGCACTCTTGACGATTTCGGACTCGAATTTCATTCGGGGGACTGTTTTATATTAAAAGTGCAAATCCGTAAAAGCGTCCGCGGGACGACTTTTTTGAAGTATAGGTTTTGTATTGCGCGAGCGAGGTCGGACATTTCATGCAAGCAAACGTGCGCGCAATAATACACACGAAAATCCATCTGAAAATACATATTGTATTTTATATAATATATCTATATTTTTGTCTTTAAAATCGTTTGACAAATTTGAGCAAAAAGTTTATAACAATAGCAATGTCCAAGGCGAGGCGGTATGGCGCCGTCGCGTCGCGGGCTTTTGGGAGGTGCGGAAATGATGCCGAAGTTCAAGGGAAAGAATTGCCGCATACAGGGCGTAACAGCGCCCGAGTCTCCCGTTTTTGAGGATAAATATTTGAAATTGCCCGGTCTCATTGATGTACACGTACATTTGAGGGAGCCGGGTTTTTCTTATAAAGAGACGGTGGCAAGCGGCACGCTCGCGGCGGCGAGAGGGGGTTTTAGCGCGGTCTGCTGTATGCCGAACCTCTCTCCGGTGCCCGATTCGGACGAAAATTTGAGGACGCTCGAGGACATAATTGCCCGCGACGCGAAGGTGAGGGTGTATCCCTATGCCGCTATAACCGTTGGCGAAAAGGGCGGAGAGCTTGTGGATCTCCACGCGCTCAAGGGACGCGCCGTGGCGTTTTCGGACGACGGCAGGGGCGTACAGAGCGAGGACACGATGCGCCGCGCCATGCGGCTTGCAGCAAAAGAGGGAGTCATTATCGCCGCGCATTGCGAGGACGACGCGCTCAGAGCGGGCGGATACGTGCACGCGGGCAAGTACGCGCTCGAACACGGGCATAAAGGCATATCGAGCGAGAGCGAGTGGAGACAGATAGAGCGCGACCTTCTCCTCGCAGAAGAGACGGGCGCGAAATATCACGTGTGCCACATCTCGACGAAGGAGAGCGTACAGCTCATTCGCGAGGCAAAGGCGAGGGGCGTGGACGTGACCTGCGAGACCGCGCCTCACTATCTTGTGCTGGACGAAAACGATATGAGAGAGGACGGGCGTTTCAAGATGAATCCGCCGCTCCGCTCCCGCGAGGACAGGCTCGCGCTCATAGAGGGCTTGAAGGACGGCACTATTGATATGATAGCTACGGACCACGCGCCACACTCCGCCGAGGAGAAGGCGAAGGGGCTTGAGCATAGCGCTATGGGCGTCGTGGGGCTTGAGTGCGCCTTTCCCGTGCTGTATACAGATCTTGTGAAAAAGGGCGTCATATCGCTAGAGAGGCTTATAGATCTGATGTGCTACGCGCCGTCAAAGCGCTTTGGGATACCCGTCGAGGGCGAGGCGCTTTGGGACGTTAGCGAGGAATATGTGATAGACCCCGCGGAATTTCTTTCCAAGGGCAAGGCTACCCCGTTCGAGGGCAGAAAAGTTTTCGGAAGATGCGTTAAACTTGATATCGGAGGCAAGACCGTATGGAATTTGACAGAAAGATAATCATGGACGACGGCACCGAGTATTACGGTACCGCATTCGGCAGGACAGACGGCGTTTTCGTGTTCGAGATCGTTTTCAACACGTCCGTAGTCGGATATCAGGAGATAGTTTCCGACCCCTCCTACACGGATCAGGCGGTGGTCATGACATATCCCGTGATAGGCAACTACGGCATCGCCAAGGAGGATTTCGAGACAAAGCGTCCCACGATAGGCGCGCTCGTCGTGAGGGACTATAACGATTTGCCCTCCAACTTCCGCAGCGTGGAGACGCTCGGCGAGCTGCTTGACGAGTACGGCATCCCCGGTATTTCGGGAGTGGACACGAGGATGCTCACGCGCTCCATACGCGACTTCGGCTCGCGCAGGGTGTGCATATGTCCCGCAGATATGCCGACGGCGGAGGGGCTTCTGCTCATAGCCGCCTCTCCCGTGCCGCATGACGCTGTGGCGAGGGTGAGCAGCAAAAAGCGCAATTTCAGCCGCGCTCCGCATGCGAAGTACAGCGTCGTCGCCATAGATTGCGGCATGAAACAGAACATAGTACGCTGCCTCAATGCGCGCGGATGCGACGTTACGATAGTGCCTTACAACACGACGTATGAAGAGATAGTCAAGCTCTCGCCAGACGGTATCTTCCTCTCAAACGGTCCCGGCGACCCCGAGGATAACGCGGACACGATAAAGACAGTCGCAAAACTGTACGGTAAATATCCAATGTTCGGCATATGCCTGGGACATCAACTCATCGCGCTCGCGAGAGGGGGCAAGACGTACAAGCTAAAATTCGGACATCGCGGCGGCAACCATCCCGTCAAGAGGCTGGAGACGGGCAAGATAGAGATGACGTCGCAAAACCACTCCTACGCGGTGCTTCCCGAAAGTCTGAAGGGCACGGGACTCAAAGTCACGCACATAAATCTGCTTGACGGCACCGTAGAGGGCATGCAGGACGTAAAACACAAGGTTTTCAGCGTACAATACCACCCCGAAAGCGCTCCCGGTCCGCAGGATTCGAGCTATCTTTTCGACTTGTTCATAAATTTGATGGAGGAAAACAGGAATGCCTAAGAGAACGGATCTTAAAAAAATACTTGTCATCGGCTCCGGCCCCATCGTTATAGGGCAGGCGGCGGAATTCGATTACGCGGGCACGCAGGCTTGCCTCGCCTTGAGAGAAGAGGGCTATGAAGTGGTGCTCGCAAACTCCAATCCCGCTACGATCATGACGGACACAACCGTCGCGGACAAGGTGTATATGGAGCCGCTCACGCTCGAGTACCTCGCAAAGATATTGCGCTATGAGCGCCCCGACGCCATAGTCCCCGGCATAGGCGGACAGACGGGACTCAACCTCGCCGTCCAACTTGCCAAAAAAGGCGTCCTCGACGAGTGCGGAGTGGAGCTTTTGGGCACTAGTCCCGAGTCCATTGAAATGGCTGAGGACAGAGAGAAATTCAAGGAGCTTTGTCTCTCTTTGGGCGAGCCCGTACTGCCTTCCATCATCGCGTTCAGCATGGAGGAGGGCGTAAAAGCGGCTGAAGAGATAGGCTATCCCGTCGTGCTTCGTCCCGCGTTCACTTTGGGCGGCACGGGCGGCGGTTTTGCGGACAATGAGGAGGAGTTCAGAGAGATAATGAAAAACGCGCTCATGCTCTCTCCCGTGCATCAAGTGCTCGTCGAAAAGTCCATAAAGGGATTTAAGGAGATAGAGTACGAGGTCATGCGCGACGCCAACGACACCGCCATAACCGTCTGCAATATGGAAAATATAGACCCCGTCGGCGTACATACGGGCGACTCAATGGTCGTCGCACCCTCGCAAACGCTCACCAATAAGGAATATCATATGCTGCGCGACTCCGCGCTCAAGATAATCCGCGCGCTCAAGATAGAGGGCGGCTGCAACGTGCAATTCGCGCTGGATCCGCAGTCATTCGACTACTTCCTGATTGAGGTCAATCCCCGCGTATCGCGCTCTTCCGCGCTCGCGTCCAAGGCGAGCGGCTACCCCATAGCGCGCGTTTCGGCGAAGATAGCGGTGGGCATGACGCTCGACGAGATACAGCTCGCCAACACTCCCGCGTGCTTCGAGCCTACGCTCGACTACGTGGTGACAAAGATAGCGCGCTTCCCCTTCGACAAGTTCAGCACTGTCTCAAACAAGCTCTCCACGCAGATGAAGGCGACGGGCGAGGTCATGAGCGTGGGCAGGACGATAGAGGAGAGCTTGCTCAAAGCGGTGCGCTCCCTCGAAGTGGGCGTAAATCACATCTACCATTCAAAATTCGACAGCTACGGCATACCCGAGCTCAAGGAATACATCAAGGAGGGCAGGGACGACAGGCTTTACGCGCTCGCGGAGCTGCTGAGGCGCGGCGTCACAGTAAACGAGCTCGCAAAAATAACCAAGATAGACCCGCTTTTCCTCGAGAAATTCAAGAATATCACGGACTATGAGAAGGTGGTCGAGGCGGCGCCCTTCGACGCGGAAGTGCTGTACGGCGCAAAGCGCATGGGATTTTCGGACGCATACATCGCCAAACTCTGGCAGACGGACGAGGACAATGTATACGAGCTCAGACGGCAAAAGAACATAATGCCCGTCTACAAGATGATCGACACCTGCGCGAGCGAGTTCAAGAGCTATGTGCCCTATTTCTACAGCAGTTACGAGCGCGAGAACGAGTCCATAGTTTCAAACAGGCACAAGATAGTAGTGCTCGGCTCTGGCCCCATACGCATAGGGCAGGGCGTGGAATTCGACTACTCCACGGTGCACGCGGTCAAGACGATAAAGGAGAGCGGCTTTGAGGCTATCGTCATCAACAACAACCCCGAGACCGTCTCCACGGACTACACCTGCTCCGACAAACTTTACTTCGAGCCGCTCACGGTCGAGGATGTAATGAACATACTCACGCTCGAAAAACCGGACGGAGTCATCGCGTCTTTGGGCGGGCAGACGGCTATAAACCTCGCGGGCGGGCTTGCGGCGCGCGGAGTCAAGATAATAGGCACGGACCAAGACGCCATAGAGCGCGCGGAAAACAGGGACGCCTTTGAAAAAGTTATGGAGGAATTGGGCATACCTCAACCCCGCGGCATGGCGGTCACAAGCGTGGAAGAGGGCGTGAGGGTCGCCGAAGAGATAGGCTATCCCGTGCTCGTGCGCCCAAGCTATGTGCTGGGCGGCAGGGCGATGCAGATAGTCGGCAGCGAAAAGGCGCTCAGAATATATCTTGCCACAGCCGTCAAGATCGATGAAAAACAGCCCGTGCTCGTGGACAAGTACATAATAGGCAAGGAGCTTGAAGTTGACGCGGTGTGCGACGGCACGGACGTGTTCTGTCCCGGTATTATGGAGCTTGTGGAGCGTACGGGCATACACTCGGGCGACTCAATATCCGTCTATCCCACTATAAGCGTTTCGCAAAAGGCGAAGGATACAATTTTGCAATATACAAAACAGCTCGGCCTCGGCATAGGCATCGTCGGGCTTTACAACATCCAATTCATAGTGGATAAAAATGAAAAGGTGTATGTGATAGAGGTCAATCCGCGCTCCTCGCGCACGGTGCCCTTCCTCTCGAAATCTACGGGCTACAGCCTCGCGGACATAGGCACGCGCGTCATACTCGGCAAATCGCTCAAGGAGCAGGGATTTAATGAACTATATCCCAAGGAAAAGGAAAAGCATTATGTCAAGGTGCCCGCGTTCTCCTTCTCGAAAATAATAGGGCTCGACGCCTACCTCTCACCCGAGATGAAGTCCACGGGCGAGGCGATAGGCTATGACAAGAGCTTGACGAGGGCGCTTTATAAGGCGCTCCAGGCGAGCGGAATGAACGTCGTCAACTACGGCACGATACTCGTCACCGTCGCGGACAAGGACAAGGAGGAGGCGCTTCCGCTCATACGCAGATTTTATAAGCTCGGCTTCAACATCGAGGCGACCGCGGGCACGGCGAAGTTCTTGAAGGAGCATGGCATACGCACGCGCACAAAGCAGAAGATCAGCGAGGGCTCAGACGACATTTTGGACTCGATCCGTAAGGGATACGTCAATTACGTCATAAGCACGCGCGACATAGACTCCCTCTCGCAGGAGTCGGACGGCTACCTCATACGCCGTTGCGCCGTCGAAAACAACGTGACTATGTTCTCCTCCCTCGACACGGTGAGGGTGCTCCTTGACGTGCTTGAGGAGATCACAATAACCATATCCACTATAGACGCGTGAAACGATATACGTGTGAAATAATAGACGCGAGAAATTTGTATTGATATGAGAAGGACAGTTGATTTTGTCGTAAAAGAAAATATCCCGCTCACCTCAAACGTGTACGAGATGACGCTAGCGGGGGATACGCGCTTTGTGACGGCGGCGGGGCAGTTTGTGAACGTCGCGCTTGACGGGCTGTATCTGCGTCGTCCCATATCCGTATGCGACGTCACGGACGGAATTTTGACATTGATATACAAAGTCGTAGGCAATGGCACGGACGTTATGTCCAAAAAAAAGAGCGGAGATACGCTGAATATCCTCACGGGGCTCGGCAACGGCTATGACCTGTCTCTCGCAGGGGACAGCCCCCTGCTTTTGGGAGGCGGCGTGGGAGTCCCGCCCCTCTACTTGCTTGCGAAAAAACTTGCAGAACAGGGCAAAAAAGTCACAGTCGTCTTGGGATTCAACACCGCGGACGAAGTTTTTTACGAGAAGGAGTTTTCCTCTCTCGGCGCGGACGTAAGGGTGACCACGGTGGACGGAAGTTACGGCACGAAAGGCTTTGTGACGGACGCCATAGAAGGCAGTTTTTCGCACTATTACGCATGCGGACCGCTGCCAATGCTCAAAGCCGTATCCAAACTCGATATGAGCGGTTCCCTCTCCCTCGAAGAGCGGATGGGGTGTGGCTTCGGCGCGTGTATGGGGTGCAGCATAATGACCAAAAACGGCGTAAAGCGCGTGTGTAAGGAAGGTCCCGTCTTTGACGCGGCGGAGGTGATATGGTGAGCGATAAAAATTGCGAAATGACAAAATCGACAGTTAAAGCGTCAAATTTGTCCACTCAAGTGTCACTTTCGGGCATTACGCTTGACAATCCCGTCATTCCCGCGTCGGGCACTTTCGGTTTCGGATATGAGTTTGCGGACTTTTACGACATAAACATTTTGGGTTCAATAGCGCTCAAGGGCACGACCAAAGAGGCAAGATACGGCAATCCCCTCCCGCGCATAGCGGAGTGCACTGCGGGGCTCATAAACAGCGTAGGGCTTCAAAATCCCGGGGTGGAAAGGGTGATAAGCGAGGAGTTACCAAAGCTCAAAAAATGCTTCCGTAAACCCGCGATCGCAAACATTTCCGGCTTTTGCGTGGACGACTACGTCTATGCCGCCGCGAGGCTGGACAAAGAAGAGCAGATAGGATTGCTCGAGATCAACATCAGCTGTCCCAACGTGCACGGCGGCGGCATGAGTTTCGGCACGGATCCGAAATGCGCATACGCGGTGACAAAGGCGGTCAAGGACGTCGCGAAAAAGCCCGTATACATCAAACTAACGCCAAACGTCACGTCGATAGTTGACATAGCAAAGGCGTGCGCAGACGGCGGCGCGGACGGCATAAGCCTCATCAATACGCTGCTCGGTATGCGCATAGACCTAAAGACCAAGCGACCCGTCATCGCAAACAAGGCGGGCGGATTTTCGGGGCGCGCGATAATGCCTGTCGCGGTGAGGATGGTGTACGAGGTGTACGAGGCGGTAGACCTCCCCATCATCGGCATGGGTGGCATAGCGAGCGCGGAGGACGTCATCGAGTTTATGCTTGCGGGCGCGACGGCGGTGGAAGTCGGGGCGCAAAACCTCGTGGACCCGTATGCCTGCAAGGATATTATAGAGGCTTTGCCCGCGGCTATGCAAAAATACGGCATTAAAGATTTGAGAGATATCATAGGAGGTGCGCACGTATGAA
Source organism: uncultured Clostridia bacterium (assembly GCA_947628855.1). Lineage (GTDB taxonomy): Bacteria > Bacillota > Clostridia > Christensenellales > CAG-917 > CAG-475. The sequence continues at coordinate 16,310 of CANRBM010000010.1, read as the reverse complement.
AGATGTGATCGTCGCGCTGGATTTTGAAAACAAGGCAAAAGCGCTCTCTTTTCTCGACCTGTTCAAGGACGAGAAACCCTTTGTCAAGATAGGTATGGAGCTGTTCTATTCGGAGGGTCCCGACATCGTACGCGAGATAAAGGCGCGCGGACACAAGATTTTCCTCGACCTCAAACTTCACGACATTCCCAACACCGTGAAGAGCGCTATGAGCGTGCTCAAAGGGCTTGACGTGGATATGACCAACCTTCACGCGGGCGGAGGCAGCGAGATGATGAAGGCGGCGCTAGAGGGTTTGACTCGCGAGGACGGCACACGTCCCTTGCTCATCGCGGTGACGCAGCTCACAAGCACGAGCGAGGAGCTTATGCACAACGATCTGCTCATCGAAAAGCCGCTCAAAGAAGTCGTGATGCACTATGCAAAGACGGCAAAGGAGAGCGGGCTTGACGGAGTCGTATGTTCGCCGCTCGAGGCGGGCGAAGTGCATGCGGCATGCGGAAAAAACTTCTTGACAGTCACCCCGGGCGTACGCTTTGCGGACGGCGAGAAAGGGGACCAAGTGCGCGTGACTACTCCCGCAAGGGCGAGGGAGCTGGGCTCCGATTACATCGTCATGGGCAGACCAATAACGCGCGCGGAGGATCCCGTCAAGGCATTTAGGCGCGCCGTGAGCGAGTTTTCGGGCAAATAAGGAGCGTGCAGACTCAAACACAAAACGCAACATACATAAAAGCCGAAAATTTGAGCAAAAAAACGACTACAGGTGCAAATTTTGGCTGAAAATTTGCAGACGGAAACAGAAGATCAAAAATAAATTTTTTCGGAGATAGATATGCAAAAAATTGAAAAAGTCATCGCAAAAGATCTGCTCACCATCGGCGCGGTATTTCTGCGCCCCGACGAGCCGTTCACCTGGGCGAGCGGAATAAAGAGCCCGATATACTGCGACAATCGCCTCACTCTCACGGCGCCCGCGGTAAGGCGGGATGTTGAAAACGGGCTCAAAGCGCTCATCGAGGAGCATTTTCCCGAGGCGGAGGTGCTCATGGGCACGTCTACGGCGGGCATAGCGCACGCGGCGATCGTCGGATGGCTTATGGACAAGCCTATGGGCTATGTTCGCGGCGGCAACAAGGACCACGGCAGGGGCAACCGCATAGAGGGCAAGCTTGAGACGGGGCAAAAAGTCGTAGTCGTCGAGGACCTCATCTCCACGGGCGGCTCCTGCATAGAGGTCGTTGACGCGCTGAGAGAGGCGGGCGCGGAAGTGCTCGGCATAGTATCCATATTCACGTACGGCATGCAGAAAGGGCTGGACAGGCTGAAAGAGGCAAACGTAGTGAATTTCAGCCTTTCAAATCTTGACGCGCTCGCGAGAGTGGCGGCGGATGAGGGCTACATCAAAGAGGAGGACGTCGCGAGACTGCTCGCTTTCCGCGACGACCCGTCCGACGAGAGGTGGATAAAAAAATGAGACATTTGCTTGACGTTTGTGATCTCAGCGTGGACGAGCTGTATTCGCTTATCGCGACAGCCGAGGATATAGCGGAAAACAGGGAAAAATACGCGCATATTTTGGACGGCAAAAAGCTCGCGACGCTGTTTTTTGAGCCATCCACACGTACGAGGCTGTCATTTGAGGCGGCAATGCTCGAGTTGGGCGGACAGGTGATAGGTTTCAGCGAGGCGTCCTCCAGCTCCGCGTCAAAAGGCGAGTGCGTCTCTGATACAGCGAGGGTGGTAGCAAATTATGCGGACATAATCGCTATGCGTCATCCCATAGAGGGCGCGGCGCTCGCGGCGGCGGAGAAGTCTCCCATACCCATAATAAATGCGGGCGACGGCGGTCACTGTCACCCCACGCAGACGCTTGCGGACCTGCTTACCATACATAGGGAGCTCGGCAGACTTGACGACCTCACCATAGGGCTGTGTGGCGACCTGCTTTATGGCAGGACGGTACACTCGCTCATCAACGCGATGTTGCGATACAAAAATATCCGTTTCGTACTCATTTCGCCAAAGTCTTTGAGGCTGCCCGAGTACACGCTCCGCGCGCTTGAAGAAGCGGGCGCGCAAGCCGTAGAGACGGCGTCGCTCGAAGAATATATGCCGGCTTTGGACGTGCTGTACATGACGCGCATACAGCGCGAACGTTTTCCGTCCATAGAGGCGTACAATGCGGTCAAGGACAGCTACTGCCTCACCCCCGACAAACTCGAGAGCGCAAAGGCGACGATGCGCATACTGCACCCGCTCCCGCGCGTGAACGAGATAGCGAAGTCGGTGGACGACGACCCGCGCGCGGCGTATTTTCGACAGACCTTCAACGGCAAGCTCATGCGCGAGGCGCTCCTCATATTTCTGCTGTCCGACGCGGCGAAGAGCGCGCCTTCAAACCTTCCGAAGGGCGAAAAATGCGCCGAGAAGTGCCCAAACCCGAAGTGCATCACAAACAACGAGTACGACTTTGAGATGATGAGCACGTCTCTCGAGGACGGAACGAAAAAGTGCCGTTACTGCGAGACTAAGCTTTGAAGTTTGGTTTAAACAAAATAATTGAATTGTCAAAAAGGCGCACTCGGACGGTGCGCCTTTTTGATCCGACAGACTTATCATGGTATGTTTTTTTTGACACATATCGCTTTTTTTTTGATATGACAGCAAATAAAATGTTTCGGCTTCTTGCGCCTAAAATCGGAAATTTTTCGCATACAGCAAAAGCTAAAATAAAGGTATGAAAAAGGGAAGAACAATGGCGGAGAGAAAATTTTTTCCGATGTTCGAGAATAAGCTCACTCCCTCCGCCGCGGTAAAATTCGGCATAGAATGGCTTTGTCTCGTGCTCATGGCGTCCGTTGACGATTTCGGATTTTCGTTTGCGCTCGCGCTGTTTTGCGGGTTCGTATTCGCAAGGCAAAACATCATAGCCCTCGCGCCCGCTTTTGTCGTCGCATGCTGCGTGTTTTATTTGAGCTGGTGGACGTTGCTATTTTCCGTGTGCCCGATAATCGCCCTCATCGTGCTGTATTTTGTGTATTTCAAGCTTAGGCGCAACGTGCCTCTTTGGGCTGTAGCCCTCGCGGCGGTAGTCGGCATGATACCATATATCGCGGTGAATTGCGCGCTTTACGGGGAATATTTTTTGGCGGCGATCGCCGTACTCATAGCGCTTGTCGGCATATTTGTAGCGGGTATCGCCTCGTACGCGCTTTTGGTGAGGGGATCCGGGCGCATGAGCGTGGATGAGCATATAGCTTTGGGCGTTTTGACGGTGGCTTTAGGCTACGCGCTTAGCGGCGCGGACTTTTGGGGTTTCAAGCTCGTTTTTATCGTCGCAGGCGCGGCGCTCCTCGTCTCGTCGCAGTGTTTCAAGCCGCAAGTCACGCTGTTCTTGTCCCTCCTTCTCGGATCCGGAGTAGCGATAGATATGGGCGACATCGCCTGTCTTGCGGGACTTGCCGTGCTCGGCGTAGCGGCGGTGGCGTTTTCGCCCTTTACAAAGTGGTCGTCCGCGCTTGCCATGCTCGCCACTCAGGGGGTGATGTGGCTCCTCGACGCGTACAGCGGGGCGGGGTGGCGCGCGCTCGTAATGACGAGCGTAGGGGCTGCCGCCTGTCTATGTTTGCCGCGAGGCGTGATATCCCGCATACGCGCGCTGACGGGAGCGGACGACCGCGTAACCTATGCCGGCGTCGTCAACAGACAAGCGAGGGTGACCGCGGGCAGATTGAGCGCGGCGAGCGACGTATTTTACGAGCTGTCCAATGGGTTGAAAAGGACGGTGGATATCAGCAGCGTATACAACTCGGACAGGCTCGCGCACGAAATAGCGCATGGCTATTGCGGCAAATGCGCGGACAGGGAGAGCTGTTTCAAGTCTTTGGGCGGCGAGGACACGTACGCAATTTTAAAGCCTATGGCAGAGGCGGCTTTGAGCAGGGGCAAGGTGACTATACTCGATATGCCGCCATTCATAACCTCGCGCTGTACAAAGATGCACACGCTCGCGTCCGTGATAAACTCGAGCGCGCAAGCGTACCTTCAAAAGCGGGACGCGTCCGAGAGCGCGATGGTTGGCAAACGTATGCTTTCGGAGCAGTTCGCGGGAATAGCGCTAATTTTGGATTCGCTTGCCGAGGATTGCGCTAGACCCGTGACTTTCGCGGGCGGGGACGCGGAATATCTGAAGAGCGAACTCCTCAAACATAACGTCGTAGCAAGCGAGGCGGTCATCTACGGCGCGGGGGAGAGCGTCACGGTCACTCTGCTCGTGCGAGCGCAGGACGCGGATAAACTCGCCGTCGCAAGGGTGGCTTCGCGTGCGCTCAGGACCAAGCTTGTTCTCACGAATATCGAGAGCAGAGGGGAGTTGAGTTCCGTCACGCTTGAGAGCGCTCCCACATACGAGGTGGCGTACGGCGTCGCCGAAAAGAGCAAAAACGAGGGCGAGGAGTGCGGAGACAGCAAGAGTGTACTTTGTCCATCCCTCAAGCGCAGACTGTTCGCCATATGCGACGGCATGGGCAGCGGCGAGAGCGCGGCAAAGGCGAGCCATGACGCCGTGGAGATGATAGAGGGCTTTTACAGAGCGGGATTTGAGGGGAACATAGTTCTCAGCCTCATAAATAAATTGCTCCGCATAAGCCTCGAGGACAGCTTTTCTTCTTTGGATATTTCCGTCATAGACACCATAAACGGCAGCCTCGACGTCATCAAACTCGGAGCGGCGAGCAGTTTTATCGTGCGGCAGGGGAGCATAGAACAGCTGTCCTGCACACAGCCGCCCGTCGGGATATTGGACGGGGTACAGCCGCTCACCAGCCGCTATCAGCTGTACGACGGCGATGTACTTGTCATGATGTCGGACGGCGTGTACGACGTGCTTGAGGCGAAGGGCGTGGCGGACGTAATAGACGCAGTCGGGACGCTCAATCCCCAAAGACTTGCGGACAGCTTGCTTGCGGAGGCGGTGAAAAAGGGCTCCGAGGACGACTGCACCGTGCTCGCAATGCGCCTGTTCGCGGCATAAAGAGATACCGACGCGTAAAAATAGTGCGTAAAGAATATATCGGGAGTAAAGAATAAGTCGGGCACATAGTGCAAGTTCTAAGCCAAGAGCGAGTCGGGCGCGAAGTATAATTCGTGCGCAAAGAGCAAGGCGGCGCTATGAAGAATAGATAGGGCACGATATTCTTTTTGAAACATATATCATTTGCAACATAAATCATAATAAAAAAATAATCTTTTGCGCGCATTGTGTTTTTGCAAGGTTTATTGTATAATTTTCATATGGGCTGTTTTATGGACCTCCCGAAATTGCTCGGCGTGAGCGAGGAAGAGGCAAAAAAACTCAAAATTTGCGTTGCGCTAAGTGGCGGCAGGGATTCCGTCGCTCTTCTCGATATGCTGCGCGAGGGTGGCTATGACGTGAGCGCCGTCAACGTCGAACACGGTATACGAGGGGAGGAGAGCGTAAGCGACAGCCGCTTTGTGAGCGAGCTTTGCGCGTCCATGGGCGTGCCGCTTTTTGCGTACAGCGTGGACGCTCCCGCATTCTCCGCGCAAAATGGCTATACGCTGGAGCAGGGCGCGCGCATATTGAGATACGGGATATTCGACGAACTTTTAAATGAAAAAAAGTGCGACTATATCGCGCTTGCACACCACCTCGACGATCAAGTAGAGACGGTGCTCATGCGCATTTTGCGCGGTACGGGCATAAAGGGCTTGACGGGCATGAGGGCGGTGAGCGGAAGATATCTCCGCCCGCTTCTCGGCGTATCGCGTGCGGACATAGACCGCTATGTGCGGGAGCGCGGGCTGAGATATGTAGAGGATTCCACAAACGGCGATACCGCCTACACCCGCAACTTTTTGAGGGGAGAAATTGCGACGCTCAAGACGCGCTTTCCCGCGCTTTCGGACGCGGTGGCGAGGCTTTGCGCAAACGCGCGCGAGGCGGAGGAGTACATTGACTCTCATGTGCCCGAGCCCGAACTCAAGGGCGGCGAGGCGTATGTCAAGATATCCGACCTCGGCGAGGCGGCGATCGCAAAGCGCCTCGTAATGAAGGCGGCAAAGATGCTGGGAGTCACGCAGGATATAGAGGAGAAGCACTTCGCGCTCATACTCGCCTTGAAGGACGCGGAAAACGGAAAATATCTCGAACTCACGCACTCGCTAAATGTGCACAGACAGGGGGATCATCTCGTCTTTGCGTTGAGGTCAGACGGGGCGCGCGCGGAAGAGATCCCTTTTGCGGAGGGCGTATTCGAGCAATTTCGCATCAGCGTGGAAAAGGCGCCTGCCGCGGATATCCCGTCGTCGCTTGCCTCGGGGGACGGGACGCTCTATCTCGACGCGGACAGCGTACCCTTTGACGCAGTGATAAGATATAGGCGAAAGGGAGATGTTATCGCAAAATTCGGGGGAGGCAGCAAGAGCCTGGGCGACTTTTTGACGGACAAAAAAGTGCCAAAGCGCAAGCGCGATTCGCTTGCTGTCGTCGCTTCGGGAAAGAGCGTGCTCGCCGTCGCGGGCGTGGACATATCCTCATCCTGTCGCGTGACGGACGCTACGACAGAGGTGTACAAAATATCCGTCATAAAATAGTTTGAAAAGTCGCGACGTCCCAAAAATGTCGCGTCAAATATAATATCATTCAAGTGAGGTCAAAAATGTACGGTAAGGAGATCGCAAGAGTACTCGTCTCAAAAGAGGAGATCGACGCAAGAGTGAAGGAGCTCGGCAGGCAGATAGTCGAGGACTTGCACGGTGAAAGCGTCACCATGGTTTGTACGCTGAGGGGAGCGTGCGTGTTTTTTGCGGATCTCATCCGCGCTATGGACTGCGATATGGAGATAGATTTCATCGCCGTCTCGAGCTACGGAGGTGGGACTACGACGAGCGGCGAGGTCAAGATGATAAAGGACTTGAGCTCGCCTATCGAGGGCAAAAACGTCGTGATCGTCGAGGACATCATAGACAGCGGCGTCACTTTGAGCTATCTTAAGCGTATGCTCGAGGCGCGCGAGCCGAAGAGTATAAAGGTGTGCACTCTGCTTGACAAGCCTTCCCGCCGCAAGGTGGATTTCAAGGGAGACTATGTCGGTTTCGAGATAGAAAACGAATACGTTGTGGGTTGCGGGCTCGACTACGACCAGCATATGCGCAACTTGCCCGACGTCTGCGTGCTCGCGCCCGAGGTGTATACAAAGTGAGAGGACAATATGCCGCGTTTTGCCATTCCGTCCCAGCTTAAAACGCTTGCAGAGCTTTTCTCGCCGTATGCGACGCTGTATGCGGTGGGCGGTTTCGTGCGCGACGGCATTATGGGCATCTCATGTCACGACATAGACATTTGTTCAAAACTCAAAGTTGATGACGTCAAAAAAGCGCTTTTAAACTCCGATTTTGTCGTTTTGGACAAAAGTTTGCGCATGGGCACAGTCATAATAGTGTCGGGCGCATTCAAGGCGGAGTACACCACTTTCAGACAGGACAGCTACGCGGCGGGAAGGGGCACGCACTCTCCCGAAACCGTGAGTTTTACGGACGATATAATGCGCGACGCCCTAAGAAGGGACTTCGCATGCAATGCGGTCTACCTCGACATTTTGACGGGGGACATGGTGGACCCGCTCGGCGGCGTACGCGATATAGAGCAAAAGACTCTGCGCTACGCAAAAGAGGACGTGTTCGAGGCGGACGGGCTAAGGATATTGCGGCTCGTGCGCTTTGGCGCGGAGCTCGGCTTTGCGCCCGACAAAAATACGCTTGCGAGCGCGCGCGAAAACGCGTGGCGAGTGAGGGATATAAGCGCGGAGCGCATACGCGAGGAACTTGTAGGCTGTTTTAAGGCGGATATGAAACACCCCGAGCTCAAGCGCACGGGCGCACACCTTGAGGCGTTCGAGGCGCTTGACGACCTCAGGTTGGTGGATATGTTGCTCCCCGAGCTTGCCGCGCTGAAGGGCTTGCCTCAGCCGCCCAAGTATCATCTGTACGACGCATACAGGCACTCCGTCAAGGCATTTGAGCTGGCCCCGCCTCATCTGAGATGGGCGGCGCTGTTGCACGACGTAGGCAAGGCGCCCGCAGTCGCCCGATACGGCAATATGCACGGCCATGAAGTTATCGGCGAGGAAATCGTAAAGTGCGTCTTGACTCGCTTGCGCTTCAGCAAAGAAAGCATACGCCGCGTCTCGCAACTTGTAAGATGGCATATGGTGGACATCAACGGCAATATGTCCGAGGCGAAATTAAGGCGCTTCGTGCTGGAGCACGCGGACATAATAGAGAACCTTTGCACGCTCATAGAGGTGGACGGCGTGGCGTCGGCGGGCAAACTTACGCGCACGAACAGGGTGAGGGCGGCATACGAGAGCATGCTCGCGCTCGAAGTGCCCTTCAAAATATCCGAACTGAGCGTAAACGGCGGGGATCTCATTGCGCTCGGCGTGCCCGAAAAAGACAGGGCGGCGCTAATGGGCGAGCTGCTTGCGGAAACCGCTATGAACCCCGCGCTCAAGGACAGACAGCGCGCTCTCGAGTATCTCAAAAAGAAGGCGGCAAAGCTTTAAAACCGCATACAGGTGCGCATTTTTTCAAAAAATATGCCGAGTATGCAACGAGAAATTCAAATAAAGAAACGATAAAAGGCGCGGGATCGGCGCGGTACAAGGAGGATAGAATGGGAGCTATATACGCTTTATTGGCAGTGGTCATAGTTGCGCTTGTGGCAAACATCGCCGTAACTATAATTTTGCATAGAAAGAGGGGCGCCTCGCTCACGCGCGAGGAATTGCGCTCCGAACTCATGCAGGAGAACGAGCTTTTGTTGAGGCAAGTCGAGGACAGCGTAAAATTGCAAAACTCCGCGCTCGTCGGCGGTCTGAACGCGCAAGTGGACAGCACGCGTCAGTTACAGGCGCGCACCGAGGCGATAGCAAATGCCAATGTGGAAAAGATAGACAATATCGGGCGTATGCTTTTGCAAAACATGAACGATTTCCGCGCGGAGCAGGTCAACAAGCTCGCCGAGGTCTCAAAGGAACTTGCGAGGCAGCTCGACATCATGAGACAGGCGAACGCACAAAATATGACAGATTTGCGCGCGCACAACGAGAGGGAGCTTGAAAAAATGCGCCAGACTGTGGACGAAAAGCTGTCCGCGACGCTGGATCAGCGATTCAATCAATCCTTCAAGATAGTCAACGATAGGCTTGAGGAGATAAACCGCACGTTTTTGGAACTTCAAAGTCTGCAAAGTGGCGTGAGCGACCTTAACAAGATATTCAAAAACGTAAAGACGCGCGGCACTTGGGGCGAAGTTGCGCTCGGCAGCCTGCTCGAGCAAATACTTGCGCCCGAGCAATACGACAGACAGGTGCGAATAAGGCGCGGCTCGCAGGAGGCGGTGGACTTTGCGATACGTATGCCGGGCAAGGGGGACGGCGAGGTGCTCCTGCCCGTGGACAGCAAATTTCCAAACGAGGACTACGAGAGGCTTGTAGCGGCGTCCGAGGCGGGGGATAAAGACGGCGTTGATCTCGCCACAAAAGCAATAGCGGATTTCATCAAGAAACAAGCGCAGAGCATACGCGACAAGTACATCGCTCCGCCAAAGACCACGGATTTCGCCATAATGTACCTGCCGACAGAGGGGCTTTATGCTGAAGTTGTACGCAATACGACTCTCGTGGACGAACTCCAAAACAAATACCGCGTCATAGTGTGCGGGCCTACGACTTTCGCGGCGTTGCTCAACAGTTTGCAGATGGGATTCCAGACCCTCGCCGTGGAAAAACGCAGCAAAGAGATAGGCAAGCTCTTCCGTGCGTTCATCGGCGATTTTGAAAAATTCGAAGAGCTGTTGCAAAAAACGCACCAAAACATCAATACCGTCGGCAATACGCTGTCAAAGGCGGAGGCGCGCACCGCTATACTTCGCAAGAAACTCGACAAAGTGTACGACCTCACAAAGGACGATATGGACGAACTTCCCGCACCCGGCGGAGCGCGTGACGAGCTTCCCTCAACGGACGTTGACTTTGCCGCGGCGGATACTACTTTTGATTTCGACTCGGAGGACGATGATGAGGGCTGATCTGCACATACACACAACTGCGTCCGACGGCAGACTTTCCCCGCGCGAGGCGGTTGAGTGGGCTAAGGCACGAGATATGGACGCGCTTTCCATCACCGACCACGATACGGTGGACGGGCTTGCCGAGGCTAAGCTCGCGGCGCATGAACTCGGTATCCGCTTTGTAAACGGCATAGAACTGAGCTGTTATTCCATATGCGAGGTGCACATTTTGGGCTACGGGTTTGTCCCCGACGAGGCTTTTGAGGAGGAGCTGAGCTCCGTCAAAGCTATGCGCCGTGCTCGTAATGTGGCGATAGGGCAAAAACTCTCCGCTCTCGGCGTCGAGCTCGGTCTCGACTACGCGTCGGACGGACTTGGCAGAATGATAATCGCGCGCAAAATGGTAGAGCAAGGCGTCGTCCCCGACATATCGGAGGCATTCGATCGCTATCTCGGCATAGGGGGCAGGGCGTATGTGGAGATACGCCGCCTCACCCCAGTCGAGGGAGTGAAAATGTTGAAAGCTCACGGCGCGTTCGTAAGCGTCGCGCATCCAAAAAAACTTATGCAGGAAGGCAGGCTTGAGCTTATGCTCGGCGGACTAAAACAGTTCGGGTTGGACGGGCTCGAAGTCAATTACCCGGGACATAGCGACTCCGACAGAACGGCGCTTCTCAAACTTTGCGACAAGTATCGTCTCCTTCCCACAGGCGGCAGCGACTATCACGGCGAGGACGAGCGCACCTTTGTCCCCAACCTCGATCCCCACACCGCCCGAAGGTTGGGACTGTAAATTTGTGGAGCGCTGCTCCACACCTCGGCAAGGGGCGATTTGCCCTTTGGGTCCCAAGCTAAAAGCGCGAATGTGGCTCATTCTTCACCCATATTCGCGCTTTTTGAATTGTGTATATGGTACTAATTTCTGCGAGAGAGTTTGATATTGATGTTAGTATCGTCCGAGGGCTTTTACTTAAAATAGGGGATTTCTCGACTGCGCTCGAAATGACAACGTGTATCAGATGTCATGTTGAGCGAAGCGCAGCGAAGTCGAAACATCCCCTTGTCCGAGCGAATCAAAGCACCTTTGTGTTTTACATTATCACCGAATGTATGAATCGGTCGAAGGCGGCTTGCCCTTCTTCCGTGTTTTTGAATACGGCGGTGGTGTCGAGGATCTTTTCGCAAGCGGTGTTGATGTAGGCTGTCACGGCGTCGGACGCCTTCTTCTCGGAGCAGTCGGTGCCGTTGTCCGTCGCGAGTTGCGCGATCATGGTCAAGTGCTTATGCAGAGGATGAGTCTCGTCCGCGAGCGCCTTGAAGTCGAGCGGGGTCTTGCCCGTCAAAATGTCGCGTATTGCGTGAGCCTCTTGGGAGAGCCTGCCCGGGAGTATGAACAGTCCCATGACCTCTATTATGCCGATAGACTCCTGCTTGATGTTGTGCAGTTCCACCGCAGGGTGGAAGATCCCGAAGGGATGCGCCTCGTCCGTGCGGTTGTTGCGCAGTATAAGGTTGAATTGATATTCGCCCCTTTCGTTTTTGGAGGCGATGGGAGTAATGGCATTGTGCTGGACCCTCTCTCCGTCCTGCTTAGTGGCGCAGATGATATTTGAGCTCTCGTCCGTATAGTCGTCCCACGCGGTGCGGAAGGCGTTGACCGCCTCGAGCGCTTGCGCTCTGTTTTTGCTCTCTATGCGGATGATCGAATTGTACCAATCCACTATGGAAATGCTGACCTCGGGCAAGTTGCGCATGACGTACGTGCGACGCGCGGGGCGGGCGAACACGGGCAATACCTTTTTGCCGCCTTGATAGTGGTCGTGCGCGAGTATGGAGCCGCCTACGATGGGGAGCGCGGCGTTTGAGCCTATGAAATAGTGCGGAAACATATCCACAAAGTCCAGCATGCGCCTGAATGTGGAACTTGTCACGCACATGGGGCGATGCTCCGCGCTTACCGCGATACAGTGCTGTGCGAAGTATTGATAGGGCGAATATTGCATAAACCACTTTTCGCCGTCAAGCTCGAAGGGTATAGTGCGAATCGTCTGTCTTGCGGGCTTTGCGGCGTTTCCCGCCCAACCGAGGTTTTCCGCGCACAGCATACATTTTGGATAGCCGCCCTTTGCGAGCTTTGCAAGTCGCACCTGTTCCGGGGTCTTTTCGGGTTTTGCGAGGTTTATCGTGACGATGATGTTTCCTCTCTCTGCCTCATGCTCCCAGATGAGATTTTTGTCGAGGTCGGGACGGCGAAGGTACGTGCTGTCCTCGCCCAGCTTGAAGAGGAAGTCGCATGCCGCCTCCGTGCCCTTGTACGCGGCGATATCATCAAACATCTCCACCGTCTTTGATGGGGAAGGCATAAGCATACCCATGAGTTTAGTCTCGAAATTGAGTTTGCCGTTTTCGTCGATCATCTTTTTTCTGACAGCATAGTCAGACAGCTGATCGAGCACGGTATAAAGCTCGTAATCCTTTAAAGGGCCTTCATACGGTTCCGTGAGCGAAAATAGGTCGAGAAGTTGATTTCTGACATAAACTACGTCATATTCCTGCAGATACAACTTTTTCACTGCGTAGTCGATAAGTTTGTTGATGTTTTGTTTTGCCTGTTCTTCAAAAGAGATCCTTGCCATGATATAGACTCCCGAAATGCCGAAAGGGCGAAATGATTTCCAAGCGACATTATAGCATGTGCGGCAGGCTTTTGCAAGAACTTTGCGCGCGCTGAGCGGCAATTTTGAAATTTATATGCGGCGCGGATAAAAAAACGAGAGAAGGGCGCGTTTTGACGCGAATATTTTCATAGCTTACTTTTTTTGTCGGGGAAATATGCGTAAAATGGGCCGTAAATACGTCCTTTGCCCGTCGATTAGCAAAAAATCGGATAGTGCATATTGCCCAAAGAAAGAAAAACATACTCTCAACCCTTGCAATTGAGCGCGTACGTATGATACAATATACATAATTTTATTTATGGGGGCAACCATATGGACATCATGTCGTCGGCAGCATTTGAAAAGATATGCAAAAAACTGTACTCGTCTGACGTGCAACCGGCAAAGGAAAGATTTGAGGAAATCCTTGCAATGCATGCCGAATGCTTTGGTCCTGCGGACGTAGAGTTTTACTCTTCGCCGGGGCGCATAGAGATAGTTGGAAATCACACCGACCATAACGGCGGCAAAGTGCTTTGCGCCGCGATAAATTTCGATACGCTCGCCGCGGTCTCGGAGCGCACGGACGGCATTATAGAGGTGAAGTCGAAAGGCTATCCCATGCTCAGGGTGGACACTGAGGCGCCAACTTTTTCCGCGAACGAGATAGGCACCTCTACCGCGCTCATAAAGGGCGTGGTGGACTATTTCAAACGCTCTGGCAAAGCCGTTGGCGGGTTTAGCGCGGCGATGACGTCAAATGTGCCAAAGGGCTCGGGCGTGTCCTCTTCAAGCTCCTTCGAGCTTGCCATAGCCGAGATATTGGACTGCAAATTTAACGGCGGCACGCTGAGCCCCATTTTCAAGGCGAAGGCGTCCCAATATGCCGAAAACACATTCTTCGGCAAGCCGAGCGGTCTTATGGACCAAAGCGCGATCGCGCTCGGCGGCGTGAATATGATAGACTTCAAAAATCTCGAGGAGCCCGTCATCGAAAGAGCGAGTTGGACCTTCGACGATCTTGACATCTTTGTCATCGCTACGGGCGGGGACCACTCCAATCTTACCGACGACTATGCGGCTATCCCTCACGAGATGAAGGAGGTCGCCGCGCTGTTCGGCGCTAAATTGCTTGGGGATATCCCAATAGAGAAGTGGGAGCGCGAAAAGAGCGGAGTCAAGGGCAAGGTGAGCGAGAGGGCGTACCTTAGAGCGGAGCACTTCTTTGAGGAGAACGAACGCGTAATGCGGGCGGTGGCTCAAATAGACGCGGGCGACGAGGAAGGTTTTTTGAGCACTGTCACGGAGTCGGGACTGAGCTCTCGCTTTAAATTGCAAAACACGTATTCTCCCGCGGGTCAAAATCACAACCTCGAAAACGCGCTGGACAGAGTTGTGCTCATCGAGGGCGTCAAGGCTACAAGAGTGCACGGCGGCGGGTTTGCGGGCACTATACTCGTCTTTGCGGACAGAAAAGCGGAGGGCGTAGAGAGTGCGCTCAATATAATGTTCGGAGAAGAAAATGTTTTCAAACTTTGCATACGCGAGAGCGGCGCTGTGAAGTTGGACGCGGAGGATTGATATGTTGGGATATATCTTGGCAAATGCGAAAGACCCCAGAATTGCGTTCAGCATAGGCAATATCGACGTGAGGTGGTACGGACTTATCATCGTGTGCGGAATGTTGCTTGGGTTGCTGTACGTCTGCAATCAAGCAAAAAAAATAAACTTGAGGTCCGACGACGGCGTAGAGTTGTTTTTGTGGATAATCCCGATCGCCATAGTGTTTGCAAGATTATTCTATGTGACTTCGCGCGCTAAAGAATTCTTCCCGTGGCACAGCGTCGACGATTTTGTGGATACTATCGCCATTTGGGACGGCGGTATCACGATAATCGGCGGCATAGTCGGCGGAGTCATCGGCGGTATTTTGTTCACTATACATCACCGCAAGCAGACAAACTTTTTCAACGTCGCGGACCTTGTCGTCGTCCCTCTCTTTACGGGGCAGATCATAGGCAGATTGGGGAACTTCGTCAATCAAGAGGCATTTGGACTGCCTATAACGGATCCGCGCTTTCAGCATTTTCCGTTTGCCATCTATATCACGGACCCCAGCGGTGTCGAGAGGACGGAGTTGCTTGGCGACATCCCCGGCTGGTATTGCGCTACATTCTTCTATGAGATGGTGTGGAACTCCATAGGTCTCATATTCTGCCTGTTGTTTTGGTTTAAAGGCAAACAGAAGAAATTTCCGGGCGTGATGATCCTCTTCTATTTCTTCTGGTATTTCCTCGGCAGAACGTGGTTGGAATATCTCAGACTTGACGCGGCGAATGTCGGCGGCGCAATGGCGGGGTGTATAATCGTCGTCGTGCTTGCGATAATTTTTGGTACGCTGTACATCATTTACCGCTTGAGCAAGCTCTCATATGACGACTTGCTTGGCAAGGCGGAGCGCGGCGAACTTGCAGGCATAGCGCTCACCGAGTTCGACGTCAAAAACTACGTGTTTGTGGGAAAGCTGTACGAAAAGAAGCAAAAGACCGTGAAGGGCGCGGGGGAGGGAGAGACTTCCGTCAAGGAGACGCAAAACGTTTTGCACTATCTCTATGGCAAAAAACCTTATGTCCCCATAGATTTCGAGACTTTGGAGTTCTATCGTGTGCCGAAACAATACAAGAAGAGGTTTAAACTCATCTCAAAACAGGAAGAATTTCGCCATATAAGGCAAGAGGCGTAAAATATGAAAAATTATATCACAGAGCGCACAAAGACAAACAATCTGACTCTGCTCACCGACCTTTATCAACTCACCATGATGAACGGATATTTGAAGGCGGGTATGAGCGAGAGACGTGCGGTTTTCGACGCGTTTTACAGGGGCAGCGGCGGATATTGCTATGCGATAGCGGCGGGTCTAGAACAGGCGATAGACTATATCCTCAATCTGCATTTTGACGATAGCGACATCGAGTACCTGCGCTCGCTCGGCATTTTCGACGAGGCATTTTTGGACGCTCTCAAAAAGTTCGAGTTCACGGGCGACATAAAAGCCGTGCCCGAAGGCACGATGATATTCCCGTACGAGCCAATACTCACTATATCCGCTCCGCTTTGGCAAGCGCAACTTGTGGAGACGGCGCTACTCACATTCATAAATCACCAGACTCTCATCGCAACTAAGGCGGCGAGGCTGAAAGAGTGCACCAAAAACAAGATAAGCGAGTTCGGCTTGCGCAGGGCGCAGGGCGCGGACGCTGGCATTTACGGCGCTAGGGCGGCATACATCGGCGGTTGTAGGACGACTTCCAACGTCGTGGCGGGCAAGCTGTTCGGCATACCCGTTACGGGGACGCACTCCCATAGCTGGGTGATGTCCTTCGACAGCGAGCTCGAAGCATTTGAGAAGTATGCCGAGATGTATCCCGACAACTGCCTGCTGCTTGTGGACACCTACGATACGCTCAAGAGCGGCGTGCCAAACGCTATCAAAGTGTTTGACAAGCTCAAAGCGGCGGGGCATAAACCCATTGGCATACGCCTCGACAGCGGCG
>CANRBM010000009.1 GCA_947628855.1 uncultured Clostridia bacterium | reverse complement strand
GCAATACGCCACGCCATTGAAGTAGCCTGGAACAGAGGCAAGATAGAAAATATAAACAACATATTCGGCATAAAGATATACTCGCCAAACGAGAAACCCACCAACGGCGAATTTATTGCCCTAATCGCGGACAAACTCTTGCTTGAATCCGCCTGATATGCCCTGCTCCAACACGGGCTTGACGCACCGAACCGTTCTGCGGGGCACTTAACTTGTGAACCGCTGTTAAACATACATACAATAACGCAATAAACGGCAAAACTCGACGTTTACTATATGGTTTTGTATGCTACAACTGCCGTTTTTGAAAAATCAATAAGCGACGGCACATAAACTTAATTCGCGTGTTTTCCATCTTTTCCCCTTTTATCCCCGGATATGGCGCCCCCTCGGGCGCCATATCTGTACCGTTTTAAAATGTTTGTGCCAAACTCGAAACGCGTAAAAATAAAAACTTTCAAATCGTAATATATAGTCAACTTGATACGGCTTTGAATTTGCAAAAAACCGACCCCCATATGCAAATTTGCAGAGAAGATCTTCCGATCCCCTGTCGCGTAAGGCGAATATAATTCAGTCCGCAACGTTGAGGAAAAACACGTCGTCGTCACAGCGCACCGTCTCGCAATTTGCCGTGCGCTCGTTGCTCATAACAAACAAATTGCCTCTCGCCGCACGGACATCCTCGTTTGCCATGCGCGCGGTAGGCACTATGCGTCCGTCCGCTTTAGGGGCGGAATAAAGAATAGTACTGAGATACCACTCTCCTACGGCGTTGTGTCCAAATGCAGAAACAGGCAAACTCACTCCGCAAAAATACGGGCGCACAACGACAATGGGACAAAGCTCCAATATCTTGTTTGCATAAGGAGCGTTTGTGTCCTCGAATCCGCGAATGGACTCGTTGTATTTTGCGGACATCAAAAACGGAACTATAAACTCCTCGTTACACACAAATTCCGCCGCCGCTCCGAACTTGTTTATAAGCAAGTCTAGTGCGGGGATATAATTGCAACTGCTCAGAATATCCTTGGGCGCGGCATACTTTTTGCCCGACCACGAGACCGTGAGGTCAGACTTGACGCTTATGCCCAAATAACTGTCCATAAGCGCGAGTCTGGATGGTGCAAAACCGACGTCGAGCTGACCATCCTCTTGAAGTAAGTTCAAAAGCGCACAGGACGCAACTGTGAGTACTCCGCCCATAGAATGACCCGCGAAGCGCACGTCCCGCTTCACTGCGCCATAGGTCGGATAGACATCTTTCACCGCCGCCGCCATACGCATATATTCCGCCGCCAGCAATTCCGCCACGCTGCCGTTGACGGCTTTATTTCGCTCGGTCATATATGTTTTTCCATTTCTCATATATACGGCTTGAACGCCTGTATCTCGCGACCAGATACGCTCCTGCACTGCAGCGGGCGAGTTTACCGTATCCGCAAGTCCTCCGCCCTCATAGTTGTCCGCAAACATCTCCCAGTGGAAATAAAACACGTTGTAGCCGTTGTCAAACCAATACTTTGTAAGGTCATACTTTTGCAGACTGTTCTCATCGGATCTGAAATAATCAATATCCGTCTCGGCTCCGAACCTCTCCAACTCGCCAAGGCGGCTTTCGCTCAGCATTTTCGTATTTCGCTTGCGTCCCGAATTCATTTGAAGTCCGTGGATCATGACAAGTATACCCTTGCTCGGATCGAAATTTTGCCTTATGACTTCAACATCGTCCGCCCTGCCCTCGTTTGCTATGGCGTAATCAGCGCTACCATACCCAGTGACCAGCCTAAGCCCCTGCCTTTCAAGCTCGGGATATTCCTCCGTATTCAAAAACACCTCGCTCGCAAGATCGCGATAGTCGTCCGCAATGAGGAAGTCATACGACGGCTCGTACTTGTCAAGCTGTGGCTGCTTTTCATGCTCGGTCGCGTCCCCGAAACTGTCGCACGCCACAAACAAAATGAACGAGACAAGCATGCTCGCCACAAGGAGCGCAAAAAGTATCTTGGATTTTTTAGACTTTGCCATAATTTTCTCCAAGTCAACAGATGACCATATGATGATTATACATTGCCGCAAAAAAGATTTCAATATCGAGACGAATTTTCGGTGCTGTATTCTGCAAACGCTTAAGAAAAACGTCAACTATCGTGCTACCCTTGCCCGTCTACATATCATAGCATAAATTTTTGGGTATTGCAAAGTAGGGAAATATATTGTATATTTATCTTATTAAAATTTCTTTAATAAGGGTGACTCAATGGAAGATTTCAACGATCAAGCAATCGTTTCCGAGACTCCGTCCTCAGACGCTACCGCGGAAACAAAACAAAAAAAGCGGCTATTTGCACGCAAATACGACAAGTTCACATTTGAGAACAAGCTGAAGTCCCTGCCTTTTGTGCTGTTTTGCATCGAGGCGGCGTTTGCGGCGACTCTGCTCGGGACGGGATTCAACTTCCTGTCCGTATGCGCTATTGTGTTCTCGATGGCGTTCGCGCTCTTCCTCCTGCTTCAAGCGGTGAGGGGATACGCGAGCATATGGACGATCGCAAGCTTCATAATGTCCGATCTGTCCCTATTGCTCTATTTCTTCATATGGGGCGCGGGCACAAATGCGGAAAGATTTGGCTATACCATACTTTTCACGCTCATCCCTATCGCGCTAGCCATTCTCGTGCTGCTTATGCCCAAGCTCAAAAAGCTCACAAAACAGGGGCTTATCGCCTCGATATGCGCCGTGCTTATGATAGGCGTCACGGTGTTTTACTTCCTCGCATGCAGCTTCAAGGCAAAGCCTACCGTCGAGTCGCTGAAAGCGGGACACGACGAATATCTCGAATCGCTCAAAGCGCACAAAGACGGCGTAAAGCGTCCCAACATCTTCTTTGTGCTCATGGATGATATGGGCTATGCGGACATCTCCATGTTCAGCTATCTCAAAGACGCTCAACTGCTCAACTCGGGCAAGGAGCCGACAATAAAGACGCCCAACATCGACAGCATAGCGGAGGACGGCATTTTCTTTGACAACTTCTACGCTTCCTCTCCCGTCTGCTCTCCCTCGCGTTTTGGCATACTCACGGGCAGATATTGCTCGCGCGGATATCTTGACAACGTTGTTTTTCCATCCAACGTATCACTCTCGCCCTTTGGCAACACGCGCTATTTCAACCCCTTCCAATTCCTCAACAACGTTGACGGCATTTTGGGCGACGAGATAACCATTGCGGAAGTGCTCAAGAACGTCGGCTACGACACGGCGCTGTTCGGCAAGTGGAACCTCGGCGACTACGGCGAATATCTGCCCACAAATCAAGGGTTCGACTATTTCTACGGCAGCCACTATGTCAACGATATGATCCCCTACAACTTCGTCGAGGAGAAAAACGGGGAGTATAAAGAGGAGTTCTCGCATGCCGAGATGAAGGACCAATCCATCACAACGCAGCGCGTCACCAAAAAAATGAACCCCTATCTTGAGCAACAGATAAAGAATTACAAAGATAATGGCACTCCCTTCTTCTCCTACTACTGCACTCCGTGGCCGCATGCACCTCTCTACTCTAGCTACAACACCACACAAAGCGACCTTAACAACGCCAAGCAGGGCGACACCACGGACGATACATACATCAACTGCATAGAGGAGTTTGACGCCTATCTCGGCACGACGCTCGATATATTGTCCGAAGTCGCGGACGACTCCATCATCATATTCACGTCGGACAACGGTCCCGGCAAGGAGGGCGCGACAGGCGCGCTCAAGGGTCGCAAGAACACGACTTTCGAGGGCGGACACAAGGTGCCTATGCTCATGAAAGTAGGCAAGAATGTGGCGGCAAACTATGGCAAGGCGTTTGAGACGGACGACCCCGTAAGTTGGACAAATACGAAGGGCGAGGACGTGAGCGGCTACCGCGTCACATCAAGCTATATGAACATCGACATCTTCCCCACCCTGCTCGAACTCATGGGCATACCGCTCCCGACGGACAGAGTGATAGACGGCGTGAGCATGCTCCCCGCTTTGACTGGCGAACGTCCCGCGAGCGCCAAGATAACGGACGGCGATGGCAACTACCGCGCGCTCTACTACATCAAGAAAGGCACGGTGCAGAGCCTGCAGATGCCCGCGGACATAAACGGTACGCCGTACGACTTCAAGTATTATCAACACGTCATCAACGAGAACAGCGCGTTCATAGACCAATATTACAACAACTATCTGTTCAATCTCGACCTCGACCCGATCGAGGGCTACAATGTGTCAAAGCAATATACAGACGTCGCGCTAAAACTCAAAAATCAACTGCTAGCTTTCCGCAAAGAGCTTCAAACCAACCGCCGCGGCATAATAAAATAATAGGATAAGAGGAAAAATTTGAACCTATCGGTGATGCTCAAGCCCGCGTCGGGCAACTGCAATCTGAGATGCACCTATTGCTTCTATCACTCCCTCTCCGGGATGCGCGAGAGCTACAGCAAGGGACTGATGAGCGAGGCACTCCTCGAGGACATAGTGTCAAAGGCCCTCGCCTTCACGGGCGAGGACCGTCTTTATTTGTCCTTTCAAGGCGGCGAGCCTCTTCTCCGCGGCAAAGAATTCTTTAAAAGAGCGGGCGAGCTTGTCTCTTCGCACAAAAATACCGCCCTCGTCATACAGACAAACGGCACCTTGATAGACGACGAGTGGTGCGAGATATTCAAAAAATACAACTACCTTTTGGGGCTCTCCCTCGACGGCGCGGAGGCGGACAACGCCTGTCGCGTCAGGGCGGACGGCTCCCCCGCCTATCCCGACATAATGCGCGGCGTGGACTACCTGAAAAAGCACGGCGTGCCCTTCAATATCCTCACCGTGCTCAGCAGAGCGGTAGTAAAGGATATCGCCAACGTGTACGCGTTTTACAAGTCGCAGGGCTTCAAATTCATGCAATTCATTCCCTGCCTCAGACCCCTCGGCGGGCAGCCCTACGACGCCTCGTCCTACCCCACCGAAAAGGAGTACGCCGTATTTTTGAAAAAGCTGTTCAGCCTGTATCTTGCGGACATAAAGGCGGGCGACTACACATCGATAAGGCAATTCGACAATTTTGTGAGGCTTGCGCGCGGCGAGGTCGCCGAGCAGTGCGGCATGAACGGATTTTGCTCCCATCAATTCGTCATAGAGGCGGACGGCACGGTGTATCCCTGCGACTTCTACTGCCTCGACGAATACGACATGGGCAACATCTCTGACAGCGATTTTGCCGCGCTCTCCCACCACCCCATCGCCGTCAAATTCATAAAAGAGAGTTTGCAGGTGGACGCAAAATGCAAGAAGTGCGCCTATTTCAAAATGTGCGCGGGCGGCTGCAAAAGGGAGCGTTTAGATGTCGCGAAATGCAACGCCTACAAGGAGTTTTTCGCCTACGCCATGCCCGACCTCAAAAACATATACTAGGGAGAGTCATCTCAAAGTTGCGATAACTCCATAAATATGCGACGCATTGCACCAAGCTCGTTATTTATTTTATGAAATCGCGCTGAAATTCGATATTTAAATCCACAAAAAAAGACCGCAAATACTCCTGCAAACAGGGCGTGCGCGGTCTTAATATTTTATTCGCCCATTTAGAATCACGAAATTCGCGCGGCTAAGGCAAAATATGCGTCTCTCTGTGCCACTATAAAGATTTTCACTCCAACTCGAAGTTTATGATCGGCGAAGAGTCGTTCACGGGATACACGGCGACATTTTTGCCATCGAGCACGGCATAGGACGCCCCCGCGTCCACGGGATATATGCCCAGCGCGCCCACGCAAACATAGTGTACACCGTCCACGATAGTGTGTTTTGCCCTGTGGAAGTGTCCGTAAAACACGACGTCGCCGCTCGAAAGGCCCTCGCACGGCAGATCGGGATTGCACTTGTGCCCGTGCGTAAACACTGCGCTGTGTCCGTCTACGGTCGTTGACGAACCCGCATATATCTTGAATTCGCTTATCATCTCGTCCACTTCGCTGTCGCAATTGCCCTTGACCGCGATTATCGACGGCGCATACTTGTTGAGCGCCTCCGCCACCTTCATGGGCGCGTAATCTTCGGGAATGGGGTTGCGCGGACCGTGGTTGTAGATGTCGCCAAGCAGGACGAGTTTTGCCGCCCCGCTCTCGAGCTCGCCTCCTATCTTGTCAAGCAGCGCGTTCAGATTTGCAGTTGCGCCGTGTATGTCGGAAAAGATGTAGTATTTCATATTTGCCTCCTACAAGATTTTAGCACACCGCGCGCCTCATAGTCAAGCGCATACTTGCCGCGCAAGACCTCCGTTAGGTCGCGAAATTTTTATATCGACAGCATAATTTTCGCCGTTTATCGCTGTTTTTTTGATATCGCGTTGCTTTAACCGCACAAATTTTGAATTTATTATTGTTATATTGGCAGTAATATGTTATAATACAATAAGTATTGGAAGTTTTTTCGGAGGATATTATGGAAACAGTCAGACTAAATACATTATTCAATCCGGGCGAGGTGCCGCTTGCGGAATACCCCCGTCCACAATTCGAGAGGAAGAGTTACATATCTTTGAACGGCAAATGGGACTACGCAATTTTACGTAAGAGCGAGACTTTCACGGGCGCGTATCAAGGCAAGATCCTCGTCCCCTACTCTCCCGAATCGCTGCTGAGCGGGCTTGATGAAGGCACCTCGGTCACGCCGGACGACAAGCTCTACTATCATCGCACATTCGACGTCCCCGCGGAATTTATCAAGGCGCACACTTTCATCAATTTCGGCGCGGTGGATTTTTGGTGCAGGGTCACCGTAAACGGCGCGATTGTAGGCGAACACAGCGGCGGATATATGCCCTTCACATTTGAGATCACAGACATGATAAAGGCGGGTGCAAACACGATAGAAGTCGAGGTCACGGATCCCTCCGACACAAGCTATCATTCGCGCGCCAAGCAGTCGATGAAACGCGGCGGCATATGGTACACCCCTCAATCGGGCATTTGGCAGAGCGTTTGGCTTGAGAGCGTGCCCGAGGCTTATCTCAAAGATGTCACGATAATCCCCGACATCGACAACGACCTTGTCAAACTCAAATTCGTCAAGAGCGCGGACGTCCCCGTCGAAGTGCTTGTGCTCGACGGCATTGACAGCACAAAACAACTCTCCGCGACGATATGCGATGGAGACGAGATAGACATCCCCATGAAAAATTACGAACTGTGGTGCCCCGAAAATCCAAAGCTGTACGGGTTGGCGTTCAAGGTCGGCGATGACATTGTCAAGTCCTACTTCGGCATGCGCAAATTCGGCTTCGTGACTGACAGCAAAGGGTTTAAGCGCATAGCCCTCAACAACAAGCCCTACTTCATGAGCGGCGTGCTCGATCAAGGCTATTGGTCGGACGGTATGCTCACGCCTCCAGAAAATAAGGCGCTCGAATACGACGTCAAGCTTGTCAAGTCGATGGGATTCAATATGATAAGAAAGCACATCAAGATCGAGCCTCTCAGATGGTACTATCACTGCGACAAGGAAGGCATTTTGGTGTGGCAGGACATGGTCACGGGCGGCACGAAATACAATATGCTCTATATCGGAGTACTCGCGTTTGTCGGCATACACATCAAGGACGACAACGAGCGCGCGTACAAAAAACTCGCCCGCGCCGAAAAGGAGAGTCGCGACGAGTTTGAAAAAGAGGTAGACATCACGATGAATTATCTCAAAAACTGCGTCAGCCTCTGCTGCTGGGTGCCCTTCAACGAGGGCTGGGGACAGTTTGACAGCGTGCGCATCACAAAAAAGATGAAGGCAAAAGACCCTACCCGCATAATAGACAGCGTCTCGGGCTGGAACGACCAAGGCAAGGACTCCTCGGACATGAAGTCTCAACACATCTATTTCCGCCCCATCACGGTGCCACATTTCGAAAAGAGATGCCGCGTGCTCTCGGAGTTCGGCGGATACTCCTACAAGGTGGACAGACACGTATTCTCGCCCAAGAAATCCTTCGGCTACCGCATTTACAAGACCCCCGAAAAGCTTGCCAAGGCATTCAAAAAGCTGTATGAAAAGAGCATTATACCAAACGTCGCAAAGGGCTTGAGCGCGACCGTGTATACGCAGGTCAGCGACGTAGAAGAGGAGATAAACGGCCTCGTCACCTTCGACAGGAAGGAGATAAAACTCCCCATAGACATGGTCAAGGCGTTGAATTCTCAACTTGTCATCAGGGACTGATATCCTCAAAAAACGGCGCTTTATCCCGCGTTTTAGCGATATAAAGCGCCACATTTTGAAAATAGGAGACATTTTATGAGTATTGCAGACAAAATTTTTATATCCACTTGTCGCGATATAATCGACAACGGCGTTTCGGATGAAGGGCTCGCCGTGCGTCCGAGGTGGGAGGACGGCTCCCCCGCCCACACTATCAAAAAATTCTGCATAGTAAACCGCTACGATCTGAGCAAGGAGTTTCCCATCATAACTCTGCGCAGAACAGCTTTCAAGTCGGCTATCGACGAGCTTTTGTGGATATGGCAGAAAAAGTCAAACAATGTGCACGACTTAAACTCGCACATATGGGACAGCTGGGCGGACGAGAGCGGCTCGATAGGCAAGGCGTACGGCTATCAACTCGGCATAAAGCACATCTATCCCGAGGGCGAATTCGATCAGGTGGACAGAGTGCTGTTCGACTTGAAAAACAACCCACAATCCCGTCGCATAATGACAAACATCTACAACTTTGCGGACCTACATGAGATGCATCTCTACCCATGCGCGTACTCTATGACTTTCAACGTAACGGGGAAAAAGCTCAACGCCATACTCAATCAGCGCAGCCAGGACACCCTCACCGCAAACAATTGGAACGTCGTACAATACGCCGTCCTCGTGCATATGCTCGCGCAGGTGAGCGGGCTTGAAGTCGGCGAATTTGTGCATGTGATAAGCGACGCGCACATCTACGACCGCCATATCCCCATCGTTGAGGAGATATTGCAAAACCCGCAGTACCCCGCCCCGACGTTCAAGATGAACCCCGACGTCAAAAATTTCTACGACTTCACGCTTGCCGACTTCGAGCTTGAAAACTATCAATATACAACGCTTGACAAGAAGATCGAGGTGGCAATATGAAACTTATCGTTGCCGTGGACAAAAATTGGGGCATTGGCAAGAACAACGGCTTGCTTTTCGACCTCAAGGCGGACATGAAACACTTTGTAAGCCACACCCGTGGCAAGACGGTGCTTATGGGCTACAATACCTTGCGTTCGCTGCCGGGCGGCATGCCGCTCAAGGGGCGCACAAACATAGTGCTCTATCCCGAGGGCGATGAAAATGACGCCATTGAGAAGGGCTATATCCTTGCGCGCTCTCTCGAGGAGCTCTCCCGCGAGGTCAACGCACACTCTCCCGAGGACGCGTACGTCATAGGCGGCGCGATGATGTACCACACCATGCTCCCCTATTGCGAGGAGGCTGTCATCACAAAGGTGGACGCGGACGGCGGCGCGACGGTATTTCTGGACGATCTTGACGCGCTTGACAATTGGCAGCTCGTCGCAAGCGAACCTCCCATGGACGACTGCGGCTACAGCGTCACCTTCTGCACCTACAAAAACAACAACGTACTGCCCTTTTGAAAAACATTGAATCAATGAAAAGCGACGCTTTAAACGTATGATGCGCCTTAAACGCGTCGGAGCGTCAATATCTGACATAAAAATATGGCCGGACGCCATATTTTTTAAACTCCGCTCACATTATTTTTAAGAGAAGGCAACGAAAAAGGGATGACCCAAGTCATCCCACATTCTTTATTCTCGTTTTTTCGGGACGCGCCCGCGACTTTACGCAAGCGCGCCACGAACGAGATGCTAAATTAAGCGTTACTCGTTGAGTATCTTGTTGAATTGCTCGAGAAGGAACGCCATCTGAGCCTGCTCGTTATCGCTTGGCGCCGCGGCCGCGGGTTGAGCGGCTTGAGGCTGAGGCGCAGCCTTGGGGGGCTGGGGCGCGTTCTCCGTCTTCTTGTAACCTGCGTTGAGCACGACCCTGCTCGGCTGGTCATTATGAAGGATGATGACCTTGTTGCAGAGCGCGGAATTTTTGTCCTGCTCGACAACGCCGGCGACTACGTCTTTGCCGTACGCCTTGAGATACGCGATGAGCGGCGTGATGTCGCCGTGTCCGTAAATGAGGAAGAATCCGTCGATGTTGGGGAATTGTGCGAGCCTTGCCGCGTCTATGACCTGTCTCAGATCGAGCTTGCCCTTTCTCTTCTTGGGGAGCGCGGAAAGCGCGTCATAGCTGTTCTCTTGAATAAACTCGCCGTAATCCTTTGTGCGTTTTGCGGAATAGCCATAGAATTTGCAAGCGGCGATCTCTCCGTAACGGGAAAGCTCCTCAAGAGCGGACTCAAACACCGCGAAAGGAACGCGAACGCTCTCGATATCTGCAAGGACCACATACTTTTTAGTTGCTGCCATAATTTTTCTCCTTGGCAACCCGCATTCGAGTTGCACACAATATATTCTTAGATTATTCTAGCTTAAAAAATTAGATTTGTCCATAGTTTTTTTTGTTCTTTTGAAATAAAATAGCCATTGTTGCACAAAACCCGAGTATTGTCCGTATTTTTGCACCAATAAAGTGGACATTTTGTCGGCAGGCATATCGGGATAGGCGTCGGCGAATACCTTCTTTATCCACGTATCCACGGGGAACACGTCGAAGCGGTCGAATCCGAAAAGCAATATGCAATCCGCGACTTTTCGCCCTATGCCGTGCATAGCCATGAGCTGCCGCCTCAGCGACTCGGTGTCGAGGGCGCGCCACTCGTCCAAATTTATGTCGAGCATAGCTTTTGCCACCCTGTCGAGATACGCCGCCCTGTAGCCCGCGCCTATGCTCGCATAGAACTCCTCGCCCGCGTCCGCAAGCGCCTTGAGGCTCGGGAAAGCGTGATAGTCGCCCATGTCCTCGCCCAGCGCGTCGCACATACGCTCTATTATGCACTTTATACGCGGTATGTGATTGTTTTGTGACACTATGAATGAGAAAATTGCCTCAATGGGGTCCTGTTTCAGAATATGTATGCCCCTGCCGAATGCTATCGCCTCGCTCAAAGTCCCGCCGTCCTCAAGCTCGGACTGTATCGCCGCATAGTCACGATCGAGGTCGAAATACGCCTTGAAAAACTCCTCGTCGTCCGCGCTCACTTCATAGCTGTCCCCCCTGTCGATTATCTTCGCGACGTGACTGAGAGCGTGCAAGACATATCCTCCCTCTACGGGCGAAAAGCGAAATACCTGCCCACACTCCAAGGTGGCGGTAATGTCAAAACAAGGGGTTTTGTCAAGCTCAAATGAGATCATAAAACTCTTATTGCGCAAATTGCAAGAAATTTTCCGTCACGCGCCCAAACGTCTCAAAAACGCAATTTGCGCCCTTGATCGAATATGACCTTCACCGGTCATAAGCGCTTCGGACACATTTAAATCCTCAACGGTTATAGCGCTATGACGCTTAAAACCTCAACGGTTATAAGCGCTATGACGCGCTTATATTCCTCAGCGGATATAATCGCCTCGGACGCGCCTAAAAAAATTGCGCCGTCCGTCGGACGGCGCGTACGAGCTTAGTTACTCTGCGGCGTAAACAGACACCTGTTTACGATCCTTGCCGACGCGTTCGAATTTCACTACGCCGTCGATAAGCGCAAAGAGCGTGTCGTCCTTGCCGATGGATACGTTGTTGCCCGGATGATATTTTGTGCCTCTTTGGCGAACAAGGATGTTGCCTGCAAGCACAAATTGACCGTCGGCACGCTTGGGACCGAGGCGTTTTGCCGCGCTCTCGCGTCCGTTGTGGGAAGAACCGGAGCCCTTTTTGTGAGCGAACAATTGTATGTTGATAAACATTTTACTTTACCTCCAAAGATATAAAGTCCGAATAAGTTTCATAGAGGTCGGACACCCCAAGATACGCGGTTTTGAGGATGATATCGGCGTCGTGCAAGTCCTCATTGGAAATATCTTTTGGCAATATAGCCTTCAAATATCCCTGTTCGTCGTCCGTCTCATAGCCTATGTTCAAGCCCAAAAGTCTTATGACGCCGAGCACAGCCGTTTGGATGACGGAGCTTGCCGCCGCGCAGACGATATCCGCGCCTTCATCGGCATACTCGCAATGTCCGTTGCACTCTATGCCGACAAATTTGTCCCCTTCCTTCAAAAACCGAACCGTGAGCATTATTAGCCCTCGATCGCCACGATCTTCAGCTCTGTATAGGGCTGACGATGGCCTTGACGCTTTCTGATCTGTTTCTTTGCCTTGTAGTGGAAAACGAGGATCTTTGCGAACTTGTCCTGTCTTGTGACGACAGCCTTGACCTTGCAGCCTTCAGCCTCTTTGCCCGCCTTCAATCCGTCCTCGCCTGCAACAAGCAGCACCTTGAGTTCGACCTCTGCGCCGATCTCCGCGTCGAGTTTTTCGACCTTGACCAGCATGTCCTTCTCGACCTTGTACTGTTTGCCACCGCATTCAACGATTGCGTACATGTTTTACCTCCTCTGACCGGTCTCGCCGTTATGGTGCGCCCAATTCTTAGGACAACTTAAAAAACCACTTCCGAGCGGCTCGACATCTACTTTAACAAACCCCGCGCAAAAAGTCAAACGTTTTTTGAAAATATATCCGAAATATATGTATTTATATTATAGTACATATCACGCTTTGAAAAAGCGGATAAAAAAATATTTCATTCCAAACTGCCGAAATTTATGACCGCCTTCTTTTTCCTTGTCGCATAAAAATATGCGCTGTATGCGCTGTCGCAGACAAAAGTCAGTGATTTTTTGACCCGCTACGGCATAACTTCCCACGACAAAGCGAAACGAACTGAGGGGATTATTCGTTTGTGCGATCTGTCATCTTGAGCGAAGTCGAAAGATCCCCAAGTGTAGAGGACGTCCTGCTCCGCACCGGGGGATTCCTCGACTGCGCTCGGAATGACAGAAAAAAATGAACGATCCCCTCAGTCCGTTCCACGGACAGCTCCCCTTATTTGCCCGCAAAGCATTGCATTTTTTTGTGGGCAAACAAAGGGCGCCTTGAGCGGATAATGTGAAAATTGGCGCCGTAGGCGCAAACCAAACACAAAAATCAGGTGAACCATATCCACATCTTTGATGTGAGATATTGTGAACCGTTAAAATTTTTGTGTGCGGAGTAGACCAAAAAAGCAAATGACATCTATGTGCTTTTGAAAAAACAAAAGCACATCATGTCGATGTGCTTTTGTCTGGTCTGGGTGAGAAGACTTGAACTTCCGGCCTCATGAACCCCATTCATGCGCGCTACCAAACTGCGCCACACCCAGATTGCCTGTACATTATAATCAAATTCTCGCAAATTGTACAGCGTTTTTAAGATTTTTTTTGCGATTTTTTCAAAATTACCAAAGTTTTTTTCACAATGTCGATTTTGCATATTGTCAGTGAATCATTTTTTTGATATTATATATTTATAATTTATCAAATAAGGGAGGAATTATGGACAATCAAGATCTTGAAATGCAGGCTCAGTCGAATTCGGAAGTCGCCACGGCAGGTACGCCTGACGTGATGAATGTCGGCGAGAGACTGTCAAAGCGCAACTTCTTTATGTTCCCGCTTGGCACATTCGGCAGAGATTTCCTGTACAACTTCTTCAACGGATTTTTGCTGACGTTTGTGTTGCTTACAAAACATCTTAGCGACGCGCAATTTGCCATGATCACAGTCATCATCGTTTGCGCACGTATCTTTGACGCCTTCAACGATCCTATCATGGGCTCCATCGTCGAGAACACGCGCACAAAGTGGGGCAAATACAAACCGTGGCAGCTTATCGGCGCGATTTTGACGGGAGGCGTGATAATCGCCTTATTCAACGTGCCGCTCTATGGTTGGTCATTCATCGGTTTCCTTGCGTTTGCGTACTTCATGTTCTCCATCACGTTCACGATGAACGACATCTCGTATTGGGGCATGATGCCGTCGCTCACGTCCAACCCCGACGACCGCAACAAACTGACGTCCTTCACACAGCTGGTATGCAGCGCTGGCGGCGGACTTGCGGGATTGCTTGTTCCTCTGCTCACCGTCGGCGACGTAGCGCATGCGCTTCATCTCGACCCGACCAAAGGCTACGGATTGATATCGATAGTGGTCGTAGTGCTTATGGTAGGCTTTCAACTGTTCACCATACTCGGCGTCAAGGAAAAGCCACTGCCTGCCGACTTCCAAAAGACTCAGGGCACAAAGCTCAAAGATCTGTTCAAGGTGCTTTTCCACAACGATCAATTGCTTTGGTGTACGCTTGTCATGCTCATATGGAACTTAATCTCGGGCATCGCGGTCGGCAACATCCTCACATTCTACATATATTTCGAATTCGGATATGAAGGCATGCTCGGCACGGTGTTCAGCATCGTATATGCGATACTGTCCGTAGTGTTTACGCTGTTCTATCCGTGGTTCTCCAAAAAACTCGGCAGAAACAGAACTCTGTACAGTTGCGGAATAACTTTGATAATCAGTTATGCCCTATTGCTCATCGTGGGTCTCGTTTGGCCAAACAACGTAGGCGGCGGTTTTGTGATCCCGATCTTGAATTTGCCCATCACCCCGAAATTCCTTGTCATGGCTCTGCTGTACGGATTCACGGGTTGGTCAACGGGATTCTATATGATAATGCTCATAAATATGGCGAATACCGTCGAATACAACGAGTGGAAGACGGGCAAGCGCGACGAGGCTGTCATCTTCTCGTTACGTCCCTTCACCGCTAAGATGGGCTCCGCCCTGTCGCAAGGCCTCATCTCTCTTGTCTTGCTCATAACAGGTTCTCTTTTATACACGAATCAGATTTCCGACCTTGAAAATCAAGGCACAGAAGGTTTAAAAACAGGCGAAGAGGTCATTGCAGGCATAAAGGAAGTCATCGCCGGAATGGATGAGAAAACAAAGATGGGATTGCTCGCCTGCATGTGCGTAATACCTATGGTGCTTATGGCGATAGCGCTCATCATCTACAAGGCGAAGTGCAAACTTGACGAGCCTACCCTCGCGAAGATGATCGAGGAGACCGAGGCGAGGAAAGCCGCCGAGCAAGAGACTTCCGACGAAGAGCTTTATGAAGAAGCCGCCGCAGAAGTTGACGACTCAGCAACGTCGGAGGAAGAACCCATCGCTCCCCTGCTCGTAGAGGAGCTAGAAGAGGAAGATGAAGAGGCGCCTGTCCCCGAGACAGAGGAAGCGCCCGAAACTCCCGCTGAAGAGCCTTACGAGCGACCCGAGGAAGCGCCCGAAGAGGAGGCAATACCCGAGGAGGACCCCGCATCCGAAACATCCGACGAGCAAGAGCAACAACCCGAAGAGGAGTCCGAACCCGCGGAGGAGGAAGCACCCGTGGAGGAGGAAGAGCCCTCAGAAGAAACTCCTGCAGAAGAGACGGAAGAGGAGACTGTTTCCGACGAAAACGCCGCTGCCGACGTCGAGGACGAAGAGGACGACGAGGACTCCGACGACGAAGATGACGCGGAAGAAGAAACTCCCGCGGCTGACGACGGCGCTCCGCACTACATTCTCACCTATCTTGCCAAGCTCATTCAAGCGCCCGACGAGGTCAAGACATATTACAGCGCTGTAAAGAATATCTTCTTGAGCTACAGGGGCGTAGACACCCGCGTCACGCGCGCTCACGAGAGCATATTCATCGGCAGAGTCAAGCTCGCGAAATTCGTCATGCGTGGCAAGACCCTCGAGTTGCAGCTCGCCCTCACCACGCGCGACATCAACAAGAGCAAGTACGCCATTGACAAAATAGAAAAGGCCAAGAGCGATTACACCTGCCGCTACAAGCTCAACGGAGTGCGCCGCGTGCAATATGTAGGCGAGCTCATCAAAATGCTCATGAAGAGCAAGGGCGTAGAGCTTGCGACCCGCCATAAGGACCGCGACTTCGCCGCCGAGCTCCCCTATGAGGAAATAGAAACGCTCGTCGAAAAAGGCCTCGCCAAAGTCAAGAAGTGACCTACGGCTAGCCCACAAAATCAAAAATCAAAAAGCGCGGATCCGTCTACTGAAAGTAGCGGGTCCGTGCTTTTTTAGCTTGGGATTGCAGGGAACGACGAAGTCCCTCGCCGAGGAGTGGGCGCGTAGCCCACGTCTTATAAAAAATCATTTCTCGCTCTTTTTCCCTTTCTTTGCGCTCTTGTGCAGTGAGGGCGCGGCGAATAGGGTGTGCGTTTTGGTGCGGACGACTTGATTGACTATGTAAGCCGCGACAAAGACGACAAGCGTACACGCGAAGATGATCCACATCTCCTTTTCATATATCGTTTTGCCGAATGCGTCCATCTGCATGGAAAAACTCTCCATAAGCCCCTACTTTACAGGTTCGACCGCGGGCGCGGGCAAGTCGGCGACGACGCTCTCCATAGCGCCGCGCATAAACAGGTTGCGTAGCACTCCCGCCGAGTACGAACCGGGCATAAACAGCACAAAATACTGTATTGCCTTCGGGAAAATGGCGATCGGCATATACGCGCCTATGAAGAAACCTATCGCGGCGCTCAGAATGCCGCTTGCGCCGCCGTGCGCCGACTGTGTGCGGAAAAGCATACATATGATCGTCGTAAACAGGCTCGCGGACAGCACGGACAAAAGCAGCATGCCGATTATCTTGCCTACGTCCGCGCCGCTCAAATACCAGCCCGTAGCGGCGAGATATACAAACGCGAGCGCCGTGATTATGCCGACAATGACCGTCGTGATGACGACGTTGACGATGAGATAGCTCACGCTGAGTACGCCGCGCTTTATCGGCGACGTCAGCATATCCTGCATAGCGCCGCCTTCGCGGTCGTTTATCATGAGATATTGCGCGCAAAACGACACCGTAATGCAGGAGACGGCAAGCGCGCCCGCCATCATCCAGCCGTCTATGAAGGCGTGGACCGCGTCGTCGTTTACGGCAAGCCCCTCAAGCTTTGCGACGACCGAATCATATTGGATGTCGCCCAAAAACATCAGATATAAAAACAGTATGATAAGCGGGGACAGAATGGACAGGAAAACCGCCATTTTGTCCGACAGGTACATTTTCAACCCACGGCGGATGAGATTGCCAAGTATCACAAGATCGTTTTTCATTCCTCTCCTCCCGGCTTTTTGCCCGTAACATTCAAAAATACATCGTCCATATTGCCCTTGACAAACTCGAAATCTTTCAATATGTCGCCGTTTTTCACAATAAACTTGCGCGCGGCGTCGCTGTCCGGCACATATATCTTGTACGCGCCGCTGTCGTACTCGTATCTCATTCCCTCAAGCCTCTCGCCTATCTCGGGGAGCGCGGGCGAATACAGCTTTATGCAGTCGTTGCTGTACCTGTTTTTGAGCTCTACGGGAGTGCCCACCGCGACGACTCGCCCCTCGTCCAGAATGACGACCTTGTCCGCGCCGTCCGCCTCTTCCATGTAGTGCGTAGTCAAAAACACCGTCATTTTGAGGTTTTTCCTAAGTCTGTCCACGATCTCCCACACCGTACGCCTCGTCTGCGGATCCAGCCCCGTCGTCGGCTCATCGAGGAAGAGTATGCGCGGCGAATTGATGAGCCCCCTCGCCACGTCCACGCGCCTGCGCTGTCCGCCGCTGAGTTTGCCGTACGGCCGCGACATAATGTCGGTAAGTTCCAAAAGTTCCTCAAGCTCTTTGAGCCTGTTTTGCTTGGCGTCTCCGCTCAAACCGTAAAAAGACGCGCGCGTAGACAGGTTCTCCCTCACGCTCAGCCGCGCGTCGAGGGCGCTGCCTTGAAACACAACGCCTATACGCGAGCGTATTGCCGCCGCGTCCGTCTTGAGGTCGAGCCCGCAGATGTTGACGTCGCCGCCGTCCGCCTCGAGCAAGGTGCACAGTATGTTTATCGTAGTGCTCTTGCCCGCGCCGTTTACCCCGAGGAAAGCAAACAGACTGCCCTCGTCCACATCGAAGTCGATGCCCTTGACAGCCATCACGTCCTTATAACTTTTTTTGAGTCCTTTCACAACGATGGCTTTACTCATAAGTTGCATATTTCCTGTTTTAAGTGTTTGTTTTGTATGTATAAAGTGCCGATATCGGCGCTTTGTCGCAATTATTTGTCTACCTTTTTCGCGTCGAATATAGCCGTCGCAAAATTGACGTAGTCATCGTATTTTGCGATTGCGATGCCACGCTCTTTGTCCCCAAGCAGGATGAGCGTGTCGCCTTCCTTGATGTCGAAAACGTCCCTCGCTTGCTTGGGTATGACGATCTGCCCTTTCGCCCCGACCGTCGCCGTCCAAATATACTTATCTTCGCCCATATTGCCTCCTATAATATGTAAAGCGGCGTCAAAGATGTCAGATTTTTCCTACTTTTCATACCGAGTATACCACTCCGGCCCGCCGCTTGTCAACGAAATTTGAAATATTTGTCCGAACGATTTTTTCAAGCTTTGCGTCGCTAATTTAAACTTAAAAGGCGTCTGCCAAATGAAAATTATAATAGAAAACGCCGCATTTTACAGCAAAACCGGCGCCGTAAAAAAACAATTCATACATTGCTCCAAAATCATTGACAAACATACTTTTTTGCGCTAAAATGCTAGTACAAAATCCAATGCGGTTATGGCGGAATTGGCAGACGCGCTAGATTCAGGTTCTAGTGAGCAATACGTTCATATGGGTTCAAGTCCCTTTAACCGCACCATATATCGGGGGCTTGGCTCAGTTGGTAGAGCGATGCGTTCGCAATGCATAGGTCAGGGGTTCGAATCCCCTAGTCTCCACCAAAAACCTGTGAAATGATAAAATTTCACAGGTTTTTTTGTGGCGACGTCGGGATTTCGAACCTGCGTGTTTTACAAAAAACACGCGCACCGTTTCACGGTGCCCTGCCCCTCGGTCAGGCTGCGCACTCCGCTCCCGAGAGTAAACTCTCTCGCTCCGCTGTAATACGAATCCCCTAGTCTCCACCAAATGATAACCGGTTGGACCCCTAAAAGGGTAAGCTGGTTACTTTTTTTATACTGTTTGTGGCAAATTTAACATTAAAAGTGGCTCGCTTATAAGACAAAATGTTGATGTTCTCAATTCAAATGATGAGATAAAAAAATTTTTTATTGAAATTGTCATAAAATCTTGTTTTTTGCGGATATGGAATGATATAAAAATATGCACGATTGGAAATTTGACAAGGTTTATGACAAACCCGATGACGAAGTTGAAAAAATAAAACAATATTATGCGGCGTTGACGCCCGATTTTAGTTTGTTCACAGATATGCCGTTGGCACTACAAATAGTTTATCAAAAAGTTATGTCGTTATTAAGATGCAAAGTCGGATCGACAAAAAACAGATCGCGAAACGAGCCGGATCGATGTAAAAGCTGATAAGCGAGACGGCAAGCGCGAAATTGCACTTGCCGCCTCAAAGGGGAAATTTATGACGCTGAATGTCTGAAAAATTCTTATTCTGCGTTTGTCTTATTTGAACTGTCGGAACTTTACTTTTCGTCTGAGCTTGCCTCGTTTGAGCTGTCGGAAGTCTCGGGTTTGTCGCTGTCGGCTGCCACGCCGTCCTTCTCGTCTGCTTTAGCGGGCTTTTTCAGTTTACCGATGACGTTTTTAACAGCGCTGCCCATCTTTGAGAATATACCGTTCTTTTTTTCCTCAATTATTGTGACGTTGTCCTCGTCAAGCGACTGTGTGACCTCGATCTCTTCGTAATTGCAATAGTCGGGGGTTATAGCCTTGGTAGTGGTTTCGTTGAAAAAACGCTCATAGGAGCTTTCAATGGCGACTTTGATCACGTCTCCCTCTCTCACGTCGTACTTATTGGGCATTTTGATTACGATGTCGGTATCCCCTATCTTGCCGTGGACGTTGAGGATATCGCCGAGCAGTTCGATGATGCGAACGGAGATCTCAAACGACGCATTCTTGTAGCGGTCAAAGCGCTCATCCTTTTCGAAAATGAGATTTTCCGGGCGTATTCCGTATACAAGTCCGTGCCCGACATAATCCTTGAGCAATTGCATTTGCTCATCCGTCATATTGATATATTGGTCGCAGCCGTTGATATAAAACTTCCCGTCCTCGCTGAGCTTGCCGTAGAGGAAGTTCATAGCGGGCGTGCCGATAAAGCCTGCGACAAACAGATTTGCGGGGTGTTGATAAACCTCGTTGGGAGTGCCGATCTGCTGAATGAAGCCGTCCTTCATAACGACAATTCTCGACGCCATCGTCATAGCCTCGATCTGGTCGTGCGTGACATAGATGGTCGTTGCGCCGACTTCCTCGTGTATTCTGACGATCTCGCTTCTCATAGCCACTCTCAGCTTCGCGTCGAGGTTGCTCAGCGGCTCGTCCATCAAGAACACCTTGGGTCTGCGCACTATGGAGCGACCGAGTGCGACTCTCTGTCTTTGACCGCCCGAAAGCGCGCGAGGCTTCCTGTCGAGATAAGGCGTGAGTTTCAGTATAGCCGCCGCCTCTCTGACTCTCCTGTCGATCTCATCCTTGGGGACCTTGCGGAGTTTCAAAGCGTAAGCCATATTGTCGTAGACGGTCATCTGCGGATAGAGCGCATACGATTGGAACACCATTGCTATATCCCTATCTTTTGGTGCCGCACTATTCATAAGTTTGTCGTCTATATAGAACTCTCCATAGGAGATCTCCTCAAGACCGGCGATCATTCTCAGCGTCGTGGACTTGCCGCAACCTGAGGGACCGACGAACACGATAAACTCCTTATCCTTGATGTCGATGGAGAAATCGTGCACGGCATGCACGCCGCCGTCATACACTTTGTTTACATTTACAAGTTTTACAGATGCCATTTTATTTTACCGCCTTTTCGACTTTATTTTTGTCACCCATTGCAGAGATCGCACCGTAGTGCATTGTTGTGTATGCCCCGCACTTGCAAGCAAAATCGAGCATACTCGCGTAGTCAAACCCGCCGTCAAGCAAGTTTTTTACTGTTGCGCCGCAGCTGATAAGCCGGGCTATGAAGGAGCCGAAGAAGGAATCTCCAGCACCCGTTGTGTCCACGGTCGCCACTTTATAGCCGTCGCAAGCCGCCCGTCTGCCGTCACTAAGGTACAATTTTGCGCCCTTGTTTCCGCAGGTGACAAGCAGCAACTTCAAATTGCCGCCGAACATCGCCCCCGCTGCTTCCTCGCCACTGAGTCCCGTCAAAAATTCCAACTCGTCGTCGCCTACCTTGATGACGTCGGCGTAAGCGGCAAAATCCTTGACGATACTCTTGAGCTCCTCTTTGTCCTTATACAGGTTAAATCGCAGATTGGGGTCGAAAAATACGAGCGCCCCCGCCTTTTTCGCCTTGTCTATGAGATACCTGTGCGTACTTTGGGCCACCTCTGTCTGAAGTGCTACGCTACCATATTCGAGCGCGTCGCCCTCACAAAATTCGACGTCCTTGAAGTCATCCTCCGTGAAGTGCAGATCCGCCGCCGCTTTTCTGAAAAACACAAACTCTCTCTCGCCTTCTTTGGTCAGACTTACAAACGCAAGCGAAGTGTTGTACTCGTCGCTTTGAGATATGTAGCTTGTGTCAACACCCTCATTCTTCAGCGTTTCTATGAGAAAGTCGCCAAAGCCGTCCTTGCCTACCTTTGTGAGGTATGCGGTGTCTATGCCGAGTTTTGTCGCCTGTACGCAGACGTTTGCGGGCGCTCCGCCCGCCTTGCGTTCAAACTGCGCCGTGTCCTTGAACGCCGCCCTGTCAAGCGGCATAAAATCTATGAGGAGTTCTCCTATCGCATACAGTTTACTCATAAATCGCTATATCCTTTATCTGCGCTCCCGCTCCGTTGGAGTAGAATGCGAAATTTGAATTTTTCATATCCGTGATCCTTGCGGTCAGCGCAATGTCGCCTCCAAGATAGAGAGAGAGCACTTCGCCGTCGATGATGACGTCGACAGAATAACTTTTGCCCTGTTCGAAATTGTATCGGACGCTCGCAAGAGGGTTGCCATATCTCAACTTGTTGGATACATTATTATAACATGAGACGCAATTATTCTCAAGGTCGAATGCCATCACTGCGCTGCCGAGGCGATTGTTGTATGCGCCGTCAAGTCCAAAGCTCAGTCCGAAATTGCCTTTGTTGCCGGTGGCAGTCACGGTGAAGCTCATTCTTGTGACCTTTTGCGCAAGTTCACTCGCTCCAAACGCGACAAACTTGCCTTCCTCAAACGTATAAGCGCTCAGATCCTTGCCGTCGACAGATTTGTATGACGCCTTGTGAGTGAAATGATCTTTGTAGTTTTGGGGCATCACCGCGCAAAGTTCGCCGTTTTCCCTTTGAACAAGCTCGTGAGTGACGAGGTTTCCGCCCCAGTCAAATCCGCCCGTCGTACCGCCGGCAAGCCTTGCACACCAAGCGAAAGCATACAACTTCTCTCCCGCCTTTTCAAGTCTGCCTGCATAAAAGCCGCTTGCGTCTATGCTGTCTCTGTCAAACTTGTGCCACTCGGGGTCGTCATGTGAGGTCTTGTAGCGATAGTGGGTGACTCTGTTGTTGCCCTGTTCGCTGTATGCGAGGTAGTAGTAGCCGTTGTACTCAATATAAGACGGGCATTCCATGTTGTAGTCGCCCTCATCGTTGATGAAAAAGTTGTCCTTGAATTCCCACTCGTCCGAAGTCGCGTCAAGCGAAGTCGCGGTAAATCTCCTTATCACCGCGGGACTGCCGCCGCTCGCATAATCTCTTGTTGTGACAAGCATATAATAGCAATTGTCCGCGTTGTCCAGGTACACATACGGGTCTCTGAAGTCATCCTCATATCCGTAGAGTTTAAACTTCTCGTCCTTTGTCCATGTCTTTTGGTCGGAACTTGTTGCGTGGCGAATGACTTCGATATGCGGCAAGCCTTCTTCTTTCCCTTTGTCGTTGTGCCCCGTGTAGAAGCAGTGATACATGCCGTCATTGTCCTTGATAAATGAGCCTGTGCCCAAAGCGGCGTCGACGGACTTTATGGCGTCGGGGTCTTTTTCATCGGCATAATTCAGTGCGATCCCCTCGTCGTTGTAGTGAATGAAATCCGTAGTCGTGATGCGAGCTATGGGGTGATAAAAGTTGGGGTTGTTGCCTGAACTGTTGCGCAGATGATAGATGTTCATCACGCCGTTGTCGTAAAAAGGCATAACGTCGCCCATTGTCACGTCCAGCGAGTCCTCGTTGGTGGATACGGGGAATACATTGGCAGTGTCAACGTTCTCAGACTTATCGCATGCCGTCATAATTACGCACATTGCCGCCAAAATAAGTATGAGTGCCCACAATTTTTTCATTGTCTTTTACCTATTTCCTTTATATTTATTGCGCTCACATCGCCGTTTGTCTCCAAGTCATAGTTCCCGTCGATGTAAATTCTGCTGCTTATGACTTCTCTTCCGTCTGCGACAAACACTTCTATGCTTGACACGTCAAGCAGTATCCTCACGTCGCAACTTTTGTATTCTGTGTCCGTATGCCTTATACATCCGACCATATTGTTGGCATTTAAGGTATCCAGATACACATGAGAGTCGTTGCCTACTGTGACTGTGCCGTTGCCGCCCTTTAGCCTGATATAGCCTTTGCCGTCGAAGTGTGCCCTGATATCGGCGCACTTCGGCACTTTGTCGCCCCTCACGTCGCAAAGGTAATTTTGCAAGCTGCTTACGGGGATCTGATACAACTCGCCGTCTTTTAAAGCCAGCTCTCTCGGAATGGTGAACGAGCCTACCCATCCGTGATTTTTCTCTTTTGTCGGATACTTCTTTTCCCACATTTCCAGCCAACCTATCATGATCGGCAGGCTTGCTCCTCTTATAAATTGCGGCGCATAGAAGGAGTCGCCCTTGTCCACCTCTCGTATATAGTCGACGTCCATTCTGCCCTTTTCAAGATTCAGATCGCCCACTATAAACACGCTTGAATTTATGTTCTTGAAGCTGTTGCCCTTTGATGGGACATTGCAGCCGCATACTACAAACACGTCCTTGTCGCCTATCCTCATATAGCTTGGGCACTCGCACATAGTGCCCAACTCATAATAGGGTCCCAATGTGAAGGCGTATTCGAACTTGTCGGGAGTTTTGCTCTTCAGCGCCACTATCACGCCCTTATTTTGTACATTACCTCCCACAAACAGATAGTACGTATCCCCCACTTTCACAGGACATGGATCCCTGAAATCCGTACGACTTATGCCTTCGGGCAACGTTTCGTTGTCAAACACCTTTTTGCCGTGACCGAAACAGAATCCCTCCGTTGACGCCGCCCTGTATACTTCCTCTCGTTTGCCGTCCGAATTTTCCGTATGTAGCGTGTAATAAGCATATATTCTGTCGTCAACTTCGATCGCCCCGCCCGAATAGGCGCTTGCGTCCTCTGCGTCGGGTTTCAAAGCCACTCCGTCGTCGACATATGAGATGAGATCATCCGACACAAAATGTCCCCAACACATTCTCCCGGGCGCACTTGCATATGGATTGAATTGATAATACAAGTGATACCTGCCCTTAAACTTAATGAGTCCGTTCGGATCGTTGAGCCAGCCGATGGGCGGCATCATATGATACGCCAACCTGTACTCGTCGTTCACAAGGCATTTTGACTTCGCTATGTAGTTGTTTAAGGTCGCTATATCTTTTTCCATATCGTTAAATGTCGGATTCTCCGTTTCTCAAACTTATTTTTATCTCGCTTATTTCGATTTTTACGTCGCTGTAGCGTTGATTGTTCGCCGAGCCGAATTGCCACTCGAGCACATATGTCTTATCGGACGCACTGCCGTTGCAGAAGAAAGTGAACACTTGCTCCTCCTCCGTAAGATATATCCTCGACCACATTATCGTAGGATCCCATCCGCCGTATATGGGAGAGGCGATGATAAGCTCTATCGGAGCGGTCGCCTTTGCCTTGAACGTCACCACATAGTTGGCGCTGCTGCCCGCGATATAGAAGGACGGACTTGTGATCTTCTGCGCATTGTCCTGTGCGGCAAACTCGCTGACATTGTAGACGAAGCCGCCGTCATGCGTAGTCATGACCGCACCCTCTCCGCTTGCGACAAAGTCCTCAATGGGATAACTTAGCTTTTCCGACTCACCCAAAGTCTCCTTGACGCTAAGATTTGACAACCTTATCGTGTTGACGTTCGCGCCGGATTGGACGTATATCCACAGCGAACCCACAAAGCCTTCAACATTGAAACTTGCGCTCTGACGCTCGGTGGGGCTTGTTTCGAACTCTGATTTGGCAAATTGATGTTCATTCCATTGACTGTTCTGAATTATGACTTCAAATTTGCCGTCATTTTCGGCAGAAATGTCAAATGACACATTGTATTGTGTATCTTTTTTGAGAGATATGCCCGTATTGATGAACATTCCGCCTCTCCAAATGTCGCCGTCATTTTCGCTTGCGCTTGTTATCTCGAGGCAAGCCTCCTTGCCGTCGTTATCCGACCAAGCGTTGCCCTTGAGGTCTATCTTCCCGCCATCGTCGTCTATTCTGGGACTGACTCTTGCGGCAAAATTGAAGTCCTCTGCCCTTTCGGCCTCTGTTCCTTTCATATTTTCGGGATAGAAGTACTCCGTCTCCACGGATTTTATTGTCAATTCCAAGTCGCCGAGGCCGCCGAAGCAGACGGATATTTTCACATCAGCCTCGTCGTTGTCGTCCACTTTGTTTGCGGTGTGCTCAAATACGAGGCTGTTTTCTCCCTCTTTCACGGCAAGTTCCGCGCAATCGACGCCGTCCGCCAAAACCTTGACTTTGCCGGCGGCAGAGCTGTCTATGACATAGGTGAATGTGTATTGATAGCCGCATATCATCGAGAACGTATGCTCCAGCATCACATCCTCAGCCACTTCTCCGCCATTTGCGTGCAACTTGAAAGCGCCGTTTTCCATCCCGCTTTTCACTATCCGGGCGTTCCCGTTTGATCTCACCAAAAAGCCGCTTGGCATCTTGAAGGACATGTATGTCTCTCTGTCAACGACGTCCACAAACGAGCGCTTTGTGGCAACGTTGCCGTCGCTGTCCGTGATTTTGTAGTTGACCTCGTACTCTCCCACTTGTGAGAAATACGCCCATCCGTCGTTGACCTGCACTTCGGGGGACACCTTTATCTCGAGGAGGTCGGTGATGTCTCCGTCCTCATAATCCAAAGCCGCTACGCCGTCGAGAAAATCTATTCTGCTATTGACAATACATTCGAAGTCCTTGACGCCAACGACAGAGGGTTTGCCGCTCTGTGTTTCGACAGTATCTGCCGAACACCCCGTAAACACCACAACCAAAAGCGCAAATATTGCGACCAATGCGATCTTCTTCATATTCTTCTCCATATTTTTACGCCCATCCCCCTACTCGTTTTGTGTGCTGTCGCTCGACTCGGCATTTGAGGCTGTGACCTCGTTTTGCTCGCCGCCATCGACCTTTGCGATA
Organism: uncultured Clostridia bacterium; assembly: GCA_947628855.1. Taxonomy (GTDB): domain Bacteria; phylum Bacillota; class Clostridia; order Christensenellales; family CAG-917; genus CAG-475. The sequence goes on along the minus strand of CANRBM010000009.1, from coordinate 12,781 downwards.
TCTTCCGACGATTCCGCTATGACGCCGTCAGAATCGTTTTGCTCCTCGACATCGGTTTTGTCCACATCTTCCGACATGGCTCCGTCGCCATCGGTTTTCTCAGTCGGACTCGCTGTCTCTTCAAAGTGAATGTCGACAGGTTTTACAGCCCCTTTCTCGTCGAGATAGTCATCCTCTTTTTCCTTTCTCTTCAGTTGCTCAACGCTTAAGTTAAGCGCCTTTGCTTTGAGCTTGTAGAAATTCTCTTTCATCAACTTTGATATTATCATAGGCACTATATACAGCGTCAGCACCAGCACGTAGGGATATGTGAGCGTCAACGCCACTATTCCCAGGAGCAGCAGAACAGAGATAATACTGCGCCAAAGCGACCCGAACAGCATCATAAAACCGTTGTATAAGAGCTGTCTGAACTTCACGTTCATATTGACTATCACAGTCGGCGACGTCGCAAGATATATTGTGCCGAACAGCAACGCTATGACAGATATGGCAAGCACAAAGTTGTTCGTTTTCTCGGGATGCGTGTTGAAGAAGTAGATGTTCAACACGGGCACCACGATGATTATGAGCTGAAATATTGTGTAGAACACAATGACTTTCCAATTCTTCCCTATCGTAGTGAATATGTCCTTGAAGCGGCGAGCGTCCAACTCCTTTGAGAAGTACCCCGTCACTCCCACAAGCACAGGGACAAGAAATATCACCGATAGCGCGGAAACGGCTACAAGAAGGGTTATGACAAGAAACTCTGCCGCATAATCTCCGATCACTCTGAGTCCTTTCATATTTCCTCCTTACAACTTTACAGTATGTCTACGCCCCGATCGCCGCAATATATCTGTCGTATGCCGCTTGATTTATCCTCAAAACAGTGTCAATGGACGCTCTGTTTGTTTTGAGCAAGTTTTGCCATGACTCTGTTGACGGAACGATATTTCCCGTTATACAACCCGTAAACCAGCTCGCTATGTTCTTGGCAAGCGAGGATTCATAGGTGTTGAGAGTGATCAGTTCGTCCTGAGTGTAGTTGAGGTTGGGTATCGTCGTTGCGCCCTTATATGTGTAGGGTTTCACATAACTTTCGAGGTTTCCGACTCTGAGTTTGGCTCTCGACTCCATTTCTACCGAGGTGTCCCAAACCTCTTGCGTAAGATATACCACGCCGTAAGGGGCGTTCTTCATTCTGAAGTCGTCCGCGCTCTGTACGCCGTGATCGTCGTTGGGGATAAGTTTTCCGTCCACCTTCTCGGACAGGAATGCGCCCGACTTTATTGAACCGTAGTTGAGCTGAGCGGAGTATTCGGGCTCGAAGAACTTGTCAAAGTATGAAAGCAGTGCTGCTTTGTCGCTGCATGAGTCGAGTATGACGCACTCGCCCTTTTCCACTTCGAGTTCGTTGCTTACGCCCACATAGCGGTTGCCGTCATTGTCTTTGAGCGGCAAAACGATAATGTAATCGTCTCTTTTCTCAGCAGAAAGTACCGTGTCCTTTTCCCACCAATAGAAGGCGCCGTATCTGCCGTCTTGACCTCTTGCAAGGAAATCGTTTTCCTGTTGGGTGAAAGACGCAGAGCGGATGAGTCCTCTTTGATACCAATCGGCAAGCTCTCTTACAGCGTTGAACCAATTTTCCATTTCGATAGTGAATATGACTTTGCCGTCCACTATCGTCTTGTGGTCCCTGTTTTCGGGCACGCCGAAGGACGCTATAAGGTCGCTCTCGTTGCCCTGCCAGTTGCTGCTGACAAAGCTGAGAGGCACTTCGTTGGTAGTGGATCCGTCGTCGTCCATATCGAGGTCGTTGAACTTTTGCAATATCGCCTTAAACTCCTCTCTCGAGAGGTCGAGTCCGTCTTTGAGGTCGTCCGCAGACAGGTTGACGCCGTCGGGGAGATTGCCCTCGTCAATGAGTTTTTTCACCCACGCTTTGTTGATATACAGAATATTCGGATACGCTTTAAGCCCCATCTCTTCAACTCTCGGCAAGGAGTAGATGTGTCCGTCGGGCGACTTGAGCGCTTCTTTGATGTCGGGACGTTCGCTCAATATCTTGCTGAAGTTGGGCATGCTGTCGAGATACTCGTCGATCGCTACGATCCTGCCTCTTCTGCCATAATCGTACAGCTTGAGGTTGGAAAATCCGGAATGATATATGGCGTCGATCCCCTTTATGCCGACGGGGTCGGTGTTGTTGCTGTATTGAGCGGAAGTGTTATATTTCCACTCCACGTCTATCCCCGTTTCATCTGCGAGTTGCTGAAAAACAGGCATGGTATTGTAGTCCTTGACAGAGTCCTCTTTGACTGTCAAAACTGTGAACTGATGCGCTGATGAGTTTGAACCGGAAGCGACGACCGCATATCCGATGACTCCTGCCAGCCACACTGCGGCGACCAAAATTCCAACTATTACTTTTTTCATAATAATCCCCGCCTTTTACTTGAACGAACCTACCAATACGCCTTGCCCAAAGTGCTTTTCTATCAAAGGATAGATGACAAGTATAGGCACAGTGGCGACTATGATAGACGTAAATTTGATTTGTGTGGCAAGCCTCATTTGCTCCAATACGACTTCTCCTTCGCCGCTTGCCGTGGCGTCGAGAAGTCCGTTCAAAACCGTTTGTAACGGATAGAATTGGCTGTCGATGTTGAATATATATGCGTCGATGTAGTTGTTCCAGTGTCCGACGGCGTAGAATAGCACCATGACGCTTATGATGGATTTTGCGATAGGCAGGATCAAGTCGAAGAATATTCTTATCTCGCCTGCTCCATCTATCGCCGCCGCCTCAAGGACCTCCTCGGGGACGTTGGACTGGAAGAAGGATTTGCACATAAACACGTTATACACGCTCACGCCGCCGCCTATGATGAGGATCAAGGGGTTTTGATACAGACCGAGCGCCCTGCACACTATGACGTAAGGCACAAGTCCTCCGCCGAAGAACATGGTGATAATGAGCATTGCCATGATGAGCTTTCTGAACGGCAGATAACTCCTTGAAAGCGCCCAGCCCGCAGGAATGGTCAGCGCCACGTTGAACACAGTGCCGAGAGCCGTATATGCGAGCGTATTGAAGTAGCTGCGCCATATGTCGTCCCTCTGAAACAGGTTTGCATATCCGGAGAAAGTGACCTTGATAGGATACAGCCACACGTCGCCCGTCATGACCGCGTCGGCGTTGGAGATGGAGGCTATGATGATGTAATAAAGAGGATATATGACTATGACCGCCAATAAGAAGAGGATAAATCCGCATATTCCATAATACACATAGTCCGTCTTGCTATCTTTGATCTTATTTTGCTTTTTGAGAATTGCTATTTGCTGCTTATCCATGATATACCTCCTTACCACATACTGTTATTAGTCAGTTTCTTTGACGTAAAGTTGGCTATCACGAGAAGCACGACGTTTATCACCGAGTTGAACAAGCCTGCCGCCGTGCCGACGCCGTACTGTCCGCCTATCAAGCCGAACGTGTATACGTACGTTGACAAAATTTCACTCGTTTCAAGGTTGCCGCTGGTCTGCATCAACAGCACCTTTTCATAGCCGCAGTTCATGAGGTTGCCGACAGACAGTATCATCAACATAACTATCGTAGGAAGAATGGCGGGCAAGTCTACGCTGAATATTCTTCTGAACCTCGAAGCGCCGTCGATCTTAGCCGCCTCGTGCAAAGCGGGGTCTACGCCGCTGAGCGCAGCAAGATATATGATCGCCGACCAGCCGAAATCCTGCCAGTTGCCCGAGAAAATGAACAGAGGTCTGAATGCCTCGGGCGACAAAAACAACTTCAGACCGTTTACGTCCCCTCCCAGCTTTATACTGAGTTGATCGAGCAATCCGTCGGAGCCGAAGATCAATTTCAACATACCGACCAAAACGACAAGCGATATGAAGTGCGGCGCATAGTAGAGGATCTGCAAACCCTTCTTGACCTTTTTAGAGCGCAAAGAGTTGAGCAAAAGCGCCACTATGATCGGCAGAGGAAAGCCTACTATAAAGCCCAAAATGCACAGTAAGAACGTGTTTTTGAAGTAGTCCCAGAAGTTTGGGTTTGAGAAGAATATCCTGAAGTTTTCAAACCCTACCCACACTGTATCGCTGCCGATTATCTGGTCGCCGGGCATATAGTCCTGAAACGCTACGAGTATGCCGTACATCGGCACATAGCAGAAGATCAAGACGTATATGAATGCAGGTATGATGAAAATCAAAATCCAACCTTTGCGTTTGAAGTTGTCCTTCCATCTTTCCCATTTTGTCATTTTGGTTTTGTCAACAAGCATAGAACCGTCAAGCATCTCGTACGCTTGATCCACTAGATCCTCATGCTCCTGCTTATCCTGCGCTTCATTCTCGCACGCTTGCGAAGCGAGAACTTCAGGTGCGCCGAATTTGGCTTGTCTTTTCATAATCTCTCCCTCCATAAAAGAGTGTTGATTTGCGGGATATACCCTGTCGATGACTTGCTACTATTTGTCCGACTTAGATTTGACGGATTTTTTCTTATACTTTTTTATAATCGTTATGACGATATAACCTATGATCACCGAGCCAAATATCGCAATGTCAATATAGAAGAACAAGTGCGTGGCTTTGACGACAGGCTCCGCGATAGTTTCAACGGCTTGCGAGATGTTGATGGTGACCTCGGGTCTGCCCAAGTCGGTGTACAGCTTTACTGTGTGCTTGCCCATTGACAGCGAAGCGATCTTTTCTGCCGCAATGACGACCGTATCCCCCGCTTCAGACTGAGTGAACTCGGTATCTACGCCGTCTATCGTCAACCTACTCACCTTTGCTTGACCTGCGAGCTCAATTATCACGTCGTCATTTTTATAGTACTTTTCAATGGCCGGAGCCGCAGACACATCCGCAAAATCGGGAGTGACATCAAATTCGAGATCCGTAAATTCGGTCACGACTCTGAATCTGTAATTTTCGCCTGCTCCAAGCGTCTTCAAGTAGCTGTCCGAAAGCGCCACTGCGCCTCCTTCTTCGACGTACTCCCCCGGCTTTAGTTTGTAGTTGTTGTCGGTGAGGTTGTATACGTTCTTCACCTTGTATCCGTTCACAAAAATGCCGTTACCACGCTCCGTCCTTGCAAACCCGATCTTGTTGATGTCAAATTCGCCATTGAACACATTGAGTCCGAGTTTTCCGCCGTGATAGTCGGGCAACTTGCACACGAGTTGCGCGATCGTCTCGTTGTTGACAAATATCTTCGCTATGCCCTCGTTAACGACGAGCGTAAGCTTGATCTTTGCTCCGTCCTCCATCTTGTAATTCACCGTCTTGAGCTCTCCCATGCCGGGCGCCCACAGCTTGACTTTGTCCAGTTTAGCGTCGGCGGTTGCCACATAATAGGCGGTCAGATTGTCGCTTACGCCAAATACAAGTCCTGCCGCCTGAGCGTCCGCATTCCTCGGAGTAAACTCTGCCGAATATATAAAACTCTCTCCGCTCGCGTCGGAAAATCTGAACGCGTCACCGCCATCCGTGAGGAAAAGCCCTCTGTCGCCATAATATGAGAATCCCCCGACGTTATATTTGTAATCGACGTCGCTTTCAAAAGAATTGTTGTAGATGAAGATCTCGATATCCTTAGAGGCGCCCTCATAAGTTGCTGTCACTTTTGCAAAATCGGGCTCTTGATTTGTCGTTTCCTTCTTGAGAGGTGTGATATACGCTATGCTGCCCACTTGCGCAAGTTTGATCTTTCCCTCGCCCGCTACTATCTCATAGTTGACTTTGCTCTCGTTAAAGCTGTCGTCAAAGAATGTAGCCGTCACTGGATAAGTGGTGCCGATTGTGCCGTCTATTTTGTTTGTGGAAAGTATCAGGTCTTTGTCCTCGGCACATTTAAAAATGCTGTTAAGCTCGTACACTTTCGCCTTTACGCCTATATCGCCGTCCGCAAAAAGGCGCATGCCGTTTGATATAGCCGACGGGAACACAGCTGAGAAGAAGCTCGCCTTTCCGCCGTCGGCAAACACGCTGATAAACGCTCTGTCAAGCAACACTCTAAGCGACAATTTGCCCTCATTCAGCGCAACATGCTTGGAATATGGCACTGTGTACAGCGCAGTGTCCTTTGCAAGCAGCGAACTTTGCGATCTGTCGAGAGTGAGCGTCTCGTCCTTGACGTTGTAGGTGAGTTTTATGTTTTCCACTGCCGAAGTCCTCAACCACAGCTCGGCATAAGTGGCTTGACTGTTTGTAAAGTCAAGTTCGATATCCAGGTCGCCCACGTCCGCCTTGACGTCCGCAAGCGCGTTTTCGCCTTTTTTGAGCGGCGCGGAATACGTCTTGGGAGGATTTGAGCCCCGCAATTTCTCATACTCTGTGATGGGATTGCGAGTCAACCTATAGCCCTCGCCGTCTTTGACGAGATCCAGCTCTGTCACTATTGTCATTCCGCCGTTGTAGGTCTTTCTTATACTCTCATACAGCCCGCAGGTCTTCCAGCTTGCGGACCAGCTTACGGCGTAAACTTTCCCGTCGGGAGCGTTGTTGAATGTCTGCAAAGCATAGCTGTCAATGCCCTCGCTCAGCCTTCTGACGGGCTCATCCGATACAAACAAACCGTTTTCGTCGAGGTCGCCGACGACATAATATTCTGCGGGATAGTATGCGCTCTCCCTAGTCGTGCGGTTGTAAATATGGCTGTTGTCCTTGTCCTCGGGAGACATGATCAGCACGTATTTTTGCTCGCCGTCAACCGTGTAGCGGGATATGTCCGGACACTCGCCCCAATAGCCCGTCGCGCCGAGATAATCCCATTTTTTGAGATCGGATGAGGAATACATCCTTATCGAGCCGCCGCCGATGACCGCAAGCCACTTGCCGAGCGTATCATTCCAGAACACTTTGGGATCTCTGAACTCGTTGTCGCCGACTCCGCCGTCATTGTCCGCGCCTATGACCTCGCCGTAAATTTTGAAGCTGTCGCCGTTATCTAAGCTGTAAGCGAGTATCTGACGCTGTTTGTCGGTGGGCTGAGTGAGTATAGCCACGATCCCCTGCCCGTCTTTAACTTTGCCGTCATTGCCCATCTTAAACAGTCCGCTCGTGTTGTACTCGTCATAAACGGCGCTGCCAGAAAACATCATATCATACTTGGTGCCCTCTACGTCTTGATAGGCGGGGATCGCAACGTCCTTTTCCGTCCAGTGGACCAAGTCCGTGCTGGTGGCGTGTCCCCAACTCATATTGCCCCAACCCAAAGCCGTGCGATTGCCTTCCGGCGCTCTTTGGTCATAGTTGTATTGATAGTACATATGCCATGTGCCGTTCACATACAACAGTCCGTTGGGGTCGTTGTTCCAGCCCGATTTTGCAGAAAATGCGAGGCGATTGCGATAGGCGCCGCTATATTCCTCGCCTGTTTCAGAGCCGGAGTAAGCGCTCGCCGTTTGCTTTACGCCGACAAGCCCTGCTACAAGCGTAAGGAACAAGATGACGCTCAAAAACGCAAATATTAAGTTTTTGATTTTTAACGATTTCATTTTTGACCTACTGTGACAAATGTCAGCGTGTTGCGAATTTCTATATCCATATATTATCCGCCTATATGGCGCTGCAATATATTTCTTCACCTCAATTCGTCTGACAGATCTTGCGCGACTTAGGCGCAAGACCGATGCTAGCGGGCAGCCGCCCTGTCCATAGTTCGTCCTATTATGCCTTAGCGTTCAACTCAAGCGAGAATGTGCATTGATCGCCGCCTTTGTCGTGATTGATGAGGATATACAGCGTGTCTCCGCTGTTTACTGTGATCTGTTGATGAAGCGCAAAACTTCCGTCCGTCTCGTTGTTGCCGCCCCAACTTGCCTTGCCGTCATTGCCCACTATTTCGCCGCTCGAATTTTTGACTGCCCACCTTACGGAGAACACTCCGTCCGAGTTGCCTTCCGCGCGGCTCAACAGGAAGTCAATATCCACCGTTTGAGCTTTGTCAAAATGATATGCGATTGCCAACATTCCGCCTACTGCCGCCCAGTCGCCCTTGACCTCGACAAACGGATCGTTGGCGTGCTTGTAGGCGTCACCGGCGTCATTTTTCTCTGTTACTTTTGTAAACTCAAAGGTCTCCGGATTGGGATCTTCTCCCCAATGATATGTTGCGTATCCTATCTCCCAATTGTTGAAACTTCCGTTGCCTTCAAGGTCAAAATCATCCGCGAATTTGGCAAACGCTTCCGCGCCCTTGGTGAGCCGGCAAGTGTAGGTGCATTGATTTGCTGTATCGCCACCGCTCTCGTGGTTTATGATGATGTACAATGTTTCTCCCGCGTGGAAGTCTATTGTTTCATTTATTGTTACGGTGCCTCCATTCTCCGAGGTTTTGCCGCCCCAGCTTACCTGTCCGCTGTTGCTTACGATCGCGTCGCTGGCATTTTTGACCGCCCATCTGACTGAGAAGTCGGCTTCGCCATTGGCTGTAATGCTGAAGTTGAGTACGACCTTTGCGTCTGCGCCGAACGTGTAGGCTATCGCCGCCATATTCCCTATTGCCGCCCAGTCGCCTTTCATCTCAAAGAATGTTTTGCCGTCAACGTTGATAAATGCGTCGTTTTCGCCATTCTTTCTGTCCGTCTTGTGATAGACAAATGTACCTGCGCCAAAGTCAAAGTCAACGTTGCCAAAAGACCAACCGTTGTCCTCTCCGGCAAGCAAAGCGCCAAAATCGTCCGCCAGGTTTGCGCCCTCAAAAGGCTCGGCAGGTTCAACAGGCTCACCGGGCTCGTCAAAATACTTTGTCACCGTATAGGTGTAATTGCATTGATTTGCCGCATCGCCGCCGCTCTCGTGATTTATGATGATGTACAACGTATCTCCCGCTTCAACGGTTATATCATGCTCTGCGGTGACATGTGCGGCATTGCCTGCAAATTCAGGTCCCTTCTTTGCCGTGCCGCTTGCGCTTATAACCGCGTAGCGCACAGAGAACGTCGCACTTCCACTGCCTGTTATGTCAAATTTGAAGTGAGCGTCGCCCGTCCCCTTGAAAGCGTAGGCTATCGCTGCCATATTTCCTATTGCCGCCCAATCGCCTTTCACCTCAAAGAAAGGTTTGCCGTCAACGTTGACAAATGCGTCACCATCGCTATTCTTTTTGCTTGTCTTGAAATATTCAAACGACTCCGACGAGCCAAACTTGTAGTCGACATTGCCTACAGACCAGCCGTTGTTCTCGCCCGCAAGCGTAGCTTCAAATTCATCGTTGAAGTTGACGGTCGTTCCTTCAGTCGGAGGCTCGACAGGCTCATCGCCGCCTTGCGCTTGATCTGAGGTGAACTTGCAATCAAATTCCGCAATAGAACTGTCGTTGGCATCACCCTCTACAAAGAATATGATATATATCTTATAGTTTGCCTTGACTTGTTCATTTTCAAATGTGGCAGTCCACTCGTTCTTTGTGTTACTTCCCACACCAAATGTTTCGAGCTTTTTAACGCCTTTGCCGTCGTTGTCGACTATGACCATTCTCAGCGCGGAATGTACAGTCTTGCCTTCCTCTCCCTTGAAGGTCAGATAGATGTTCACCGTCATATCTTGGTCAAATTTATACACAATAGTGGCGTTGTTTCTTATATCCACGCTGCCCGCTTTGATAGAAGCGTCCCCGCTCTTCCAAGCCTGCGTATCCGAGTTGTAAGTGCCTTTCGTATATGTGAATGATTCCTTGCCGATCTTGATTGCTTTAGTTGTATCCCAAGCATATTCCGAAGAGCCGTACTCCCAATTGTTCGTTGTATCGCCGTCATGGAAGTCCTTTTTGAATTCTGCAAATGCTTTTACAGGCTCGTCCGAATGTTTCTTCAACGTATAAGTGTAATTGCATTGGTCGCCCCCACTCTCGTGGTTTATCAGAATATATATTGTTTCGCCCGCGTGGAAGTCTATTGTTTCATTTATCGTTACGGTGCCGTTTTTATCCTGATCCGAAATTTTGCCGGCCCAGTTTGCGTTGCCGTCGTTGCTTACGATTTTGCCACTCGCATTTTTGACTGCCCATCTGATGGCAAAGTCAGCGCCATCATCGTTCTTGCGTGTGATGCTGAAACTGAGGTCTACCTTTGCGTCTGCGCCAAACGTGTAGGCGATGCCCGCCATGCCGTTGATAGCCGCCCAATCGCCCCTGATCTCTATCCACGGGTCGCTATTCCTGAATGCGTCCTCCTTAGCCGTCAAAGGAGTGAATGTAAATTCGGTGTCACCTTTGAAAGCTACAACTCCGACCTGCCATGCGACGTTCTCTCCTTTGTATACCGAATCAAAATCGGTCGCAAAATTTGCGCTTTTAAAGTTTGATGGCAACAGCATCGGTATATCTTCCGTCTTGGTCTTACCGCATCCGTTGAGGCAATGGAATGTCTTTACGCCCTTTTCGGTCTCTGTGGGATCCTTAGTTATCGTGCCTTCGTCCCATTTGTGCCCGATAGGATCTGTCTCTTCTTCCTTTGTAGTGCCGCAGTTGAGGCATTTATATTGCATTGTGCCGGGTTCTTCACATTTTGCGGCTTTCACAACTTTTGCTTCGCCCCACACATGATTGCAAGGCGCAGTCAGCGTAAAGGTGAATGTTCCGCCCGATTTGCCTTGACCTTCGTTTGAAAACACGACTGAGAAGCTGTCGCCCTGAGCCAGGTCATACGCCTCTTTGGAAGTGTATGTCCAATCTTTCGCGCCGTTTTTATTGAGTTCTATCTTCGTAGGCTCGCCGCTCGTATGAGTCACAAACAGATACGCATTTACTAAAGTGGCGCTGTCCTCGCCGACAAATGAAATGACGACGTTTGCCTGTATGCCTTTTGGGATCACTTCTTTGAAGGTATACATCAACGCCGCATTTTTTTGAGAAAATACATGACCCTTACTTATTTCGACTCCGTCCGCCTTCCAAGCGTTGCTTTGAGCGTCGAATTGGGTCATTTGCTCAAAAGTAAATGATGTGGAAGTTGCGTCAAAATCCGCAACATAACCGTATGACCAATTGTTTGCGTCTAAAAGTGAAGAATAAAATTGCTCTGAAAAATCTGCGTGCGCCCCGACAGAATCCGTCCTCGTCTCGCCGCAGCCGTCGGTCAAGCAGGTATATTTCTTCTCGCCGGGAGTATAAAAATCGGGAACTTTTGTGAGTACGCCCTCATCCCAATTATGGCTTGACTTCTGCAATTTTTCCGTCTTTGTGGCGGTGCAGCCTTCATTCCTACAAGTGTACGTCTTTGTGCCCTGTGACTGACAAGTGGACGGCTCTGTGACCGCTCCTTCGTCCCAGTTGTGCTGAGTCATAGCGATAGGCTCTGTCTTGGTTTGAGTGCACCCATCTACCGTGCAGGAGTACGTCCTCAACCCCTCGGAGTGACAAGTCGGCTCGACCGTAACCGTCCCGTCATCCCAAACGTGATCGTGTTCGCTTACGGTATCGCCATTGCACGCGACAAGAAACATTGAAAGAGCAAGAGCAACTGTCAAAACCAAACTCAACAGCGTAAACTTCCTCATAACTTCCACCCCCATAAAATATCAAATCGCAAATTACACGCTGCAAAACAATTCCGTCGTCATATTATTTAACATCGGAAAATTTGTCAAGAGACAATTTTTTATTGTGCATTTGCACATAATGGATGACGAGAAATTTGTGCATTTGCACTTGATTATTGCAAGACGGCAGGTTATAATAATCAGCGGAGGAAATTATGAAAAAGGCTGTCACTATCAAAGATATTGCCGAGCAACTCAATCTTTCGCGCAATACTGTCGCAAAAGCGCTCAACGGTCAATATGTCCCTGAAAAGACGAGGGAGCTGGTGCTCAAAAAGGCGCAGGAGCTCAACTACAAATCCCTCAACGCAAGGCATATCGACTTTGGCGACAAAAAGTACAGGATATTGCTTGTTTCAGGCAAACCGCTGAGCAATATCAACTACTTTGTGCCCCTTGTGCAAGGCATAGAAAACTATTGCTTTGAGCGCAACTATTCCCTCTTTCAGCACACGTACGACGTCAACAGGATGCCGTTTTCGCACTTCGCCGATCAAGTCAAGGAGTTGGATCCCGACGGCATCGTCGCAATAGAGTGCTTTGATAAAAACTTTATTACGCGCCTTACGGCTCTCGGCAAACCTATATGTTTTATCGACTTCACAGTTTACGGCGTGTCACTCAACCAAAATTACGACATCATTAATACAAACGACGTTAAATCGGTGAGCAATATCGTCAGAATGCTGCACAATAAATTCAAAATATCCAACTTTTCCTTTGTCGGCGACCCGAAACATTGCCTCAGCTTTCACGATCGCTATATGGGCATGCTGGAGGGTATCATTGGGTTTAGGGGCATACACTCGAGAAAAGAGGATATAATCAATGAAGAAATAGGCTTCGACTACGGCGACGTCGAGACGCTAAAAAGCGAGATACTCAAGCTCAAGTACGCTCCCGAGTGCTTCATCTGCTCAAACGACTTCGTCGCCCGCAGCGTGTGCAAAGCGCTGAATGAACTGCATATCGCCGTCCCGGGGGACGCCCTCGTCGTAGGCTTTGACAACGCGCCCGAGTCCACCGAATGCGCTCCCCTCATCACCACTTTTTCGGTCGATAAAGTGTTTTTGGGCAGAGAGACCGTGCATACCCTCGTCCATAGGATAGAATCGCCAAATATCCCATCCCGCATAATAACTATTGGCGCAGATTGTATATTGCGCAAGTCCACCGACCGCCCCTCCCCCGCCAAACAATAACCCGTTTGAAC
>CANRBM010000008.1 GCA_947628855.1 uncultured Clostridia bacterium | reverse complement strand
TCCTCTCCAATACCCGGCAACGAGAAGGCGGTCTACGACGTAATAAACGCGCTGTTCAGAAAGGGCGCGGAGGTCATCTACGACGCGATGAACGACATACACGTGTCCGGACACGCCTATGAAGAGGAGCTGAAACTCATGCTCACCCTCGTGCGCCCCGAATATTTCATGCCCGTGCATGGCGAGTTCAGGCATCAGCATAAGCACGCTATGATCGCAAGGGCGCTGGGCATACCCGCCAAAAACATTGTAATACCCAATATAGGGGAGAGTTACAGCGTTACCGCGAAGGGATTTCGCAAACACTCCAACGTGCCCGCGGGCAACACGTATGTGGACGGAGTCGTACTCGAGGACGGTGACGCCGTATTGAACGATCGTCGCTCGCTCGCGGAATACGGCATGCTGCTCGTGCTTGCGGCGGTTGACCTCGAAAGAGGGACGCTCGAGGGCGAACCGGACGTCGTGGCGCGCGGATTCAGCCTTACGGACGAGACTGAGCGGAGCATAAAAAATGCCGTAGCGGAGGCGATACACACCGCGGATTTCGACAAATCGGACATAGACGAATACGCAAAATGCGCTAAAAGAGCGGTGAGAAAACTGTTCATGAGGGACAGGCAATTTCCCATCATTATCCCCGTTATAGTGGAGGCGTGATATGAAGAGAAAACCCATAATACTCATTATGACATCTCACGAAGACCAGAGCGGTGTCGCCGCGCGCCTTGCGGACGCCATAAACGCCAAAGGCACGCACAATGTCGTCATAATCGGGGACGAAAAGTACGGCTCCGTGCAGAAACTCTCCATACTTGACAGGCTTATGGACACGGGACAGGAGTATCAATACCTGCTCGAGAGCAAGGACAGGGGAGTCATCCGCGATAAGCTGAAGATGCGCAAATTCTCAAAGCGCGTGACGAGGATAGGCAATATGCTCAGGCGTTTCAATCCCGAATACGTGCTGTGCGTCACGCCGTATGCGCACCATTGCGCCGTCGAAGCCAAGAAAAAGCTGCATTCGCGCGTGCGCATACTCTATCTCGTGATGTCATTTACCGCGCCGAAGAGGGGGCTGGACGAGGCGACGGACACCTACATAGTGGAAAACGCGGACGTCAAGGCGGCGCTCATTAAGTCGGGCGTGCATCCGAAGGATATTATGACTATGGGGTTGCCATTCGACATCCCGAGGTGGGATCCCGCGGAGCTGGCTTTCGCAAAGCAGGAGCTCGGCTTGCCCGGCGGCAAGACGGTATTCGTCTACATACATGACAAAAAACAGCTCGAAGAGATGTTCTCCCTCCTCCTCGATCAAGGAAATATCGCGACATACGTCGTCAGGTGCGAAGACGCAAAGCTCAGACAGGAGCTTAGCGCGCTCGCGACAAAAGTCCCCGACGTGAACATAGTTTTTGTCGCTACGAAGGAAAAAACGGACGACTTTTTGAGGACGGCGGACGTTGCGGTGCTCAGCTATGACGTGCCAATGATATACAAGTGCCTCGAGCTTGGCATCCCGCCGCTCGTGATATCAAACGACGAGCACGTCGAGGAGGATATATCCTATCTGCTCTCGCACGGGCTCATCGTGCGTGCGAAGGAAGGCGTCGACGCGGTGGGACTTATATACAAGCTGTTGCAGACGGAGCTCGGACTGCAACTGTCCCAAAACGGGCTCAGATGGACGGAATTGAGCTCGGTGGAGAATGTCGCCGATTTCCTTATAACATACATCGGAGTTTGACCTCGGAGGAAAATATGAAACCTTTGATAGCAGTCGTTGGACGCCCCAATGTGGGCAAATCCACGCTGTTCAACAGAATAGTAGGCAACAGGATAGCCATCGTCGAGGACACCCCCGGCGTCACGCGCGACAGGATATACGCGGACGCGGAGTGGTGCGGGCGCGCCTTTACGCTCATAGATACGGGCGGACTGGAGCTCAAGAGCGACGACGAGATGTGGTCGCATATAAGAGCGCAGGCGCAGATCGCAGTGGACAGCGCGGACGCCATACTCTATGTAGTGGACGGAAAGACGGGACTCACCACGGACGATACGCTTGTATGCAACTTTTTGCGCAAGTCGGGACTGCCCGTAGTGCTTGCCGTGAACAAGATAGACAATGCCTATATGGACACCGTATACGATTTTTACTCGCTCGGTTTCGGCGAGCCGTACCCCGTTAGCGCGGAGCAGGGCAAGGGCATAGGCGACCTTTTGGACGCGCTTATGGATGTCATACCCGAAGCCTCAGTTGAGGAGGATCCCGAGCGCATAAAAATTGCCATAGTCGGCAAGCCGAACGCGGGAAAAAGCTCCATCGCAAACAGGTTGCTCGGTTATGACAGGAGCATAGTCAGCGACATCGCGGGCACGACGCGGGACGCCGTGGACACCGAGCTCAATATCGGCGACGACAAATACCTCATAATCGACACCGCGGGTATGCGCAAAAAGCGCGCCGTCGAGGAGAGCGTGGAGAGGTATTCCGTCATGCGCTCCATACTCGCCATACGCAGGGCGGACGTCGTGCTCATCGTATGCGACGCGGGCGAGGGACTTACGGAGCAGGACGTCAAGATCGCGGGGCTCGTGCACGAGGAGGGCAAACCGTCCGTCATTGTCATGAACAAGTGGGATCTTGTGAACAAGGACTCCTACACCATAAATACCTTTGAAAAAAAGCTGAACGAGGATTTGAAGTATATGGACTATTTCAAGTCCGTATACATCAGCGCGCTCAGCGGAAAGCGCGTAGATGCCATTTTGCCCACCGTGCGCGAAGTAGTTGAAAACAACAGGCGGCGCATACCTACGGGCTTGCTCAATGAGGTGATGGGCGAGGCTACGAGGATAAGCGAGCCGCCGTCCTATCTCGGCCGCAGGCTCAAAATATACTTCGTGACGCAGGTATCCGTCTCTCCTCCGACCTTCGTACTCAAGGTCAACGACCCAAAGCTCATGCACTTCAGCTATAAGCGCTATCTTGAAAACGCGCTGAGAAAGAGCTTTGACTTTGCGGGCACGCCCATAAGGCTTGTAGTGAGGGCCAACGGCGAGGACGACGAGTGACCGCGGCGCGCGCATATACGCAAAACGCGGCGTTAATGTGACAAAATTCGACAAATAAACACTTTTTTGTGCAAATACGCATATTGTGCAAGGGAGGTATCAAATTGAAGAGTTTAAGTCTCGAAGAGGCAAAATGCCTGCTTGAAAAGTGCAAAAATTCTGGCAGACAAGTGGATATGACGAGGGGCAGGCCGTCCAAGGAACAGCTTGAGATAGGTATGCGTATGCTCAAGAGCGCGGGAAACATGGACTATACATACGCGGGCGGAGACGCGCGCAATTACGGAGACTTGAAGGGAGTCCCAGCCGCGCGCGAGCTGTTTGCGGATCTATTCGGGGTCGGGAAGGAAAACGTCGTCGTGCTTGACGGCAGTTCGCTCTCGATCATGTATAGGCTTGTCGCAAACGCTATGCATTTCGGCATCATGGGCGAAAAGCCGTGGCGGGAGCAGGGCAGAGTCAAATTTTTGTGTCCCGCGCCCGGCTATGACAGACACTTCGCCATTTGCGAGGAATTCGGCATAGATATGGTGACGGTGCCTATGCTCGAGGACGGTCCCGATATGGACGTCATCGAGCGCCTTGTGCAGTCGGACGCGTCCGTAAAGGGCGTATGGTGCGTCCCCAAATATTCAAATCCTACGGGGATAATTTTTTCGGACAGTACGGTGCAACGTTTCGCCGCTCTCAAGCCCGCCACAAAAGATTTCAGAATATTCTGGGACAACGCCTACATAATACATTCTCTGACGGGGGAGCAACATCACCTTGCAAACATTTTCGACGAGGCAAAGAAGTGTGGAAACGCCGACCTCATATACGAGTTTGCGTCCACGTCCAAGATAACCTTTGCGGGCAGCGGTATCGCCGCGCTCGCCGCAAGCGAGAAGAATATCGCAGACTTCATCTCCCACTTGCAATTTGAGATGATAAATCCCAACAAGGTCAACCAAGTCATGCACGCGGCATACCTCAAAAACACGGACAACATAGCGCGCATTATGGGCGAGCACGCCGCGCTGCTCCGTCCCAAGTTCGAACTTGTGGACAGGCGGCTTTTTGAGGCTTTCGGCAGAGACTGTCCCGACGTGAAGTGGACGCGTCCCATTGGCGGATACTTCATCTCCCTAGACGTGAGAGGCATCGCCTCGCGCGTGGGCGAACTTACAAAATACGCGGGCGTCAAATTCACTAAAGTCGGCGCGACCTATCCCTACGGCAAGGACCCGCACAACTCAAACATCCGCATCGCGCCAAGCATCCCCACCCTCGAGGAACTTGACTTTGCCATGGACGCCCTCATCGCCGCCATCACCATCGCCCTCGCAGAGTGAGTTTTCAATTATATGTGGGCTACGCGCCCACACTGCGGCAAGGGACTTCGTTGCCCCACGCAGGGCTACTCGCCCCGCCCCCTCGGCAAGGGGTTTCACCCCCTGCACCCCAAGCTAAAAAGCGCGAATGTAGCTTTTTCATCGCCGACATTCGCGCTTTTTTGATTGTGTGTATGGTACTAACTCCCGCGTGAGAGCTTGATATTGACGGGCGCTTTGTCTGAGTGATTAACGCTCCCTCTGTCCGAGCTTTCTCGGGGTCCCCATAAAATTGCGTAGTGATTTTATGGGGTATAACAGGGGGATGTTTCGACTACGCTCAACATGACAGCGAGTATAAACGTGTCATTCCGAGCGATAAGGGGTCCCCGCAAAATTACGTAGTGATTTCGTGGGGTAAAAAGTCGAGGAATCCCCTTGTCCGAGCGCATTAACGTACCCTCTGTCCGAGCGACATCGGGGTCCCCATAGAAAGGAGCGAAGCGAGTTTTATGGTGACCCCATTTATCCCTCAGACCGGCGTTGTCATCGCTGCACGTAACGAAGGGAGAGGTTGGGTCTTTCACTCCAACGTCCGAGACACGAAAGCTTTTCGTGTTTGATTTCTATATACCCTATGTCCGAGTATTCTCCCATCTCTTTCAAACCGGAAACAAAATATTGTCGCAACTTGTAATATTGCTTGAAAGGGCGGCATACATTTTAGCAAACGGAATTGGAGGAGTTTATGGATAAATTCGATCTCTATCGCGATATTGCCTCACGCACAGGGGGCGACATCTATGTGGGAGTTGTGGGGCCGGTGCGCACGGGCAAGTCCACCCTCATAAAGCAGGTGATGCAACAGCTCATCGTTGACGGCATCGAAAACCCCGACGAGCGCACTCGCGCGATCGACGAGATGCCGCAATCCGCGGACGGCAAGACCATCATGACCACGCAGCCGCGCTTTGTGCCGAACGAGGCGGTAGCGGTGCCAGTAGGCGACAATATGACGGTCAATATGCGCCTCATAGATTGCGTAGGCTATCTTGTCGCGGGCGCGCTGGGCGCGGAGGAGGACGGCAAGGAGCGCATGGTCTCGACCCCGTGGTCGGAGGAGCAGATACCTTTCTCTAAGGCGGCGGAGATCGGCACGCAGAAGGTCATAAAGGAGCATAGCACCATAGCGCTTGCCGTGACTACGGACGGCAGTTTCACCAACATCTCCCGCGAAGAGTACGTCGCGGCGGAAGAGCGCGCGATAGGCGAACTCAAGGAGTGCGGAAAGCCGTTTGCGATCGTGCTCAACGTGCTCGATCCGACGTCCGAAAACGCCATAGCGCTCAAGGCGCAGTTGGAGCAAAAATACGACGCGCCCGTGCTCCTCAAAAACGTGTCGCAGCTGGGCGAGGACGACATAACGGAGATACTCGAGACGATATTGCTCGAATTTGCGGTCACCATAGTCAATTTCGACCTGCCGAGGTGGGTACAGTCTCTGCCTTTGGACAGCGATGTCGTGCAGGAACTCATAGAAAAAGTGCGCTCCGCGGGCGACAAGATATCCAAAATGAAGGACTATGAGCATATCGACGCGTTGTTTACGGATGCATCGTATTGGGATGAGCCGTCGTCCATAAAGCTAGACGCGGGTACGGGCGCGGTGCAGGTGTCCCTCGCGCCAAAGTCTGACGTGTTCTTCAAAGTGGCAAGCGAGGAGTGCGGCATAGAGATGTCGGACAGCTTCGATCTGCTCTGCCACCTCAAAAAGCTCACAAAGGACAGGGATAAGATAGACAAGATAAGGTCGGCAATGGAGCAGGTGGACGCCTTCGGCTATGGCATAGTCCTGCCCACTATGGACGAGATGGAGCTCGAGGAGCCCGAAATATTGAGACAGGGACAGCAGTACGGAGTCAAGCTCAAGGCGCACGCGCCCTCCCTGCACATTATGAAGGTGGACGTTCAGACCGAAGTCAGCCCGCTCGTCGGCAGCGAGGAGCAGAGCAAAGAGCTTGTAGACGGCATGCTTGCATCCTTTGAAAACGACAAAAATGCGATATGGGGTACAAATATCTTTGGCAGAACGCTCAGCGATATGGTCGCCGACGGCATATCCAATAAACTCCGCGTCATTCCCACCGACGCCGAACAGAAACTCCGCAAGACCTTGGGACGCATCGTCAACGAAGGCAAGGGCGGCGTGATCTGTATATTACTGTGACCACCGTTTGCAGAAGAGGAGAAAAAAGCTCGCGCATGCGAGCTTTTTGTAAGCTCTCCTTGCAATAACAAATTTTCCGACTTGATTTTCTGCCGGTTCAATATATTTTTTCCTACATATAAACGCTCGTCATGCAAGCTCTCTATATTACTTTGACGTTAGAGTTTAGAAACCCTCACTCAAAAATTTAGTAGAGCGCTAAATTTTTGTTGATATATGCGGCGGAATGTGATAAAATGTTCGTACATCGAAAATCAAATAAATATAAATTTGGAAGTTGTAGAATTTCGCGCGTCAAGTGCCGTCTGAACGGGGGGTGTCAGCGGACGAAAGGCCATTTTGAAAGCAATTGGCTTGCGGTGCGATATTCACTCCCGCTTCCCCCGAGCAGTACTTCCTTTTGCGAGGTGCTTTTTTGATTTATAAAGAGGCGGTCGAGTACATCAAAAATATAGAGCGCGCGGGCATCGACCTGGGGCTCGAGCGCATGCGGGAGCTGCTTGATATGCTAGGCTCCCCGGACGAGGCCTTAAAGTGCGTGCATATCGCGGGTACAAACGGCAAGGGCAGCGTATCGGCATATCTGACGTCAATTCTGCGCGAGGCGGGATACAGGGTCGGCACATACAATTCGCCGTCCGTGTTTTGCTACAACGAGAGGTGGCTCGTTGGCGGCGCTCCGCTAAGTGACGAGGCGGTGGCAAAATATATGAGCAAGGTCGCGGCGGCGATCGCGCGTGAAAACGAAAGGAGAGAGGAAGGCTTCAAACCTACGGCGTTCGAGATCGAGACCGCGGTCGCGTTTGAGGCGTTAAAGGATGAGGGATGCGATGTCTGCGTGATCGAAACAGGTTTGGGCGGTAGGTGGGACGCGACAAACGCCATGCGGCGCAAGTTGCTGTCCGTCATCACGCCCATAGGGCTTGACCACTGCGCGTATCTCGGAAACACCCTGGGCGAGATAGCGGCGGAGAAGGCGGCTATTATAGACGGCGACGCGGTGACTTGCGCGCAGAGCGAGGAGATAATGCGGGAGCTTGCGCACCCGTGGCGCACCGTGGACGGCGAGCGCAAAGATATGCCTTGCCGACTTTTCGTGGCGAGCGAGCCTACGCCCGTAGACGACAGCCTTGAGGGACAGCACTTTTTGTATGAAGGCGAAAAATATTTTGTGAAAATGCTGGGCGCGCATCAACTCCAAAATGCCGCGATAGCGATATGCGCCGCAAAAAAGCTGAATGAGAAAGGGCTTGAAATAGGCGAGGACAGCATAAAGCGGGGACTTTGTAAAACCGTGTGGCGCGGGCGCTTTGAAATCGTGCAAAACGCAAAAGAGAGGTTTGATCTGCGCGTTCCGTACGGAAAAACCCTCGTTTTTGACGGCGCACACAATCCGCATGGGGCTATAACTTTGAAGAGCGCGCTTCAAAATTACTTTGCAGGGGCGCGCATACATCTTGTCATCGGAGTGCTGAAGGACAAGGATGTGAAGGGTATCGTAAGCCTTATCGCGCCGCTTGCGGCAAGGGCTACTTGCGTGACTCCGCCGTCTCCGCGCGCTATGTCCGCGCAGGAGCTTAGCGGCATAGTGGGAGAGTACGTCCAATGTGACATAGGCGAGGATATACACAAAGCCGTGCAGGACGCGCTGGACGGGGAATGCAACGTCGTACTTGTTGCGGGATCCCTCACGCTGTTCGAGGATATGGACGGAAAAGGCGAGCGTTGAAGATGACATTTGAAAATAATTTAAACGATATAAATTTGAAATTTGCGAGGTGCGCATATGAGCGTTGACAAGAAGAAGATAGAAAAGGCGGTGAGGGATATCCTCGAGGCAATAGGCGAGGACCCGAACAGAGAGGGGCTTAAGGACACTCCGGAGCGCGTTGCGCGCATGTACGAGGAGCTGACTTCGGGCTACGGCGAGGACGGCGCGGCACAGCTCCAAAAAGTATTCGACGAAAGCGGGAGCGAACTTGTCATAGAGAAGGACATTGCGTTTTCCTCTACTTGCGAGCATCACCTCATGCCGTTTTTCGGAAAGGTGCACATCGCGTATATCCCGAACGGCAAGGTTGTGGGGCTCAGCAAGCTCGCGCGCGTGGTGGACATATACGCAAAGCGGCTGCAACTTCAAGAGAGGCTGGGCGCGCAGATCGCAGACGAGATATTCCATGAGCTAAAACCAAAAGGGGTGCTTGTCGTCATAGAGGCGGAACATACCTGCATGACCGCGCGCGGCGTGAAAAAAGTTGGGAGCAAGACGGTGAGCTACGCGACTAGAGGGGACTTCCCCGAGGAGTACATCGCGAGGGTGTTCAAGGCATGAGCGAAAATAGGCGCTATGATTTTAATGTCCGCGGCAGGATATTCGAGGGCGGGACGCATGTCATGGGCATATTGAACGCCACTCCCGACAGCTTTTTTTGCGATAGCAGGGCGGAGGGCGTGGCGGCGGCTCTCGCGCGCGCGAATATAATGTTGTTTGAGGGCGCGGAGATTTTGGATATAGGCGGACAGTCTACACGTCCAAATGCGAGCGCTCTTTCCGCCGACGAGGAAGAAAAGCGAGTTGTCCCCGTCATACGCGCGCTGAAAGAGGCGTATCCCGACGCGCTTTTGTCCGTAGATACGTTTTACGCTTCGGTCGCGGAAGAGGCGGCGAAGGCGGGCGCGGATATGATAAACGACGTGAGCTGTCTCGCGGACGAAAATATGGCGGCGGTCGTAGGAAAGTACGGGCTTGCCGTATGCGTAATGCACAATAGGCGCGGCTCAAAAGTCGGGGATATGTTCGAGGACAAAAGGCAAGGACTGCAAGTCGCAATAGAAAAACTGCTTGCGGCGGGCGTGAAAAGAGACAAAATATTGCTCGACGGCGGCATAGGTTTCAATCTCTCGCGCGAGGAGGATATCGAACTGCTTGCGCGCTACGGCGAGCTGATAGACGCATTTGAATTTCCGTTTCTGTTGGGCGCCTCTCGCAAATCGTTTTTGGGCGGAGAGGTGCAGGACAGGCTGTCCGCCACGCTGGATACTACAATGCAAGCGACAAAAATGGGCGCGCTGTTCGTAAGGGTGCACGACGTGAAAGAAAACGTCGAGGAGATAAAAAATTTTATAGGCAAATAGCGATTTTTAAGGAGAAAAAGTCATGACAGGTTGCGAATTTGAGGAAGATAAGATAATTTTGAAGGACTTCGAAGTTTTAGCATGTCACGGCGTAAACCCGGAGGAGAAAGTTGTCCCGCAGCGTTTTTTGATCTCCATCACGATATATGCGGACGTACGCGCGGCGGGGGAGAGCGACGATGTGGAGAATACGGTCAGCTACTCCGCGGTGAAAAAAGTAGTGAAAAGTTTTACGGAAGAGAATTGTTTCGACCTCATAGAGACGCTCGCGACAGGTTTGGCAAAGCGATTGCTTGAGGAGTTTCCGCTCGCAAAGGGTGTGGCAGTAGAGGTCAAAAAGCCGGACGCGCCCATGAGCGGCAAATTCGACTATGTAGCCGTCCAAACTACTTTTGCGTGGCATAGGGTATATCTTTCGCTCGGATCGAATATGGGCGACAGAGGCGGATATCTGGACTTCGCGGTGAACGAGTTGAAAACAGATCCCGCCTTCAAAAACGTGCGCGAGAGCGGGCGCATAGCGACAGATCCTTACGGCGGCGTTGCGCAGGGCAAGTTTTTGAACAGCGTCGTCGAGGCGGACACCTATCTTGCGCCCGAAGAACTTTTACGCAGGGTCAACGGCATAGAAAAGGCGGCGGGCAGGACGCGTGACGTGAGGTGGGGAGACCGCACTCTCGACATCGATATACTCTTTTATGACGACATCGTTTATGACAAAAACGGGCTTTCAATACCTCATTATGACATGATAAACCGCGCTTTTGTGCTTAAACCGCTCGCTGAGCTTGCCCCATACAAACTGCATCCCCTCCTTCGCAAGCGCGTGATAGATTTGCTTGAAGAGCTGGAAAAGAAGATTTAATACTTAAGTGATTGTGTGTGGGGTGAGGACTTGGGGATCCCTCGACTGCGCTCGGAGTGACATTAAAAATACGCTCTGACAGGGGGCGTGTTAATCGCTCGGACACTGCGGATGGCGGGTATAAGAACGTTTGGACATAGGGTGCGTTAAGATTTAATGGACTTTCAGTTATCCTCTTGACGATTTTTTCTTTTGAAAATTAAATGTTTTTCGAGTTGTTTTGGGTTGCGCGACGCGCGCGGGTATGCTATAATATACACATTATATTGTATGCGTGCGATTTTCAGGCACAAAAGGTAGACATGGCAAATCAAGATTACAAGGCGGGAGACATCCGCGTGTTGGAGGGGCTGGACGCCGTAAGAAAGCGTCCCGGCATGTACATCGGCACGACGGGCGCAAAGGGCATGCACCACATCTTGTGGGAGATCATCGACAACAGCGTGGACGAGGTGGCGAACGGCTTTGGCGACACCGTAAAAATAGAGCTCCTCGACGACAACGTCGCAAGAGTGACGGACAACGGCCGCGGCGTCCCCGTGGACAAGCACCCCAAGCTCAAGGTGAGCGGCGTAGAGGTCGTCTTTACGCAGCTGCATGCGGGCGCGAAGTTCGACAACGATCAATACAGCTTTTCGGGCGGTCTGCACGGCGTGGGCGCGTCCGTCACGAACGCGCTCAGCGAATGGCTCAACGTCGAAGTAAAGCGCGACGGAAGTTTGTATCGCATTGAATTTTATTCTCCGCAGATAGGCACAAAGATAAAGAGCGGCATAGTCAAGACTCCGCTTACCGTCGTAGGCAAGACAAAGGGGACGGGAACCACCGTCACCTTCAAACCCGACGAGCGCGTTTTCGGCAAGGAAAAATTCGATTACGCCACCGTTGCGGAGCGCATGCGCGACGTAGCCTACCTCAACAAGGGTATGACAATAGTCATTGACGACCTGCGCATGCCGCTTGACGGGGGTACGGACAGGCACGACGTATTCTGCTATAAGGGCGGCATCGCGGACTATGTGCAATACCTCAACGAGGGCAGGACGGTGCTGTATGATAAGCCGCTTTACGTCGAGGCGAAGGAGGACAAATTCGAGGTTGAGGTGGCGATACAGCACACCGAAGCTTACACCGAAAATATTTATAGCTATGTCAACAACATCCCCACGGCGGAGGGCGGCACGCACGAGGTCGGATTTAAGAGCGCGGTGACAAAGGTTTTCAACGACTACGCGCGCAAAAACGGCATACTCAAGGACAAACAGGCAAACCTGCTCGGCGAGGATTTCAGAGAGGGCATGGTCGCGGTCATCACCGTAAAGATGCAAAACGTGCAATTCGAAGGACAGACGAAGGGCAAGTTGGGCAATCCCGAAGTACGCCCCAAAGTGGAAAACCTCGTGAGCGAAAAGCTTGCGGAATTGCTGTTGCAAAGGGGATATAAGGCGACGGCGGAGAAGATCATCGCAAAGGCGATGGGCGCGGCAAAGTCGAGAGAGGCGGCAAAGCGCGCAAAGGACTTGAGCCGTCAACAAAACAAGTTGCAGGGGCTCAACCTCGTAGGCAAACTCGCAAGCTGTTCAGGCAAAAACGCCACCATAAACGAACTTTTCATCGTCGAGGGCGACAGCGCGGGCGGCAGCGCGAAACAGGCGCGCGACAGGTTTTTCCAAGCTATATTGCCGCTCAGGGGCAAGCCACTCAATGTGGAGAAGGCGAGCCTTGAGAAGATACTCGCAAACGAGGAATTTGCGACTCTCATAAGCGCGCTCGGAACGGGCATAGACCCCGATTTCGATATCACGTCTTTGAGATATGACAAGGTGATAATTTTGGCGGACGCCGACCAGGACGGCGCGCACATCAGGGCGCTTTTGCTGACATTCTTTTTCAGATATATGCGACAACTCATCACGGAGGGACACGTGTATATCGGAATGCCGCCGCTTTACAGGCTGCAAAAGAAGGACGAGATACTCTACTGCTATGACGACGCGGCGCTCGTCGAGGGACAAAAAAAGATGGGCAAAAACGCGCTCCTGCAGCGTTTCAAGGGTCTTGGCGAGATGAATCCGGAACAGCTTTGGGACACCACTATGGACCCCGCAAAACGCACGCTCACCCGCGTCACCATAGACGACGCGGCGATGGCGGACAAGCGCATAACCATACTAATGGGCGACGACAGCAACATAAGAAAGGACTACATCTATAAATACGCGGATTTCAACAAGGTGGACAGTTTCAAGATATCTGGCAAGTCGGACGAGTAAGGCATATTCGGGCAAAAGGCGGAAAATAAATCGTAAAACAAAAAGCGCAAACTTGGGAAAATATTATGGCAAAGCAGAGACAAAAGGAAATAATCTACAATCAGACGGTGCTGGATACGGTGTTTGAAGAGGTCATGCACAACTCCATGATACCGTACTCCGAAAACGTCATTTTGGACAGGGCGATACCGCGCGTAGAGGACGGGCTCAAACCCGTTCAGCGCAGGGTGCTGTACAGCATGCACGAGATGGGGCTCACTCCCGACAAGCCGCACAAGAAGTGCGCGCGCATAGTGGGCGACTGCCTCGGCAAGTATCACCCGCACGGCGACAGCTCCGTATACGGCGCGCTGGTCAGGATGGCGCAACCCTTTGCGATGCGCATGACGCTGGTGGACGGACACGGCAACTTTGGCAGCGTGGACGGCGACGGCGCGGCGGCAATGAGGTATACGGAGGCGAGGATGAGCGCGCTAGCGCTCGAACTCCTGCGCGATATCGACAAGGAGACGGTGGTTTGGCAGCCCAACTTCGACGACAGCCTTGAGGAGCCCAATACGCTCCCCGGGCGTTTCCCCAACCTGCTTGTAAACGGCGCGAACGGTATAGCGGTCGGACTTGCGACAAACATACCCACGCACAATATGGGGGAGTGCATAGACGCGGTAATTGCGCGCATTGACGATCCGAACATCACTACGGCGGAGCTTTTGAAGGTCTTCCATGGCCCCGACTTCCCGACGGGCGGATTCGTCATCCCGATAGACAGTCTCGAGGAGATTTACGGTACGGGCAAGGGGCGCATAAAGATACGCTCCCGCCTGCACATAGAAAACGACGACAACGGCAAAAAGAACATAGTCATCACCGAGATGCCATATCAAGTGTCCAAATCAGAACTGCTTGCGAGGATAGCCGACCTCAAAGAGGCGAACAAGGAACTGCTTGCCGGCATAAGCGAGATAGTGGACGAGTCGGACAAGATGGGCATGCGCGCCGTCATCAAGTGCAAGCGCGACGCCGACGTCAACAAGATAATAGATTTTCTCTTCAAAAAGACAAACCTCGAGATAGGCTACTCAGTGAACATGGTCGCCATCGCAAACGGCAAGCCCGAACAGCTGAGTTTGAAGGCGTACCTCGACTATTATGTGGAGTATCAGCGCACCGTCATCGTCAAGCGCACGACGTACGATCTTAAGGCGGCGAAGGCGAGGGCGGAGATCGTTGAAGGCTTGCTTGTCGCGATACGCAATATAGACGAGGTGATAAGGATAATCAAGGAGTCCGAGACGACAGCGAAGGCGAAGGATACCCTCCGCGCGCGGTTTGGGCTCAGCGACGCGCAAGCGCAAGCCATACTCGATATGCGCCTCAAAAACCTCGCAAGGCTGGAAGTCGGAAAGCTGGAGGACGAACTTGCCGAACTCAAGCGCAAGATCGCACTGTATGAAAGCATACTCGCCTCAAAGCGGAAACAGCTCGAGATAGTCAAAGAGGAACTGTCCAAGATAAAGAAGGAGCAGTCCTCCCCGCGTATGACAGTCATCATGGACGGCGACGAGGAGGAGAACTTCACCGCGCCCGACGAGGCGCAAGCGATAGCGTACCGCGACGGCGTAATAACCCTCAACTGCGACGGACAGCTCAGGTTTATGTCCCAAAAGAGCTATTCTATCGCAAGTAAGGATATGAGCGGATTGCCAAAGGACGCGTTGCCCGTACAGGCGCTCTCCGTCAACAACAAGGGCACGCTCTATGCCTTCACAAATTTCGGCACCCTCATCAAGCTGGACGTGGGCGCCCTGCCCGAAAAGAAATTCCGCGAAAAGCCATTCAAGGTAGGCGCGGTGGATCAGGACGTGCAGACGGGCGAGTTTGTCGTCAAGTTGCTTTTCTTCGAAGGCGCGCCGGAGGGCGAACTGCTTCTGTTCACGCGAATGGGCGTCGTGAAGAGAGTGGAGACGGGCGAATTCTCCTCTATGAGCAAGACGTACATAAAGGCGATAAACCTCGCGGATGGGGACGAGCTTATAGGCGCGGAACTCGTCGATGACGAGCAGAATGTGCTTGAGGTCACAAAACAGGGGCAGGTACTCGCATACAAGGCGACGGAAGTCCCGTTGCAAGGGCGCGGCGCCGCGGGCGTCAAGGGCGTCAAACTCAACGACGGCGACAGCGTGGCGTTCGGAGGACAGGCTTCGGACGAAGGCGAGATAATCGTCGTCACCTCCAAAGGCTATGCAAAACGCGTGATAAGCGCGCTTATTGACCCCATGTCGCGATATCTCAAGGGCATAAAGCTTGTGGAACTTTCAGACGGAGCGGAAGTTTTCTATATCGGCACGGTAAAGATGCCGTACGACCTCGCGTACGTTTCGGGCGGGACGGTCGGCATCGTAAACACCGAGGCTATAAACATCGAGACGCGCACCACGAAGGGCAAGCCGCTCTTTAAGGGCATTTCGGGAGTGGAGCTTGTAGTGCCGCTCACGGAATTGTAAGGAAAAACTCCGCGCGGGCGCAAGAGAAGTGAAGATTTGCGCTCGCGGACGACAAAGATATAAAAATAGAAAAATACACATCATTTTCATAAAAGAGGACGACCTACTATGCACAAAATCGGTTTTGACAGCGAAATGTACATGCAAAAGCAATCCGAGCATATCCTCGAGAGGATAAGCCACTTCGACAAGCTGTATCTCGAATTCGGCGGCAAGCTTTTCGACGATCTGCACGCCTCCCGCGTGCTCCCGGGCTTTGACAAGGCGGCAAAGATCAAACTTTTGCAAAAGTTGAGGGATAAAGCGGAGCTCATCATCTGCGTCAACGCGGGCGCAATAGAGCGCAACAAGATACGCGCGGACTACGGCATCACCTACGGCAGCGAGGTTGAGCGCATGATAGACAACATCTCCGGCATGGGGATATACATCAACTGCGTCGTCATCACCATGTTCACGGATCAGCAGGGCGCGATCGCCTTCAAAAACAAGCTTGAAAACCGCGGAGTGAAGGTGTACATACACCGTCCCACAAAGGGATATCCGCACGAGATAGACACCATAGTTTCGGACGAGGGCTACGGCGCGAATCCGTACATCGAGACGTCGAGACCTCTCGTCGTGCTCACCGCTCCGGGGCCGGGCAGCGGAAAGCTCGCCACCTGTTTGAGCCAACTCTATCACGAGCACAAGAGGGGAGTGGAGGCCGGATATGCAAAATTTGAGACCTTCCCAATTTGGAACCTGCCCCTCAATCATCCCGTAAACGTCGCGTACGAGGCGGCTACGGCGGACCTCAAGGACGTCAACAAAGTGGACAACTTCCACCTCGAGGCGTACGGCAAGATCACCGTCAACTACAACAGGGACATAGAGGTTTTCCCCGTCGTGAGCAGCATACTCTCAAAGATCACGGGCAAGGAGTGCATATACAAGTCGCCCACGGATATGGGCGTCAACATGGCTGGATACTGCATAATCGACGACGAGGCTTGCAAGGAGGCGTCAAAGCAGGAAGTACTGCGCAGATATTATAAGGCGCTTTGCGATTTCAAGCTTGGCGCGGCAAGCGCGGACACCGTGAGCAGGTTGGAATTTTTGCTCTCCAAGCTGGGGATAAGTCCCCTCGACAGGCCCGTCGTGGACGCGGCGGAGAAGAAGAGCGAAAAAGCGGGCGGGGCGGGCGCGATCGCGCTCGAGCTGCCAAACGGAAAGATAGTCACGGGCAAGAACAGCGATCGTATGAGCGCGGCGGCGGCGTGCATATTCAACTCCGTCAAGGAGCTTGCGGGCATGCCCGACAGGCAAAAGCTCATCTCGCCGTATGTCATCGGCCCCATACTCGATCTGAAAACAAAGATATTGAAGGAAAATTCAAACAAGCTGACGCTCGAAGAGGCGTTGCTCGCGCTGTCCATTTGCGCCGCGACGGACGCGAGCGCGGCAAGCGCGATAGAGCAACTTGCATATCTTCAAGGTTGTGAGGCGCACTCCACGCATATACTCTCAAAAGCGGACGAAAATCCGCTGAGAAAGCTTGGCGTGAACCTCTCCTGCACCCCCGAATTTTTGAGCGACAACCTGTTTTTGGATTGATAGGGCGCAAACCGTTTTTTAAATGAAACGATAGAGCGATATGCTTTGAAATGATAAAAAAAGAAATAATAAGGAGGTCACGATATGACTGAACGCGACAAAATAGATGAAAAATTCAAGTGGCGCCTTGAAGAGATATTCAAGGACGACTCCGAGTGGGAAGAGCTGTTTTTCAAATGCGACGAGAGGCTCCCGCACATAACAGAGTATAAGGGCGCTTTGAAGGACAGGGACAAGCTTTTCGATTGTTTGGAGTTTAGCTCGCGCCTATCACACGACATAGGCAGGCTGTATCAGTACGCAAAGCTCCACCTCGACCTCGATACGCGAGATGGCAAGTATCAAGGCATGACCAACAGGGCGGAGATGCTCATAGTGAGGTATTCGAGCCTCGCGTCCTTTGTGGACCCCGAAGTTGCCACGCTGCCCATAGAGGAGCTCGAGGCGCTGTCTAAGTCGCCGAAATTTGCCGACTATGACGTATACTTCAAAAATTTGATACGCAGCAAGGACATCATACTTTCCGAAAAAGAGGAGAAGATCTTGGGCGAGGTGGGGCTGTTCGCGGGGACGAACGACGACGTATTTGCGATGTTCGACAACGCGGATATCAAGTTCAGACCCGTAGTGGACGAGAAGGGCGTAAAGCACGAGATGAGCCACGGCGCGTATGCCGTACTCACGCAAAACCCCTCGCAAAAAGTGCGCAAAAAGGCGTTTGAGAGCATGTTTACGGCGTACAAGGACCACATCAACATGCTTGCGGCAAACTATGCGGGAAACGTAAAGAAGGATTGGTTCTTCGCAAAAGTCAAGGGGTTCAAAAGCTCGCTCGACTATGCGATGTATCTTGAAAACGTGCCGCCCACCTGCTATAAAAAATTGCTCGGCGCAGTGGATGAGGGACTTAAACCGCTGCATAGATATATCGCGCTCAGAAAGAAGGCGCTCGGCTTGAACACGCTGAATATGTACGACCTGTATGTGCCTATCGTGCCCGAGCAGGAGCTGTCCATGCCTTACGAAGAGGCGAAAGAGCTTGTCAAAAAGGCGCTTGCCGTCATGGGCGAGGAGTACGGAGAAGTGCTCGCGAGCGCGTTTGAAAACAATTGGATAGACGTCTATGAGACAAAGGGCAAGAGGTCGGGCGCGTATTCGTGGGGGATGTACGGGGTACATCCGTTCGTATTGCTCAATTATGTCTCGACAGTGCACGACGTTTTCACGATAGCGCACGAGCTTGGACATTCCATGCACAGCTACTATTCAAACCTTGCCCAGCCCGAACAAAAGGCGGGTTACGAGATATTCTGCGCGGAGATCGCCTCCACCGTCAACGAGGTGCTGTTGCTCAAATATCTGCTTAGGAGCGCCAAGGGCGAGTTCAGGCAATATCTGCTCACCTACTATCTGGATATGTTCAGAACGACGCTGTTCAGACAGACGCAGTTCAGCGAGTTCGAAGTTGCGGCGCACAGCCTCGTCGAAAGAGGAGAGCCCATCACCGCGGAGGGGCTCAGCGACATCTACTATGACCTCAACAAGAAATATTACGGAAGGTCTATGAAGCACAACGATCTCATCCGCTACGAGTGGTCGAGGATCCCGCACTTCTACAACAGTTTCTATGTGTACAAGTATGCGACGGGCATCACGACGGCGGTGTCCATTGCCAATAACTTGCTCGAGCAGGGCGCGCCCTATTTCGAGAAGTACAAAAAATTTCTCTCCGCGGGCGGAAGCATGCCTCCGCTCGACATCATCCGACTTGCGGACGTAGACCTCGAGAGCGACAAGCCCTATAAGCTTGCGATGAAGGAATTTGCGGACGCATTGAAAGAGCTCGAGGAGACTTTTAAGCAATGACAAAGACGCGGCGAAAAGGTATTATTCGGGGGACAGGTGCGGTTTTTGCCGCACTCGTCTGCCTCTTTATGCTGTTTTCGCTTGCGGCTTGCGACAAAAAAGAGCAAGTGTCAAACGTCAGATACGGGCTGTATCTCGCGGGCTGTACCTATGACGACGATACGCTTGCCGTCACCGCGCATGTGTCCCTCTCGGGCACGGCGGAGCAGAGGCTTGACGGCTTGACCTTAGAGGGTGTGAGAGTATTTAAAAGCGATGGGCTGTTTTACAACAGAACGAACATTTCCGTCGCGCTCGACGTCCCCGCAATATACGACGCCGTGAGCAAAAGAGGAGTGCTCGACCGCACGGTGCAGGACGAGGACGGCGGCGAGAGCGTCAAAAAATATCAAAGCTTGCAAGTCGTGATGAGATATGCTACGATATATAAGTCTATCGTGACAAACGGCACGAGACATCCGAGCGGGAGCGGCTATGTGGACATGTTGCCGCTCGAGGGCGAGGGCGCGCAGGAGTTTGAAATATCCCAGCGCACGCAAAACACTGCAAATTGGTATACCTTGCTCGTGGCGGCGGGCATAGCGCTGTTTGCCGCGCTCATGGGCGCATATCTCGTACATATGCACAAAAAAGAGAAGGCTTTGCCTCAAGAGGAGACCTATGCCGAAAAAGATTGAAGAAAAGAAAGTAACGAGGGCTATGCCCGCAAACGTCGAAGCCGAACAGGCTGTGCTCGGCTCTATTCTCATAGACAACCGCGCCGCGGACGACCTCATTCCGCGCCTCAGAGAGGACGACTTTTTTGTTGAAAAGCACCGCACCATATTGGGCGCTATGCGCGGATTGCACGAGAAGAGCAGTCCTATAGACACCGTGACCGTCGCGGACGCTTTGGAAGTACAGGGCAAGTTGGACGAAGTCGGCTCCGTCGCCTATCTCAGCGAGCTTGCCGAGAGCGTGCTCTCCTCCGCAAACGGAGGCTATTATGCCGATATGCTGCGCAGGGACGGGCTCATCCGCAGGGTAATAAACGCGGGCAACGAGATAGTCAAAGCGGGATACGACTCCGAAGAAGGGCTTGCCGCGCTCGCCGAGGCGGAGAGGCTTGTATATCAGATCTCCGACGAGAACTCCGAAAAGACGCTCGTCAAGGGCGAGACCGCGTTTGCCGAGGCTATGAACATCATACAGGACGCGCAGATCGGCAACAGGCCACAAAACATAGTAAATACGCAATTCGCGCAATTCGACAAGAGCACGAAGGGCTTGAAACCCGGCGAACTCATCATACTTGCCGCGCGCCCCGGCGTAGGCAAGACGGCGTTCGCGCTCAACGTCGCGGTCAACGTCGCGCTCAAGGGAAAGACGGTCGCGATATTCTCCATGGAGATGGACGCGCCCCTCATTGCAAAGCGTATGCTCGCCTATGAGTCCCGCGTCACTTTTGACGAAATGGACAGTTTGGGCGGTCTCAAAGGGGACGCGAGCGGCAGACTTATGGCGGCGTTCAGACGGCTGTCCGAGGCGAAGATATTCATTGACGATTACAGGCAGAATACCCCGGGCGACATACTCTCGAAGTGCCGCAGGTTAAAGCGCGAGCAGGGGCTTGACCTCGTCATAGTGGACTACCTGCAACTCATGAAGGGCGGAGCGTCCAGGGGCTACGAGTCGAGACAGATAGAGGTCAGCGAGATGTCGCGTATGATGAAGATATACGCGGGCGAGCTGGGCGTGCCCATACTTACGCTTTGCCAGATGTCGCGCGGCGCCGTTCAGCGCAAGGAGGAGCCGCAACTCTCCGATTTGAGAGAATCAGGCTCCATAGAGCAGGACGCGGACGTCGTCATGTTTTTGCACAATCCCTCAAGCTACAACGACGCGCTGCCCGAAAACCAGATACAACTGCTCATAAGAAAGAACAGAAACGGTCCGCTCAAGGATATTTGGCTTGAATGGGAGGGCGAAACAACGACGTTCAGAGAGATGCCCGAGGGTGCGAACGTCGGCGGCGGAGGCGCCCCGCAATATACGCAACAGCCTCAAAAACCCGCTACGCCCGCGCCTGCCACGCAGACGGTTTCGAGCGCGCCGCAAGACGGAAGCGATGAAAACGGCGCGTCTGCGCCCACGCCTCCTCCCGATGACAGCGTTGCTCCTCCCGATGAGTATGACGCGCCTGCGGACGAAGAAGAATACGTCGCGCCAGCAAAGAGCGATGAGCCCGACGGAGGTTTCAAAGCTTTCGGCGATATGGAAGATGGACTCAGCGAAGTGCGCGAGGCTCCCGCGTTCGACGGCGAGGAGTATGATGATTTTGTCGAGGACGAGGATGAGTATACGGATATGTTCGGCGCGGACGGCGAGGAGGACGGCGGATCCGACGACGGAGGACTGATCGGATATTGACGAAAACTCGGGTCTATCCGTGCAGAAGGTAATTGACAAAAACACGGGTTTAAAGCCTCAAAACACAAAGTTAAAGTCGCGATCTTGCGATTTGAAAACGATATTAAAGCGGCGCTTTGGGGAACGCCGCTTTTGCATATTATTTGCGTACGCCTCATAAAATTTTTGTATGTTTAAGGACGAGATAAGGGAGAAGCTTGCCCCCGCGGGGGAGCTGTTTGCATTTTCCGTTTGTATGCTGTCAAGGGATAAGCTTGTCGTGAGCGGGGTCAAAAACGTGCTGTTTGCGGACAGCACCAGCGTCACGCTCAAGCTGCATGGGGAGACGCTGTCTATCGAGGGCGAGGGGTTGAAGATCGCGGAGATAGGCGGCGGAGACATCTTCATTACGGGGCATATGGGAGGGCTGCATTTTGAATAGTGGAGCGAAAAGCAGACAGGAAATGTCCGAGAGCAAGTCGGGAGAGCGCGAAATAAAGAGGCAGGTGTTTTTCGACTCCGACTTTTACGAGAGCGAAAGCGCGGACAAAAAGGAAGAGAAAAAACAAAAAAAGGAGAGACCGCGCAAAAGAAAGGCGCGGAGGAAGAGCGGACTGCCCGCGTTCGCGCTGAAATACGGCAAGGCGTCCCTGTTCGTCAAGGGCAAGGGCGGAGTGAGGGCGCTCAGCGCTATAGGCAAGATATGCCGCGTGAGCGACGTCGCCGTAAGCGAGGAAGGAGTTCGCTTTTTTGTGCCAGCAAAACTTTTGCAGCAAATCGTTGCGTTATTGGACAATCTATGCTATGATTATAAAATACTAGGGTATTCAGGCGCCGCGCCCGCGCTCGCGAGAGTGCTTGCGCGCGTAGGGCTCATAGTCGGGATAGTTATATTTGCCGCGCTCATCGCGGCGTATCCCTCCCTTGTCACTCGCATAGACATTTCGGGCGTGGACGGCGCGCTGCCGGGCGCATTAAACGCCGAGGTAGAGCAAATACTATCCTCGTTCGGCATAGCGGAAGGAAAGTGGCTGCCCTCATTCGACGAGGACGCCGTAAGCAAACGGCTGCTCGAGTTGGAGGGCGTGGCGTTTGCGGGAGTTGAAAGGCACGGGACGCATGTGAATGTGCTGATAAAGCGGGAGCTCGCCCCCGACAGGCTTTGGGAGATAGAGGGCTCCGCCGTCGCGGCAAAGCGACTTGCTACCGTCACGCGCGTCATAGTCGAGGGCGGCACCGCGCAAGTGAAATACGGAGACGTGGTGCGCGAGGGCGACGTCGTCATAGACGGCTACGTGCTGTTCGGCGAGGACAAGTTGCCCGTCGAGGCAAAGGGCAGGGCGTACGGCAAAGTGCTGTTGAAGAGGGAAGTTTTCTTTGGAGACGTCGTGCTAAAAAAGAGCTACGGGGCGGTGAAACGCGTCGCGAAACTCGCCTTCTTCGGCAAAGTCCCAAAAGCGCCGAACAGCCCGTACGAGTGCTATGAGCTTTGCGTGACGAAGTCGGAAATGGGGTTTTTGCTCCCCATAGAGACCTATACATATGAATTTCGCGAGCTCGCCGTCGTCGAGGCGGAGGAGACAAGGTCGGACGAACAGCTTGTGGCGGAGGTGTATTCCTCGCTCCTTGCAGAGTTAGAGGAGCAAGCGGATATCGCCGCGGTGTACAGCGATGTCGCGCGCGTGGAAGACGGCAGAAAAGTAAGCGTAACGATAGAGGCGGAGGTGCTCATCACGTAACTCCGCGGGAAGGAGTAAATGACTGAAACAAGAGAAAAATATTTTGAAAATTACGAGACGATGGTCAGCGTTTTCGGCGAGCTGGACGCAAATATAAGGCGTATCGGCGAGGCTTTCGGCGTAGATATTCTTGCGATAGGCGCCTGTCTCACCGTGAAGGGCGAGGTGGCGGCGGTCGAGGACGCGATGAGCGCGCTTTGCGCTTTGGAGCAGCTTGCCGTCAAGCACCCCATATCCTCCGCGCAGGTGGAGTCCGTCATAGACAGAGTCAAGGCGGGCGAGAGACCGGACGTCGAGGGTATGCTGGGCGCGGTAGCGGTGACGGCGCGCGGCAAGATCGTGAGAGCAAAGACCTTCGGACAGAAGGCGTATGTTGACGCCATAAAGTCGAACGGCGTCGTTTTCGGCGTAGGCCCCGCGGGCACGGGCAAGACCTATCTTGCGGTCGCGCTCGCTCTGCAAGCGTTCAAGAGCGGCGAGGTGGACAGGATAGTCCTCACGCGTCCCGCAGTGGAGGCGGGAGAGAAACTCGGCTTTTTGCCCGGGGACCTCAATGAAAAGGTGGACCCGTATCTCAGGCCTCTTTTTGACGCGCTAAGGGAGTTTTTGGGCGAGGACGCCTATCAAAAACTCATTGAAAAGGGCGTTATCGAGGTGGCGCCTCTCGCGTATATGAGGGGCAGGACGCTGAGCGGCAGCTTTATTATCCTTGACGAGGCGCAAAACACCACGCCCGAGCAAATGAAGATGTTTTTGACGAGGATGGGCGAGGGTAGCAAGATAGTCGTCACGGGCGACATCACGCAGATAGACCTTCCCAAGGGACAGCTGAGCGGAATGAAGCACGCTATGGCTGTGCTTAAGGACGTGAAAGGCATAAAGATCGTGGAGCTCACCTCAAAGGACGTCGTGAGAAATGAGTTCGTCGCAAGGATAATCGAGGCGTACGACCGTTTCGAGAAGGGTGGCGACAACAAAAGCGATAAAAAAATAATATAAATACCGATATGGAGCAATAAATCGGAGACGTACTATGATTGACGATGTGAGAGACCTTTCGGTCGTTGAAAAAAAGAAAATTCTTGCGCGCAAACGCTTTTTCGGATGTTTCGGACAGTGTATCGCGGGCGTCGTTATCGCGACGTTTGCATGCGCGCTGTTCGGGCTGTTCATGGCAAGCGACTTCCTTGCGGCGTTCAAGCCTTCCGCCGTGTCCAAGACGGTGGGGCTGTTTGTGACTACGTTTGGGGTGAATCTACTGTTGTTTGCGGGCGTTTACAGGTTCACGGGCAAGGACGGCAAGCCGGTCAGAGACTATTGGCTTTGCACGATAATCGCCGTGATAACTTACATTGTGTCTATGGTGGGTTCCAAAATGCTCAATGTGTTCGCAATGCCGCTCACGCTTGCCACGCTCGTGATAATCGAGCTCATTGGCAGGAGATCCGCCACGCTTACTACCGCGCTCGTCGCGATATTAGTCGTCTTGACATACGTATTTTCGGGCGGGAGCTATGACATAAGCCTTGTTGTCGCGGCGGCGATATGCAACGCGCTCATCGCGCTCGTCGTCAATTTCTTTGTGCATAAGCACTATAACCGCCTCAAGTTTTTGATAATGGCGCTGTTCAGCCCTCTCATCATGCAACCCGTAGTCATCGCGGTCACGCTTGCGCTCGGAGACGTGTCGATAAATCTGTTTTGGCACTTTGTGTGGAGCTACGGCTCCGCGGTGGCGGCGGCGCTCCTCTTCATGCCGCTCGTAGCAATATTCGAGGGGATATTCAACATCGCGGACGATTTCAGATTGAGTGAACTTTGCAATCTGTCAAATCCTCTGCTCAAGAGGCTTGCGAGCGAGGCTCCCGGCACATTCAACCACTCGCTCGTCGTGGGCAACCTTGCCGAGGCGTGCGCCTCCGCGATAGGCGAAAATCCGAATATGGCGCGTTGCGCGGCGTATTATCACGACATAGGCAAGTTGAAGGCGCCCCTCTATTTCAGCGAGAACCAATCCTCCTATAACCCGCATGACGAGCTCATTCCCGAAGTCAGCGTGAGCATGATAACCTCGCATACGCTCTTCGGCGAGATACTCGCAAGACAGAACAAGCTGCCGAGCGAGATCGTGGACATCTGCCGTCAACACCACGGCACCGCGCCCGTCGGATATTTCTACCGCAAGGCGCTCTCCTTGAGAGAGGACGGCGAGCTTGCCGTAAACAAGTACACCTATGCGGGACCTAAGCCGCAGACGAAGATCGCCGCTATAATCATGGTCGCGGACACCATTGAGGCGGCGATGCGCGCGTTCACTCCAGACACGCGCGAGGAGTACGTCAACCGTATCAATAAACTCGTGGATGAGAAGATAGAGCTGAGGCAATTCGACGAATGCCCCATCACTATGGGCGATATCGCCGTCATAAAGCGCACGATAATCGAGGTCTTGCCCTCCATACACCATCGCCGCGTGGATTACGACAAGCGCAAGAAGGATTGATATGCTTTTTGTAGAAGGTGCGAAATTTTTTGAAAAAAGCCT
Organism: uncultured Clostridia bacterium; assembly: GCA_947628855.1. GTDB lineage: Bacteria > Bacillota > Clostridia > Christensenellales > CAG-917 > CAG-475. The sequence continues at coordinate 14,176 of CANRBM010000008.1, read as the reverse complement.
CATGAAGAGGGTGGAAAGAGCGGTGCTCGATGAGCTGGGACAGATGGACTTTTTCGAGACCTCGGTGAGCATAGTGGACGCGGAAACGATACGAAAAGTCAACGCGGAGCAAAGAGGCGTGGACAAAGTCACGGACGTGCTGTCCTTTCCTTATTTCGAGGGGCTTAGACCGCCCGTGAGCGAGGACGACTTTTCGGACGCGGACAGGGACGGCAATCGCGTGATGCTGGGATACATACTCATATGCCGCGAGAGGGCGGCGGAACAGGCGGAAGAGCTCGGACACAGCTACAAGCGGGAACTCGGATTTCTAACCTGTCACGGGCTGTTGCATCTTTTCGGGTTCGACCATATCAAAAGCGAGGACGAGGAAGTTATGACGGCGCGCCAACGCGCGATCATGGGAAGAGTCGGGCTCAAAGCATAACGGCAATGCGGCAAAGCGACTAAACGTAAATCAAAAAAACAACATAGACCAAAAAAAACAAATACAGGTTGCGAATAATAAAAAAAATTCAGAGACGGAAGGAAAGAATGAAAGAAAATTTCAAATGCGGATTTATATGCGTAGCGGGGCTTGCAAATGCGGGCAAATCCACCCTTGTCAACGCGCTTGTGGGCGAGAAGGTGTCCATCGTATCGTGGCGTCCGCAGACGACGAGAAATAAGTTGCTTGGCATAATAAACGCCGAGGACTATCAGATGATACTCATCGACACCCCGGGCATACACGAGGCAAAAAACAAGCTCGGGCAATACATGATGAAGTCCGTGCAGAGCGGGCTTAAGGACGTGGACGGCATAGTTTACGTCATAGACGCCGCGAAGGGACTCAGAGCGGAGGACTACAAATTTCTCGAAAACACCGCAAAAAAGGCACCCACCGTCGTCGCGCTCAACAAGCAGGACAGCGTGACGAGGGAGACTCTGTTTTCCGCGCTTGAAAAGCTCAACTCCGTTGAAGGGTTGCGCGCGGTCGTGCCCATATCCGCAAAAAAGGCGGAAAATCTGGAGCCGCTTATGGCGGAACTTGCGGGCATGCTCCCCGAGGGCGTGCCGCTGTATCCCGAGGATGAGTACACCGTAAGTTCCATGCGCTTTATGGCTACGGAGATAATAAGGGAGAAGGCGCTCTATCTGCTCGACAAGGAAGTGCCCTACGGCATTGGTGTTTACATCAACAAATTCGAGCAGCGAGAGGACAAGGATATCGTGGACATAGACGCGGACATAATATGCGAAAAGCAGTCCCACAAGGCGATCGTCATTGGAAAGGGCGGTCAGACGCTCAAAAAGATAGCGACCGCCGCGCGCAAGGACCTTGAAGATATGGTGGGCATGCAGGTGTTTTTGACGCTGTATGTGCGCGTAAAGGACGAGTGGCGGGACAGCGATCTCGTCATGCGTGAGCTGGGTTACGACATCAAGGACTTGAAAGAGGATTGAGCGCATAAAAATTTCCTTTTGAAACAAGCTATGGTTATGGACAGTAATGAACTTTGGCAAATGTTCAGAAGGACGGGCGATATCGAGTGGTACACTCTGTATCGCACTATGAAAGAAGAGGACAGCCCCGAAAAGCGCATATGAGTAAGGGCTGAAGGCAAATGACGTCCGACAGCTTAAAGCTAAAAGCGATCGCGGTGAGAGCGGTGCCGTACGGTGAGAGTGATATGATCGTCACTCTTGTCGGCGTTGAGACGGGAAAGATCACCGCCACCGCAAAGGGATGTCTCAAGCGCGGCGCAAAACTCAGATATGCCGCGGAGCCATTCAATTTCGGCGACTATGTGCTCGCGGGAAGGAATGGACGTTATGTCATCGTCGAGTGCGACCAGATAGAGAACTTTTCGGGCATAACTGCGGACATAAACTGCTACTATGACGGTTGCCTTATACTTGATGCGCTTGCGAGGCTGAGCGAGGAGCCGTCGCCCGAAGTCTTTCTATGCGCGCTCAAAGCGCTCACGGCGCTCGCGGAGGGGACAGAAGACCCGTCAACCGCGGTCAGGGACTTTTTGCTCGGCGCGCTCGAGGCGGGAGGCAGCAGCCTGGACTTTTCCAAGTGCAACGTATGCGGCATGCTGCTTGACGGAGATGCGTATTTCAGCGAGGCGGACGGCATAGTTTGCAAACATTGCGCGGATGAACACGCCATTGAGATCGACGCAGGGATGCGCACGTTTCTCGCGGGGGAGAGCGGCGGCGAGACGTCGGGCATAAGGGCAAACATCCGCCTCATCGAGCTTGTATATTTAATGTTGGGAGTAAAAATAAACACACGTTTTTTGACGGAGCAGATATGAAAAACAGACGTATAATTTCAAGGATGATCGCAGTTGCCGCGCTGCTTGTCGTAGCGTTGACTTGCACGGCTCTGCTTGCCGCATGCAACAAGTCAAAGCAGAAAAGCATAGCGGATATTTTCAAGTCGAGAGAAGATTTCGGAGAGCTCACTTCGAGCAAGTTCGAGTTCACACTGCCCGCGGGTTGGGAAGTTTATACGAATTCAACGGCGCAAACCTCGCCTACAGATCCCGCCGAAAACAGCGACGTAGGCTACATACCCGAGCTTGACGCCTTTGTCGTCAGCCTCAAGGAAGGGAGCGGCGCAAAACTGTCCGTCGTAAAGTGCGGCGACGATACAGATTATAAGAACGGCATGATGAAAGGTATGATGTTTACGCCGTCGCAGGGCATACGCGCTCTGCGCTACAAGGAAGGGCTCATAGTATGCCTCTTTGACGACGGCACGGCGGGCGCGTTCGACGTAAAAACGGGCAGGGAAGTTTTGTCCCGCTCCAAACTCGGCGCGTCTGACGGAAAGGATTCCACGGGATATTCCGACACGAACGGTGCAAAGATAGACAACGTCATCAAGATACTGTGCGCGGGGCTCATCGCAGTGCATTACGACTATGACCACAACGGACAGAGCGGCTACGTCTCCGTCTACCGTCCCACATATGACGGCGATCAACAGCAGAGAGGGGAGCTCGTCTGCCGCATAAAGAGTTCCGTCGGACTTTCGCAGGTGGACGGTTTCGACGGCAAGTACGCGACCGTAAGCGGGACGTCGAACGGCGAATATATTTTCAGAGTCCCCGACCATGCTCCGAGCGGCGGCGCGCAGAGCATAGAATCTACGTCGAGGGGCACTTTCACCACAAACAACAAGACAAATTATACGGATGAAGTCACCTATCTCGGAAACGGCAAATTCTTTGTTTGCCAGGATTGGGAAGTGTCCGAGGGGACTGACTATACCTACTATAAAGACGGCAAATATGTTGACCTAAAACACGGCGTGTACAATGCGGACAGCGACGCCTTTACGGAAGTCGGAAAGGACAGGGTTTTCAACGATCTCACAAACAATAGCTACAAGCAAAGGGCGAATGTGAGCGTGGACGTCAGCCCCTACCTCAAGGACGGCTATACCTATGTGACCTACGGGCTCACTATATACGAGTCGGGCGGCAAAAAGCTCGGGCGTTACGACCAATTCATAATAGACAGCGACCTGAACGTCGTAATGTCGCTCTCGGACAACTTCGGCGTGACCGTGAAGGACCAGAAAAAGGACAAGGTGGAGTGTTTCGACCTGTTGATGTACGGAGTGAGCGGAAAATATTATTCTCCCGACAAGCAGAGCGCGATGAATGTGTACGACGCGAGTGGCAAACTTTTGTGGCATGACGACCGCTCCGCCGTCATAAAGCAGGAGTTCAACAGCAACATCATGATGGTCGAGATGCCCGGGACAAGTTCGTCCTCGTCGCTTTTCGGCGCATACGACGCAGTCGGGAATCTGATCGTGCCCTTCGATTACGAGATGCTCAAGCCATATCGCGGCGCATACACGGTCGGCAGGCGCTACGGCAAAGCGGGCAACGAGGGCGAAAGCACGTCTACGCGCTATTTGCGCCTCATCGGGGCGGACGGAAAGGAAATTGCCGAAGCCGAGATGATAGACAAGGACGGCAATATCACGACGGCAATGCCGTTTTCGGATATGGCATACAACTCATCGTCGTCAACAAGCATAACGTACGCTATTTGCGAGATGGGGTGCTATATGTTCAGAGTGGACATAGGCGAGGGCAGCGGCGCCGCCAGGTACAAGTACGGCGTTCGCAATTATTCGCCAAAATACAGCGACAGCGTCATCATCCCCGCGACAATGGCGTCGGGCAGCAAGCTGTATTCTTGCATAAGCTCCCCGTCGGACATGTTCGTGTTTGAAAAGCAGGAAGGCAATACGGGCGACATCACTTTCGCCGTTTACAGGCTCATCTGATATGGCAGAGATAATAAAAGCACAATATGCGATAGACAAAGCGGTCGAGCTCATCAAATCGGGTGAGCTCGTTGTTTTTCCCACGGAGACCGTCTACGGGCTGGGCGCGAACGCCTTTGACGCGGCGGCGGTAGCGAAGATATTCGAGGCGAAGGGCAGGCCGCAGGACAATCCTCTCATCGTGCATATTTCGAGTTTGAAACAGGTGGACGACATAGCCGTCGATATTCCCGAGGCATTTTATATACTTGCGGCGCGTTTTATGCCGGGGCCGCTCACCGTCATACTCAAAAAGAGCGACAAGATCCCGAGCATTGTCACCGCGGGCGGAGACACCGTCGGCATACGCATGCCCGACAATATATACGCGCGCGAACTTATAGAGGGAAGTTATCCTCTCGCCGCGCCGTCCGCAAACAGGTCAAAACATATCTCCCCCACGCTCGCCGAGCACGTACAGGAGGACATAGGCGACAGCGTAAAGCTGATTATGGACGGCGGGCCGTGCAAGGTAGGCATTGAGAGCACAGTGCTCGATTTGACCTCAGACATACCAACGATATTGCGCCCGGGCGCCGTCACGGCGAATATGCTCGCCGAGATCTTGGGAGAGGTGAGCCTGCAAGGCAAGATCATCCGCGTCGCGAAGGCTCCCGGCATGAAATACGCGCACTACTGCCCGAAAGTCGAGACTGTTACCGCGCAGGACATACATCACGCCGTCAGCGCGTACGACAAAGCCATATCTGAAGGCAGACATCCCGTCATCGTCGCGCGCGATATTTATAGGGACAGCGTACGCGACAGGGCACAGATATCCCTCGGGGTCACGGGCGAGGACTATGCGCGAAATATCTATGCCGCATTGCACGTTGCGGAAAAAAGCTACGACCTCATCATCATCGAGGAGCTTGTCGGGTGCGACATCGCGCCGTCCGTTATGAACAGGGTGTTCAAGGCGGCGGGAGGAAAGCGCGTATGAAGGTGCTTTTCGTGTGCACGGGCAACACTTGCCGCAGTCCCATGGCGGCGGCGCTCTTCAACGCGTATGCGCGCAAGCGCGGCTTTTACAGGGCGACGAGCGCGGGGGTATTCGCGCAGGACGAGGAGACGTCTGAATATGCGCTCGCGGCGCTGAGGCGAGCGGGGCTAAGACCGAAAAAGAAGAAGGCGACACAGGTGGACGAGGCTATGCTCGATAGTGCAGACGTCACCTTCACAATGACAAGGGCGCAGGCGGACGCGCTAAGGGCAATGCGCCCGGAGCCAAGCAATATCTACAGCATTTTCGACATCGCGGGCAAGGATATACCCGACCCGTATGGCGAGGGAGAGGAAGAGTATTTCGCCTGTTGCGACGTCCTTAAAGAGCTTATGCCTCAAATTTACGATTTTGTCAAAAAGCGGACTTAAAAGTCCGCTTTTGTATGTGTAAAAGCCGTTTTTTGTAAACATATTAGCGCTTACAGTATATTCAAAAGCTGTTTGAAAATGCCTATATGCAGCTCCTCGTCGAGTATTATGCGTTCGATGAGCAGTTTCACGCTCTCGCTACGCAAATTCAGCACGGTGCGCTCATATCCGACGATAGCCGCCTCTTCCGCCGCTATGTTCTGCATGAGGTATTTGTGCGGGTCGAGGGTGTAGTTGACCATGCTCCCGCTATGGTAGGTGCGCGCGCCCATTATGGGATAGCCGCCGAGCTTGAATATCGCCCGTCCAAGCAATTCGAAGTGTCTCATTTCGCACCTCGCTATGCCCGAAAGCGCGCGTCTCAGCTCGCCGTCCTCGGGGGATATGAAACTCTGAAAGCTGTAGGTCATTATTGCGGTGAGCTCGCTCCCCGCGCCCGCGTAGCTCGGCATGAGCAATTTAGCCTCTGACAGCGCGTCCTCGGCTTGGACTTCGGGGTAGGGCAGTTCGCTTGCGAATTTGAAATTTTCCATATTACATCTCCGTGCAAACAGTATATGCGGCGCGCGGAAAAGGTGACCATCCCTCGGCGATTTTTGTCCTTTGATTTCAAATTTGCGCAAAATGCAAATGCCGCCGTATAAAGCGAAGGGCTTTCCGCGGTTTATATAGATCCTACTCTTAAAACCCACATAAATATTTTTTGCGCAAAATGCTTGCCAAATCAGGCGCCGTATGCTAAAATCGATAAGTACAAATCGGAGGTTCAATAAATGTTGAATTCGATCGCGTTAAATTTCAGTTCACTTCTCGGCGAGATCGCCTATGAAGTCCGCACAAATGTCAAGCTTGCGTTTGGCATACTTATGGTCATTGCGTCCATTGCGATAATCGTCGTCATCATGATGCAAAAGGGCACAAACGACGACGTCGGCGTCATATCCGGCTCCTCCGACACCTATTATGGCAAGAATAAGGAGCGCGGCAAAGAGGGCTTGCTCAAAAAGATAACCCTCGGGCTGTTCGTGTTCATCATGGTCTGCGCGATCATATGCTTCGCAGTCGGCATTGCGGACTGAGTTCTATCGTCATACGCGGCTCGCTTGTCGGGCCGTTTTTTTATGCATATCGACAATATTTTCGTGCGGACGGCGGGACACATACGCATATGCCACTTGCAAATACGCGCCGGAAAGGATATAATTTGAGTATGGACAAAATTGTCGCTACAAACAAAAAAGCCTACCATGATTATTTTGTGGAGGACACATACGAAGCGGGCATAGTTCTCGTGGGTTGCGAGGTCAAGTCGATAAGGCAGGGCGGAGTCAACTTGCGCGACAGCTTTGTCATAATCAAAAACGGCGAGGCTTTCCTCATCGGCGCGCACATCTCCCCCTACAAGATGGGAAGCTATTTCAATCCCGACCCGCGCCGTACGCGCAAACTCCTCCTCAATAAGTACGAAATCAACAGGCTGCGCGGCAAGGTGGAGCAAAAGGGCTACACGCTCGTCCCTCTCAAGATATATTTCAAGGGAGCTCTCGTCAAGATAGAGCTGGGCGTCTGCAAAGGTAAGGAGCTGCACGACAAGCGCGCCGCCATCAAGGACAAGGAAAACAAACGCAACATCGAGCGCGTTATGAAAGAATACAACACAAAGTGACGTCTTGCCGCTCCGTTTTTAAACGACGTCCGTATTTGCTTTTTTGTGCAAACGTAGTGAGAAATTTTGCAAAATTTTCTCAAAAATGTGCATATATAGTGAGTTTTTCCGTCCCGTACACACTCCATGCGGGACTTTTATTGTCCCGCAAACTTACGTTGCGATTTGTTTTTCATAAGATCGCGATAAGGGGGGGCTTTTTTACCGCAAAAAATTATTTAAAAAAATTTTTCGAGTGTTTTAAGAGTCAAAATCAGCCGCAAATTTTTCCCGAAATTTGACCTCAAAAAAGTCATCTATTCGTAAAAAACAACGATATCTTCGTAAAAACCACCAATTTTACGCAGATATTGCACATAACTTGACGCCAAAGTCTCCTTTGACGCAGATTCAAATCACAGGCTGCAGGACGGCGTGAAAGTGTCTTTGGACCTCATCGTGGACCAGGCAAACGAGCTGTATGCCTCCCTCCCCGGCGCAGGCTCTTCCAAAGAGTATCCCTTCGTGCAGATAAACATCAAGCACCTCAACCTCCAAGACGGCACAGGTGAAAATGTGTTGCCGAATGACATGGGCAGTTACAAGGACAATGTTCAACTTAATGTTGACGAGCACATCCAACTCAAAGGCTTCCTTATTGCGGGCACACTTGCAAGCTATTGGCCCACAGACATCTATGTGACGGCAAATGCGAAACTCGATCTTGCAAATGTTGAAAACAACGGCACAGAACTTTATGCGGCGCTCAAGATAGGACACCTTGACACGACTTACAGTGAGGAATATCTGTATGGCGCGGCAATGCCTCTTGAGCTGAGCTACACAAACGGCACATTGTCCATAAGAACAGACGCAACGACATATCTGCTTCAAGCGAGCGGTGCGGCGGACCTTTCCGCATATGACATGCTCCTTGCAGGCCCCATTGGCAACATGATCGACGGCATGCTCGCCGACGAGAAACTTGCGGCGATCAAAGAGGCATTTGACGAGCGTTATTGGGCGACAGCTCCCACGACGGACGAAGATGGCAACGATGTTGCAGGCAAATTCAACTTCAACTTCCAAGGCTTGATCGTCAAGAATCTTGACTTCTCGACCGTTTTCAACTTTGTCAAAGGTCTGTTCAACAAGTCCGAGACTCCCGCACCCGAGGAGACCACTCCCGGAACGACTGCCGCAGAGGAAGAACCCAAAGCGCAAATCTACAACACTATTGCATATGCATTGACGCTCTTCTCAGGCGAGAAAGCCGGCAAGGTCAACCTCACCTCTAGGGATGGTCTGCTTGGCACAGTTGCAAAATTTGCACAACTGCTCGCTTTTGGCAAACTCACAACTACAGAGCAACAGCCCGCCGAAGACCCCGAAGGTGAGCCTACAACAGTGACCACCACCTATGATTGGACAAAGCAAGGCATCATCGACTGGGCAGTCGGCACGCTTGACCCGCTCATCAAGGGCTTCACAGGCGGCATGATCGGCGCCGACGCCATCTTCATGTTTGACGGCGTAAGAGGCGCAGACCTCACAGAAGTTTTCGACAATGCGTTTGAAGAGCATCCCGATGCTATCAAAGCGGAATTTGACTTCACAAACGGCTTCAACTGGGACATCACTCTCGGCATGCACGAGGATCCCGAAGTTGCCATCAAGTGGACATCTCGCATAGGCTTTGGCAAAGCCGTCCCCGTACAAAACATCAGGGATCGTCTTGATCAAGACATCTTCGATATGACAAGGACAGTCGAAGCGGCGAAGGCAGTGTCTGACGCGGCTGACAAGGCATACAATGACGCAAGAGCGACATATCAAGCCACTTTCGAGTACAAAGATATGAGCGCAAAACAAAAAGTTTTGAACGACAAGAGAGTCTCTTTCTGCAAAGACACTGATGTTGCAGCAATTATCAAACCCTTGCTTTCTAAAGGCAACTCGACCATGTTGTATACAGGTGCAAATGGTAATGCATATGTGTATTGGCTTAACAGATATTTGGTGGAGAACGGTGATAAGACCGCCGAAGAAGCCATGAACGCTGCTTATGCTGAAGTTGAAGCATATTGGGCAGATACTAATTTGTATCCAGAAGGTAAGACTCCTGCCGATTTGAAGACAGCTTTTGACCAAATATACGATTTGTACAAAGTAAAGATGGGCGCAGATGCGGCGGCATATGCAACAGCATATGCGAAGGCTACTGCAACATATCTGTACAAAGATCAACAGAGCAAGTTGGCAGACAAGAACTATGCGAACGCAATGTACAGATATGCACAGGCTCGCCTCACTGCTTACACTCGTTACAACACCAACAACTATGACGAGTTGAAGGCGGGACTGGAGGCGGCAACGACAGCCGATCCTGCATACACTGCGGCAAGAACGCCTGTGGACAACGCAATTACGAAAGCCACGACAAGCGTAGATGATGCTTATAAAAAAGCAGTGAAGGACGCTGAAGCTAAATGTGAGGCTAGTGTGTCTGGTCAATCGACGAATGTGTACAGTTATCTTCCCATTGAAGATTATTGTAAGTATTATGCTGCAAACAAAATAGACAGTGTGACAATTACCAATGACGTTGTGCAGCAAAAACTTACAGCGGTAACTAGTATGATAGATCAGTATAAGTCTTATGGCGTGACTTTGACCGAGGCTGATGTAAAAGCTATTGCAGAGGAATATAGCAAAGCGTATGATGTAACCATTGACGGCAGTACGCCTAAGGCAGTGAAGCTGTCCGACTCGATCAAGAATTCTTTGAATGACTACCTCAAGTATTATGCGGGCAATCAAAAGGATTCCGGCACTATCACCGCAGCAATGGTCACCGCGAAACTGAACGCGCTCAAGGCTCTCAGAACTTCGAACAAGCTTGACACGGATCTTTCCGACGATAACATCGCTGCTTTGGCAGAGAAGTACGCTGCCGCTTACGATGTCACGATCGACACCACGAATAAGACCGTCACAGGCGAAACAAACAAGCTGACCTATTACACCTCCGCGTTTGAAAACGCATACATCTGGTACGAGATCAACTTTGCAGAAGTCACGGCATTGCTTGCACAAGAATAAGCATAATTCCAACTTATCGCTCTATTAGCAGAATAGAGAACACAAAAACGGCGGAGAACATCTCCGCCGTTTTTTTTGTGTGTATACAAGGGGATTTCTCGACTACGCTCGAAATGACATGATGGTACAGGGGGATTTCTCGACTGCGCTCGAAATGACAGCGAGTATAAGGGAATCCCGTATCAATACCCCACAAAATCACTTCGTAATTTCGCGGGGACCCCGTATCGCTCGGAATGACAAGGGTGCTACAATGGGGATTCTTCGACTACGCTCAGAATGACAGTGGGTATATAAGGCTGTCACTCCGAGCGCAGTCGAGGAGTCCCCCGGTGAAGGAACCCATATCTCTCGAAATGACAGTTGGTATAAGAACACTCGGGTATGGGGCATTGCGTCACAAATTTTCGAAATAAAATACCGCAAAAGTTGGAAATATTTTGCCACAAATTGTGGAAACGCTTGAATATTCTATGACGATTTGCTATACTCTGTTCGAGGTGGAAAAATGACACATTATAGAAAGCGGATCGCGGATAAGCTGTTAGATATAAAATTGAAAGCCTTTGGGGCAACTTTGATCGTCGGACCCAAAGGTTGCGGGAAAACTACCACCGCAAAGCAACGCGCAAAAAGCGTGATCGAGTTTCAAGACGAGGATAAAAGAGAGAGCTATTTGACGGTAGCAAAAGAAATGCCGTCCAAGCTTTTGATCGGCGAAAATCCTCGTCTGTTTGACGAATGGCAAGACGCTCCCAAGCTTTGGGGCGCAATAAGAAAGTCCGTGGATGATCGCGGAGAGAAAGGGCTTTACATATTGACGGGGTCGTCATCTCAAACGGTGGATACGCCGCACACAGGCACTATGCGCATATCCACTCTGACCATGTACCCTATGAGTCTTTACGAGAGCGGAGAGTCAAACGGCACAGTTTCGTTGTCGGAGTTGTTTGACGCTCCCGAAAATTTTGACGGTTGCATTTCAAACTTGACGATCGACGAACTCATCTTCGCTATTTGTCGCGGCGGTTGGCCTGCAAGCATATCAAACGAGGTCGGAGACTATCAACTTGAAATTGCAAAAGATCTGTTTGTGCAGACCTATAAAACGGATATTTCAAATATTGACGGCTCCAAACGAAATCCCAAATGGGCGGAGACAATATTGCGATCTTATGCGAGGAATATCTGCACGCTTTCGGACATGAAAACAATATATCGCGACGTAATGTCAACTTGCGATGTCTCTGAAAAAACAATAGCGGACTATATCCGCGCACTTGAGAAGCTCTATATCATAGACGACGTTTCGGCTTGGTGCCCCGCAATTCGTTCAAAATCCGCCATTCGTGCGTCGGTAAAAAGAAATTTGATCGACCCGTCTATTGCCGTTGCCGCGCTTGGACTCTCGCCTTCTTATTTCAACACCGACTTTAAGACCTTGGGCTTTTTGTTTGAATCTCTTTGCATAAGGGATCTGAAAATTTACAGCTCTGCTCTCGGAGGAGAAATTTCCTATTATCACGACAGGTATGGGCTTGAAGCCGACTGCGTTTTGCATCTCAATAATGGAAAATACGCTTTGATCGAGTTTAAACTCGGTTCGAGCGAGATCGATGTGGGGGCAAAGCATCTTTGCGAAATAGAGCGTTTGATAACCGAATATAACAAAACGGAAGATCAATGTCCGCTGCGCCTCCCCGATTTAAAAATAGTCATCACGGGGACGGATTTTGGATATAAACGCAGTGACGGAGTGTATGTTATCCCAATCGGATGCTTGAAAGACTGACTTTTCTGAAATAGGCGGCGCCAATATAAAAGCGCGCTCGGACATACGATACGTTTAATCGCTCGGACAAGGGGATTTCTCCTTATACCCCACAAAATCACTGCGTAATTTTGCGGGGGCCCCAAATCAATACCCCACAAAATCACTGCGTAATTTTGCGGGGGCCCCATTATTGCTCGGAATGACAAGGGTGATACAAGGGGGATTCCTCGACGTTGCTCGGAATGACAAGGGTATGTATTGTACAGACAAAAGGGATGTTTCGACAAAAATAGCAAATCACGATTTGCCAAATCGTACTTGACTATTTTGCAAGCCGTGCTATAATGTCTGTGTAACGGAGGTGCGCTATGTTTATCGGAAGAGGCAAGGAGCTTGGTCAGCTTCAACAGGCGTATGACAGCGATAAGTTTGAATTTGTGGTGATCTATGGGCGGAGACGGGTCGGCAAGACCGCGCTCATAAATCAATTCGTCAAGGACAAAGACGCGATCTACTTCATAGGTGTGGAGAGCAACGCCAAGCAAAATCTTGAAAATTTCAGCAGGTGCGTTTTGGAATTTGCGAATGGCATTGATGTGGATTCGACTTTCGCGTCATTTCAAGCGGCGTTGGAATATGTGTTTAAGCTGTCCCAAAACAAGCGGATAGTTTTGGCAATAGACGAATATCCGTATGTCGCTCGCGCCGAAAAGAGTTTGGCGTCCACGATACAGCTGTTGATCGACAAATATCAAAGCGCGTCGAAGTTGATGTTGATTTTGTGCGGGTCGTCTATGTCATATATGGAGGACAAAGTACTCGCATACAAAGCGCCCTTGTACGGCAGAAAAACCGCGCAGATCAAGCTGCAGCCGTTTGACTTTTTTGAGGTGTGCGATTATTTCAAAAACTTTTCAAATGAGGAAAAGGCTTTGGCATACGGAATGGTCGGAGGCACGCCTCAATACCTGTTGCAGATAAACGATAGATTGAGCATCGAACAAAACATAAAAAACACATTTTTGAACCCTTCTTCCGCCTTGTATGAGGAGCCTGTCAATCTCCTCAAGCAAGAAGTCAGAGAGCCCGCAGTGTACAATGCAATAGTTTCCGCGATCGCGACCGGTGCGTCAAGAATGTCGGAAATTTCGTCCAAAATAGGGGTGGAAACAAATGCCTGCGCGACATACCTCAAACAGCTTATCGAGCTTGAGATCGTGCAAAAAGAGACCCCGTATGGCGAGAAAAATTCAAAAAGGGCAATATACCATATCAATGACAATATGTTCAGATTTTGGTATAGATTTGTCTTGCCAAACAATTCTGCCATAGCGAAGGGCGCATCGGAGATCGCCTATAAACATATTGAGCCGCAAATCTCCGATCATATGGGCAAGGTGTTTGAAGAGATATGCAAGCAATATCTATGGAGACTTTTACTGAAAGGGCAAAGCCCCGTCGAGTTTTCTTCTTTGGGCAGATGGTGGGGGAACGACCCCAATGAAAAAAAACAGGTCGAAATCGATATAGTCGCGGAGCAGGATGCGCATACGGCGCTATTTGCCGAGTGCAAATGGACGAATGAAAAAGTCGATGTCAATGTGCTTGACTCGCTTATTGCAAAGTCCCGGCTGTTTGACTATGATGACGCGCATTATTATCTCTTTTCCAAATCGGGATTTACAAAGGGTTGCGTCGAAAGAGCTTGCGAGATGAAGCAGGTGTATTTAATAGATTATAATTCTATGTTGTAGTATCCCCTTTTCCCCCCCCCCCATAAAATCACCGCGTAATTTTATGGGGATCACAATTTACCCCAAAAAATCACTTCGTAATTATTTTGGGGACCCCGTTTGCCGGGGCGGGCAAGACATTCACAGGATGTCTTGCTATTCCGCCCGTTCGAGTCCCTGAGAAGCAAAAAATATCCAGACCACGTGAT
>CANRBM010000007.1 GCA_947628855.1 uncultured Clostridia bacterium | reverse complement strand
GGATACGCGGGCTTACGCCCGCTATTTTGCGCGGAGCCTCCCTAAACGCACGTTTGTCTGAGCTTTCTTGGGGTCCCCATAATAATGAGCGTAGCGAATTTTATGGGGTGAGGACTTGGGGATTTCTCGACTACGCTCGAAATGACAAGTTTATTCATTATGTCATGTTGAGAGGCTCCCGCGAAATTTTCGCGGGTGGTGGGGGTTCTAGAATAAACAACGCTCGGACAGGGCGGACAGCGGGTATAGGGATGCGCGGAAAAGACGCTTTACCATGCGCATCGGAGAGGAAAAAAAAGAGGCGCATTTGTTTTTTTGAGATGAAAATTGATGGGAAAGCGCATAATTTGTTTAAAATTGAAAGATTTTATATAATAATCTGTGGATTAAAATTTGACAGTTTCCGACATATCTTGTATAATCTTACGTACAATACAAGAAACGGGTAGCGCATGAAAGAAAAATTGCTGAAGATCAAGGATATGATATCGCGGGCGGTGCAATCGGATTGGTTCATCGCGTTTAATGCGGCGCTTATCCTCATAGGGTGGGCTTTCGACATTTGGATCCCCATGATCTGCGTGGTGTTTATCATACATACGATACCGCTCTTTTTGGACAGGCATACCAAACACCTCTTCAACGTGCTTATCATGTTCTCGTTTATTATGAGCTCGGACAGAAATCAGATGATGAAATACGCGCCGCTTCTCGCCCTCGTGGGGCTGCTGGTCGCGGGAATGATCTTCAACCTCATCTTCTTCAAGCGCAGTTTCAAACCCTTACATCCCAAAAATATAAGGGGCTTCCACGCCTCGCTGCTCGCCCTGCTCTTCCCTATGGCGCTTGCGGGTGCGGCTTCTCCCGCGGAAGTGCCGCTGTTTACGCTCGCGCTTGTCGCGCTCACTGTGGTATACGGATTCATATACTCCTTTTTCGTCGTTTGCAACGACAACGATGAAGAGAAAAAGCAACTCACCGATTATCTGCTTAAAATACTTGTGGCGTCGGGCATAGTCGTGTCCCTCGAGATGCTGATATTCTACGGGCGCATAGGCGACGTAAACGAAATAGTGCAGGCGATGATGGCAAAAAAGGTGCACCTCGGCTGGGCGGGACCGAACAATATGGCGCCATTGCTTTCAATGACCATACCCGCAACGCTTTACTTCTGCATACGCAAAAACTACGCTACGCCGTTGCTTGCTACGCTCGCGCTCGTCGAATACGCGCTTATCATAGCTACGGGCTGCAGAGGCGCGATACTGTTTACCACCCTCGCAATGCCCGCTATGCTGCTGTACGTCATCGTCAAGAGCGAAAACAAGACGTCCTTCGGCGTGACGGTGAGCATTGTGTTTATAATTGCGGTGATAATCGTTGCGTACTACGGCAATATATTTGCGAACATAATCACTACCATACTCAACAAACGGCTGGATTCCTCCGGCAGAGACGAGCTTTATCAACTTGCCGTAGACACCTTCAAAACTTGGCCCCTATTCGGCGCGGGTTGGGATTATAAGACCGACCTCTACTATCACAGCACATTCTTCCAAATACTCGCCACTATGGGCATTTTCGGTCTCATCATTTTCGCCGTGTTCTACTTTTGGAGATACAAGACTTTCTTCAAGACGCGCAAGGAGCCTTCCACTATGGCGCTCTTGTGCGGCACCGTGCTGTTTGAGGCGTACGGCATGATAGATACGAACTACTTCGTGCCCAACTTCTTCTTGATATTGCTGCTTATGACGCTCGTCGTCGAGCTGAACGTCCCCGAAAAAACCTGCCTCGCTTTCGGAGGCAAAGACCCCGTCGCGCATGTGGTGAACTACTTCCGCATACTCGCCGACAAAGTCAAGCCCGTAAAGCCGCAATCTTCAAGCGGCGAGAACGGCGCGGAGACTGCGCCCGCGCAAGGCGACGCACAAACACAAAATGACGCGGAAAACTCTTCTATCCCCGCTTTGACAAATGAGAGCGAGGGAGCCGCCGTATCCGATAAGCCGATAGAGGGCGAAGCGCCAAAGGCGGGCAGCCTGCCCGACGAAAGCTCGGACGACGACAAAAATGAGTGATATACAAAAATACACCCCCCCCCTTTCGGAGGCGCATATTATGAGAGATATGACAAAAACAAATGATACGGCTCAAACGGCTCAAACCGCCAAAAACGGGCCGAAAAAATTTTTGAATTTGCTTGAGTGGTTTTTCGGTTCTGACCTGTTTATCGCGCTCAACGCCCTGCTCGTTTTGTTTGCGTGGCTGTTCGGCATATGGGTGCCCATCATTTGCGTCATGGTGGCGCTCGGCTCGCTGTCGCTGTTTATATGCCGCGACACGAAGTCGTTTTTCCCCGCGTTGTTCATGTTTTCGCTCACGATAAGCGTAAATCACAAGACTCTCGACAACTACGCGCCTATGCTCGCCCTTATAGCCTTGTTGCTTGCGGGTATCGTGTTCAATTTCATATTTTTCAAGCGTAAATTCACCCTGCTGCGCCCTTCCAAAATAAAAGGTTTCAATTGCGCCCTGCTTGCGCTTGTGATACCGTTTGCGCTTGGCGGCGTGGGCTCGAAATACGAGCATCCTTTGGCGGTCATTTTGGCGCTTGCGCTTATGATACTCTTCGGCGTGGGATATTGTTTCTTTTTCGTATCCCTCTCGGACGCGCCGAAAAAAGACGACTTGCCGAAATATGTGTTGAAAATACTGTTCGCGACGGGTTTGATATGTATGGTACAGCTCATCGTCTACTTTGCGAGAATGGAAAATTTTGACGCGGTGATCCAAGCTATGGCGGCAAAAAATATAAAGCTCGGCTGGGCGGGTCCCAACAATGTCGCGCCTATGCTCTCGATGTGCATACCCGCTACGCTGTTTTTCTGCATAAAAAAGAATTACCTTACTCCCTTATTTGTCATCATTGCTTTGCTTGAATACGTGTTGCTGTTTGCCACGGGTTGCAGAGGCGCAATACTGTTTACGACCGTCGCTATGCCCGCAATGATACTTTACGTCGGCATAAAGACCCAAAACCGCGCGCTGTTTTGCGTCTCCGTCTGCGTGCTGTTCGGCATCAGCATTTTCTTGATCAGTTATTTCGGAAAGGATGTCTCGAAAGTAGTTACGACGATTTTGAACAAGGGACTCGACTCGTCGGGGCGCGACAGCGTACTCTATCCCGAGGCGTGGGGAGTCTTTAAAGCGCACCCGATCTTCGGCGCAGGCTGGGACTACAGACTCGGCGAGCTTGTGCAAAACAAATATACGCCCTATTGGTTCCACTCTACGGCGCTGCAGATCCCCGCTATGATGGGCATCGTCGGCGTCGTCGCGTTCGGCTTCTTCTACTTTTGGAGATACCGTACCTTCCTCGCCCGCATCAAAGAGCCCGCCGTCGTCGCGCTCCTTGCGGGACTCGGCCTGTTTGACGCGTACGGCATGGTGGATACAAACTTTTTTGGGCCTACCTTCTTCTTGATGTTGCTCATTATGACCATCTCCGTCGAAGTGGGACTGCCGGAAAATAAGTGCCGCGCTTTCGGCGGTAAAGCTTTCGCCTGTCTCGCCGCTCGCTTGCGCGCGCTCACAGGCAAAACCGATCCCTCAAATGCTGACCCAGCGGACCCTTCGCCCACAGACGAAAACGCCGTAGAAAACGCGGAGCAAGTTGACAATACCTTGCAAGCGGACGGCGCAGATACCACGGACGGCGCAAACTGACAATTTTCTTGATTTACGCTCGGACAAGGGGGAACATTAAACGCTCGGACTATACGTGACGTAAATCTCAAGCTCTCACTCTGGAGTTTGTACCATACGCTCAAATCAAAAACGCGCGAACTAGCGACTAAAAGTCACGACGTTCGCGCGTTTTTAGCTTGGCGTGCAGGGACTGAAAGCCCTTGCCGAGGCGTGGGCGAGTAGCCCACGAAAAATTATAACCTACTTGACGTCTTGGCCGGTGAAGATGTCCTTTTGAGAGGCGGTCCTTTGGGTGGAGAACAAGAGCTCGCCTTTGTCGTTCACGGTCAAGGTGACGCTGCCGTTTAGGTCGGTGCGGTAGACGGTCATGTCAAGGGCTTTGAGCCTGTTGAGGGTGGCCTGTCTCGGGTGGTCGTAGGAGTTGTCCGCGCCACAACTTATCACGGCGTACTCGCAATCGACGGCGCGCAAAAATTCGTTGAGGGATGAGGTCTGGCTGCCGTGGTGCGCTACTTTGAGCACGTCGCAGTCAAGATAGCCTATGCGCTCGGCGATGATGGGCTCGTTCAAGGAATTGCTGTCTCCCGTAAAGACTATGCGGCGGGAGTTGAAGGTGAGGACGCCTACGGGAGAGACCGCGTTGAGCCTTTCGGCGGTTTTGAGGTCGTTGTCCGCGTAAAACTGTGCCGTCGGGCACCAGAAAGTCAAGTTGTAACCCTCTCCCGAAATGACGATGTCGTTGGAGTTGGCGTTTTTGTCCATATTGAGGCGGACGGCGCAATCCTCCTCGCTGAGCGCGGCGATAAAGAACCTCGCGTACGTGCTTGAGGTGACGACGTCGGGGTCCGTGAAGAGCGCAAGTTTGTCCTTGTCGAGGCTGTTTACTTGCTCTAGGAGGGTCTTGTTGCTCGGCTCCGCCTTGACGTTGGGCATGTAGATGTTGGCGACATCGAACGCGCCTAAAACTTCGTCCAAAAACTCCACGTGGTCTTGGTCAGTGTGGGTGAGCATGAGATGGTCGATAATGTTGTCGGCGTTGAGGTCTTTAAGTGTCTTGACCGCGGCGTCGGCTTTCATGCCTTTGGTGCTACCCATATCTATAAGCATATCCTTGCCATCGGGGAATTCTATATATATGCCGTCGCCCTGCCCTACGTCGATGAAGTGCACGACGAGCTGCCCGTCCGTGAGCTCGCTTGAAAAGAGCGCGTCCATGAGCGCGTCCCACTTGTCGGGGAAGCCGAATCTGAGCACGCATACGCCGACTACGACAAGCACGAGCATTATAGCGACCGCAATGATGAGCGCCCTCGTCTGATTTTGACTTAGACTTGAATTCGATGCCATATGCATATTATATTCTCCGCCCCGCCCTGCCGTCAAGTCGAAAGCGGACGTTTTTATTTTGAGACGGACGGCTTGTCGTTTCTAAAACACTGCTTATCCTTCAGACAAGTCAAACGGGCATAATGCTCGTCCGAGGGGTGTGCGGCGGAAGTCGCGGGGTGAGTGCCGAGTCGATACCTATCTTATATTAAAGTTGGATATCCTGCGGTCTGCCTGTAAGCGATCTTTTGCCGCCGAGGACCGGCTTGTCGAGTTCGGTCACGCGCTTTTCGGCTCTGCGAAGCTCTTTCTTCACGTCGGCTTGGTTCTTGTCCGCAAGCAGCAGTGCCGTTCGGGAAAAGGAATGACCGACGCCGAATACCAAGATAATCTCACATGGGAAGAAGGATATGATTTCCCGCTACAAGCTGTTTTTCAAAATACATCATAACATTGCAAACGCCCCGCCCGCCGACGAAAGACAATCGCTCCACGCTTCTGACAAAGAACTTTGTAAACAAAAAAGCGGTATCGTCGCTTGATTTACAAGGCAATTTCTATATTACTCCGACCTATTGAATTCGTCGGAGAAGTAGCATTTCAGATATGCCATTTGATAGGTGATATATCCATAGTAGGAGAAATTGTGGGCACGGTTCAACACCTCGGAATGTTCGCTCCCTGATATTTCGTTATAAAGTCCGAGAATGTCATCCTTTTGCATAGCGTAAAGGGACCGTCCGTGCAAAAATGTATTTAGGACTTCATTATCGGTAAATTGTAAATGCCTTAATGTAAGCGCCTCGACAAGTTCTTCAAGATCATTCGGGCGGAAAATGCGCAAAAACTCTTTCTCGTCCTCAAAATCAAGCCCGAATATCCCTTTCGTATCTCCGTTCGCGATCATGTCAAAAACGCTGTCGTCGCCATAATCAAATTCCACCGAGTCGCCTTTTTGATATTCTATCAGCTCGATCGTCCTTCTTATTCGTGTAAGCGCATCCCAACCCAAGATGTACAGCGTGGGCAGGCTTTGTCCGTCCTTTTTGATTTGAAATCCCGCAGTCCCGACGGGAATGACATAATCATTCCCATAGCGGCGATATAAGTAATCGCATATTTCTTTTTGTTTTTCCCTATCTACGTCAATTGCTATTTCCTTACGGCTGCTTTGCCAAAAGCGAGTCGCCGAAAGAGCGTGCTTGATTGGATCGACGCCTGTAATTCCGAGCGCATAGGAAACAACGCTTCCGACAATACTGCCCCGTCCCGTGCCCACAAAAATATGCTTGCTGTTTGCATAATGTATAACATCGCGGACAGCAAGAAAATACTCGGCAAGCCCGTTCTTTTCAATTTCGGCAAGTTCTTCTTTCGCTCGGCGTTCGGCTTTTTCGGAGGTGGAGAATTTCTCTTTTATCCCTTCGCTTACAAGCTCACATAAGATAGAAAGACTGTCGGTCGGCTGAGTATGAACTGTTACATATTCCGATGCCGAAATACGTTCTTTCAACCGTTCTATGTCTTGCTTTGAAGCGTGTCCGCTCGTATGCAAAGTGCGCTCGATGAAACCCAACTTTTGAGCTTCGTCCAAAAATAATTTTACATCGTCGTGCTCGCGATAGCCGCTCCACATGGAATAGACGAGGAGCGCGCCGCCCAAGTTCATTTTTTCGGCAAGTTTTTTAAGGTAGCCGAGCATAGACGGACGGACGAGCATAACAAACGGCTTGCCCTTGGCAATTCCCGCGAACCCGCGCTTCCTTTCAAATTCAAAGAACATGTCTTTACGCTTACCCTGCACTCGCCACGGGGTAAAAGCGTAAACGTCATCAAAGAAATCCGGGCGTGGTATCTTTCCGCCCGCCGCCTCGGCAAGCATAGCGGTATATATGTCCTCGTAGAATATCCTCCCGCTACGTTTGGCGGCGCGATAAAAGCTGACAAGCCTGTCGATATTGGACGCGGATTGCAACACAAACACAGGTTTATCTGTCGTTTTGAACAATTCAACCGCGTGTTCTTCAAGTTCGCGTTCGGAAAAACACGGCTTATCACTCCCGATATTCGTTCCCTCTGAAATCAGCGTATCGACGCGACTCGGCAGGCGCGCGAAGAGTCGATCGCTGTTTTTTCTGCCGTGAAAACGAAAGTCGCCTGTATAGAGAATGCTTTTGCCGCCCGCCTCGAAGAGAAGCATATAACTGTCAAACGCCGAATGGTCGCAAAGGATGGGCGTTATCTTGATTTTTCCGACGTAGAAAGGCTTGCCGCTTCTGTATGCGACGATATTATTCGGAAGAGTTTTCCCGTTGTATTCGTCCATAGCCGCGAGGATGCGACGTGCGCTTGCGCCGATATAGATCGGACAGTCTTTCTTTTGTTCGATAAGTCCCGCATGGTCTGCGTGATAATGGCTTACGACGACCGCGTCGTATTTTTCTTGCAACACCGCTTTTTCGATATTGCTCAGCTTTTCGCCGCCGTCGAGCGCTTTTCCGAGTTCCACCAAAAGTTTCGTTCCCCCATAGGTTATCTCAATGAGATTTTCTCCGATCTTTTCCTGCCCGCGGAGTATGGTATGCTTCAGAGACGGTTTTTCGGTTTTGCGGCGATGTGAAAAGGCGCTGACATAATGCTCGTCGCGGCAAAGTTCAAAATAATCGATATCGTAAATGAAGCAGAGTTCTTCAAGGTCGTCGTGATCAAGGCACTCATCCGCAAAGATGCGATGTATTCCGCGCTTTACATCATATAATAGTCTTCCGCGTGGATAAAAATAACAGTCTTTCGAGTCGCCCTCATGGCGAGCATCTTCCCATTCGTCATAGTGAGAATAGGGGTAGTCGATAAATCCGGCGGGGTTCGCAAGCTGCTCCGCAGCCGAAAACGGATACGCCTTCTCGCAAGTGCGAAATTCCCAGCCCCCTTCTTCGTTCGGGACAGCCCAAAAGATCCCCACGCGCACAAATAATTTTTCCATAATTTACTCCTTTTTTGATATAGTCACGGCTAGCGCCGCGCATTATATATATAAAACATATTTTTGTCAATTAGTCAAGCGTTTTTTGCGTTATTTGTAAAATTTCTATCTTCAAATTTCCATATTGCAACCCGAAAGAGAGAGGCGGAGCAACTCCGCCCTCTCCGTTATCCGATTGCCTTTATCAATACCTCAGTGCCCGTGAATTCGGCGCAGAACACGGTAATACCAAATTTTTTGAGCAATTCTTTTGTGTTGACACCGCAAGCCGAGTCGCAATATACCTTATATTGCGGACTGTCCTTAAAAAAGAGGATCGCCTTTCTGAGCGGCTTGTCTCCCACAACTTTTTCGTATTGCTTGCCCTTGACCGTAACGCGGTAGTATGTTTCGATTTCGAGGAGCATTCGAAGAAGCGTTTCGGGGTTCTCTTCCCTGGGCGGTTTTACTTCCGTCAGATAGGCGAAGTTTTCGTCCGCAAGGATCAAGTCGACGTTTCCGATGCCATTTCCCTTGTTGGTCGGCACAAATTCATAGTAGATCACTTTGAAGTTTCCTATGACTTTTGCATGATAGCCTTCGCTCTGTCTGTCTTTTAAAGCGCAACCATCGCATTTTGTTTTTACTTTATTCTCGGTATTCGTAAAGTACAGGCACTTGCACAGCCGTCTTTCGTTGGTCTTTGCGGTCCCGTCGTCCGTGTCCAAAAATCCTTTGCAAGAGCTACGGTCCGTTTCTTCTTCCCGTGCTTCTATGTCTTTGAGGTCGAAATTTTCGTCGAACGATTTTAACGCGTCCAAAAGCTCTGCGGCAACCTCGTCGAACGTGCTTTGATTATTGACGTCACTCCTATCTTTGATCCACTTAAATTTTGACATAATGTTTCTCCTTGTGTTTGATAATCATTTCTCGTTTCCGAGATATATCTTTTCGATGCGTCCGTCAGTCGGGTAGTACGATTTTCCGACGTTGATTACCTTGTCCGAAAACACAAACTGTATCTTGGCGTTTTGAATGTTCTCGGGAGTGAGGTCTTCGGGATAGGGTTTCCCGAAAATCTTGCAAAGAAGTCGGACTGTCTCGCACGCCTCCTCCTTCCGCAGCTCTAAACAAGGGCTGTCTAAATAGTCAAGATAATCTCTTTCGTGACTTGCTATCCCCGATTTTCCCCAAAGAGCCTGCGGCGAAGATTTCAATTCCGCTAAAAGCAACGTGTAACCTTCCGTTTCCCTGCGTAGCCCCAAGAGGTCGAATCTACCATGCAGTCCCTTTTGCGTTGCATAACGCTCTGAGTATTCCAGGTCGTAATAAGTCAAGGCATCGTTCAAAAAATAATTCGCCCATAGCTGTTGCTGACGGTCTTTTTCCAAATACAAAGTCTTTTCGTGTCTGTTGAGCGGCGCGCCAAAA
The DNA here is from genome assembly GCA_947628855.1 of uncultured Clostridia bacterium. Lineage (GTDB taxonomy): Bacteria > Bacillota > Clostridia > Christensenellales > CAG-917 > CAG-475. The sequence goes on along the minus strand of CANRBM010000007.1, from coordinate 32,491 downwards.
GCATAACCCTTCTTTTCGGGATCGAAAAAATCGTCGATCAATTCTCGATAGGTCTCCAGGATCTCTTTTACCTCTTCTGTATCGCGTTTCTCCAATGAAAACGTAATCATGCTTTGCGCCTTATGTACTGTATTACTGCAGAATCGAGAGGTGTCAACGTTTAAACTGTTGAGTCGTTCAAGTGTCTGTTTATAATTCAACGAAAACCGTGCGTGCCGAAAATCAAATTCCCCGATTATTCCATCACGAGATGAACGAATGTGCAGAAGTTGATGGCAATGATAGTATAGCGTTGCCGCATTCCCTCGGAAGCAAAGCGCAACACTCCTTGTCCCATTGCTAAGATTGTCTCGCACAAAATTTGCGATACGATCTCTAATAGGCGAGGATGTTTCAAAGAAATTGCGAACGCTTCCCCTCAATACACGACTGCTGTTCATCGGACACTTTTGCTCCATTTATATCTTCTTAAAATAACTCGCCGTTTTGATGCCTGTGAGCGCATCGTTGAACCAGCTCGGCTCCGATTCGTATCCGCCGTAAATAAACTTGTAAAGATATCCGAAGCACGCGCCCAAACCTCGTTTGGCTGTGGGTGAGAGCTTTTCGCGGAACACGTCCTTTTTCAGTATGTCGCGCTCGTACAGTATGAAGGTTTTCAGCGGCGGGACATTAAGCGTATCGTTTGCAAATCGGATATGCGACAAAAGCTCTTCGTCTTTTAGAAGCTCTAAAAAGAGAGAGTAATAGTTTTTCTCAACTGTTACAAACGTTTCAGTTCCCTTGTAGGTTTTCAAAAAGGTTTCTTCATTCCAATTCATAATCATATTTCCATATTGAAAATTCCATATATAAATCTACGCCATATTTTGTCAGTTGTCAAGCATTTTTATTTTGATTCGCTGAATAGTTTGATTTTTGTAGGTTTTAATATTAAATGCAAAGGGAAATCCCTTCGCATTTAATGTTGACATTTTCAGAATAGTTTGTTTTTAGTTTATTGAATTGGCTGCTTTCATTCTTAAATTTAATTTTTGTGTCCATTTGAACGCTCAAATGCGCATAAAAGTTTATTTTACGCTCAAAATCTTGCTTAGATGAAAAATCGGTGCTATAATGACCGTAATCAAGATTTTCGGAGGTAAAAATATGATCTCAAAGGATATGCTCATCATTGATGTGCTTGAACAAGGCGATCCCGACAAACTTGCCGAGGTACTTATGGAAAGCGGTATGCACTGCCTGCATTGCGCGCTCGCGCATGGCGAGACGCTTGAAGAGGCCGCCGCGGTGCACGGCATAGACGTTGACAAACTTGTCGAGGCTTTAAACGCCGCCTGCAAGTGATAGCGCGCACGACGCGCTTTTGCGCGACACTTCTGTAATTTCGCGGCATTTTTGATACATGGGGTCAAAAATTGCCGCGATTTTCGTATCAAAGAATAGCCGATAAAACGCGCGTATCCAATAGGAAACAGCGAAAATTTTTAAAGTGGTTACGCTTATACAAGTCGCAAAACGGCGAGGGAAGTTGTCCCCCGCCGTTTTTTAATTTGTTTTACTGCTTTTCGCACAAATAATTTTCTATCGCGTCGTCGTTTTCGTCCGTCTTTTCGCCGTGAATGCTTAAACCTCTCAATCCATATGGTCTTGAAAACTGTTTTCAAGCTGCATTTTGACGGCTTCTTTGAGAGCGGCACATTATATTGATAGTGCGCGTGCGCGTTTGTTTGACAGAAAAATGCGCGGGTGTTATACTGTTGATATGAAGCTCTTCCCCGACGACAACGACGGTCTAATACCGTTCGAAACGCAGCTGAACTATCTTCCGCTCCCAAAAAAACGCATTTGGGAGCTCGATTTTCTGCGCGCGCTTTGCGTCGTCTTGATGATACTCGACCACTTGACGCTGTGCATTATGATGTTCGCTCCGACTTGGTACGGGACGAGCAACTGGTACTATCTCGGCTTCGGCAACGCCTTTACGCGCTTTTGTTTCGAGTGGGCGGGGAGCCATAGATGGCGTATCGCACACAGCATAGTGCTCGTGTTTTTCTTTGGCATTTCGGGGATATCCTGCACCTTTTCGCGCTCAAACTATCACCGCGGCGCGACGCTCATGTGCCTCGCCCTCGTCTACTCGCTTGTAACGCTGATCCTCGAGTACGGCATGGGATTTTCGGGCATATTCGTGACTTTCGGCGTGTTGCATTTCCTGGCGTCAATGATACTCTTATACTCGCTCGTAGACTTTCTCTGCCGCCGGGACAAGCGCTCTGTCGCGATATGCAGCGTGGGACTTTGCGCAATAGCCCTCATACTTTACTTCTGCTACACTCCGCCCGAATCTACGCCCATATACTTCGCTTTCCTCTTCCCGCCTGAAGATTTTTGGGGAAATCCGAGCCTGTTCTACGACCAGGGCGAAGTCTCGCCCGGCGACATGTTCACCATAGTGCGATACCTTCCCTACTTTTTCTGGGGAGCCGCCGCAGGTCCCTTCCTCTATCGCACCCGCGAGTCCTTGTTGCCAAAGCTTGACGGCAAATGGAACCGCCCCATAAGCTTTGTCGGACGCCATGCGCTTATCATCTTCCTTCTGCACATACCCGTGCTTATGGGCATACTCGCCCTTCTCACATACATCTTCATCACCCCCGGGAATTGGGGGTTGTGACATTTTTGAAAATTCTTTTCTCCTCTCAAATCGCTGCTTGCATTTTTATTGCTTCTATTCAAAACATGTCGGATTTTTAAATTCTCGCGACAATTTTAAAATGTCGGAAATTTATTATTCGGCGCCCGCGATCTCCACTCTCGCCGAAAACCTCGGAAAATATGCCGCTTTATATTTTTTTGTCACAATTGACAAAATACGGATTTTATCCGCTTGTTTTGTGAATATAAACCGTCGATTACGCAATTTTATCCATACATTAAAATTTATATTGAAAAGTGCGCAGATATATGATAGAATATACAAAAAGAGAGGTGAATCATGTTTACTAAGCAACATCCCGTCAGATCCTGTTTGTTCGCGCTTTCCATCGCGCTCATCGTACTCGGTCTCCTGTTTTTGGTCAACGCTATGGAGGCGGCGCGCATCTTCCCCGCTTTCTATGACATTGAAAACGTGCTCGCAAAATATATCGTCGTCATTATCACGATGGCTTGCGGCATTATGCTGTTTTCAAATCTGTCCACCCAAATCGAACAGGATAAGCTGAGAAACGGCCTCACGATCGGCATCACTACGTTTTCGACAGTGCTCACTGTGCCGCTCGTCTATGTCTTTATCGCAATCTTCCCCTTGAAAGCTACGGGCAAAATGGGCCCCGTTGGGCAAATTATGACTCTGGACAAGATACTCGCAGGCTTCGAGGCTTGGTTCGGCAGCGGCGCTTTCCTGTACGTAGTGCTGGTGTTCATGCTTTTGCTCTCCATCGTGTTCATTTCATTCCCCCTGCTCACAGGAGTTCTCGCCGTCAAGGGTAAAACGATAATCGTCGGCAAACAGAAAAACGGCAAGTTCGGCATAGGGCTCGGTCCCCTTCCCGTCCTCGCCGCCCGCGCCGCCGCAGATACCGGGTCCCCCGCCTCAGATGAGGATGCCGAGACAGACAATTCCGCTTCGGAAGAGTAACAGGAAAATCAAATTTGATCAAATATTTTTTACAAACATTCAGCCGTGGCATTTACACACCGCGGCTTTTTATTTTTGTAAATAACGTCCAAAACTTACAACCATCGTAATTTGCCATTCAAACACCCGACCGCTAAATCGTCCTCCCATGCAATTTTTACCCGCAAAAAGCATTGACATCCCGCTCGCGCTGTGGTAATATATAATCCAAGTCGCGTCGGCACGGAGAAGTACCCAAGAGGCCGAAGGGGCTCCCCTGCTAAGGGAGTAGTACGAGTGAATCGTAGCCAGGGTTCAAATCCCTGCTTCTCCGCCAAGTGCAACTCGTTTGAACTCTTTTGGTTCAAGCGAGTTGTTTTCTATTATCTCTTCGAGGTTCTCGGCGGCTTCGACCTCTTTCAATTGTTTTTTGTCAAGTTGTTTGATCTCTCGGTCGTTCGAGTTGTAGAGGATAATAACCTTATCGTCAAAAAGAATAACACGGTTTATAAACGAGTTAAAGAATTCGTTTCTTTCCTCGCCGTCCTCATATTTCATACGGGCAAAATAAGTCAAAAACTTCTTGACTTCGCTTGCTTGTAACGGCTTTATCTGCCGCGCTTGCTCTACGGCAATCTTCGTTTCGAGGTCTGACTTTTCCGCTTCCAATGAAAGTAGTCGCTCCTGCGTCGTCTTGGTAAAAATGCCGTGTTCTATCGCCGCCATAATGCCGCCGATGGACTTGTTGACCTCTTTGAGTTCCTTTTCGAGCGACAGCAAAGCAACAGGCGTGGCAAGGTCGGCGTTGAATTTCTCTGTAACAATGTTCGAGATTTTGTCGATGATATTCGGGCGAAGGACGTACTTTATCGTCGCCTCGAACACCAAGCGTTCTATGTACTCTTGACTTACGGCTTTCTTTTGACAATCGGTTGTTCTCAGCTTTTTACCGTAGCACTTGTAGTAGTGGTACACGCGCCCCGTCTTGCTCGTTCCCGCCTCGGCGGTGATAGCCGAATGACAGTACCCGCAAACGAGTTTGCCGCTTAAAATATACGGCTGTTCATCGTAATTTTTCCTTTGCTTATGCTTATGAGTATCCATAACCGAATTTGCCTCGCGGAACAGAGTTTCGTCCACAATGGGCGGGATGACGTTGGTATAGACATTGCCGTCTATGTTGACGACGCCCATATATTTCTCGTTTCGTATAATGCGGGCAAGTTGGCTCATCGTGAACTTTTTGCCCGATTTGGTCTTTATCCCCGAGGCGTTCAGGCGGTCTATAATATCTTTCGCCTTCTCTCCGTTCCGATAGCGAGTAAAAATATCCTTGACGACGACGGCTTCAAGAGGATTTATCGTCCATTTTTTGTCCACGGTATCATAACCGAGCAACCCATATCCTCCTATGAAATATCCTTTTGTGAGGCTTTCCTTAATACCTCTTTTTACCTTTTGACTTAACTCGGCGGAGTAGTATTCCGCCATGCTTTCAAGTACGCCCTCAATGAGAATACCGCTTGCATCCTCGGTTATATTCTCTTTTGCGGAGAGGACACGAACGCCGTTCTTTTTGAGTTTTGCCTTGTAATTTGCGCTGTCGTAGCGGTTGCGTGCAAAGCGGTCTAACTGGTAGACGAGGACGTAATCGAAAGTTTTCTTTTTGCTGTCGTCGATCATTTTCAGGAACTGCGGACGTTTGTCCGTAGTTCCCGTCAATGCTCTGTCTATGTATTCGCCCACGACAGTCAAGTCCTGCCGTTTGGCGTAATCATAACATTCCCGAAGTTGTCCTTCGATGGATTGCTCCGTCTGCGTGTGCGAGGAAAACCTTGCATAAATAACCGTTCTCTTTTTCATTGTTTTCTCCTTTGCCCGAATACCTTACTTGGCGTTAGGTCGCTTATGTCTCTGCCGCTTTTCATAAAATCGAGCAGTATGTTTGCAAGTATCGTCGCACTTGCTTTTAGTTTCTCATCGGGAAGATTCAAGTCCCCACATTTGGTTTGTTTCGTATCAAAATCGATTTCTACACAATTATCTTTCAAGTATTCCTATTCGAGCGCTTGGAATATCCCTCGCTCTTATAGCGCTGAATACTATGTTCTCTTTCCATCGCGTTTCCTCCTTGTTTATAAAAATCGTTACTCGGTTTTCTTCATCGCCTCCAATTCAGAGGGGAAGAAGTCATCATAGCCGTCCATAATCTTACCGAGCGAAAGATTACGTTCGCCTGCATTGTCCAACAAGGCTTTATAACCTGCTTCTATGAGTTGGACTTTGGTATAGCCATATCTTTCGAGGAAGGCGTTTATCTGCTCCGCCTTCTCACGGGGAACGCTCGTTCCCCAAGTGGCGTTCTTCGCTTTTCTTTCTGCCTTGTGCTTCTCTTCATAGCGCTTGTCCTTGATCGCTCTCGGTTTCTTTTCCATAATAACCTCCGTAAAATATATCAATCGTATTCATACGACACATATATTTTACACTATTTCAGCCGAAGAGTCAAGGGTTTGCGCTACGAATCTACGCTATTTTTATGTCCCCAATGATTTCAGACCTTCAAGTTCATAGTCCTCCAAATAATCGGGTGTAACCGCATAGCAACCTTCCTTAAACGATTTGCCGAAGCCATCCGCACAGGCGTTGAAGATCGAAGAGAGCATCGACTTGTTGATGGTCGCGTTCAGATTTACTTCCTTCAAGAGTTGGATGAGCAGTTTGCAGAACTCTCGCGGCGCGCCTTCCTGCGTGAATACTTCAAGCTCTTTCGACGCGGGCGGCAGTTCCACTTCTCCGCTTAACTCTTTGCGTAGAGCGGGGAGTCCGTAGAACAGCGCCGAGCATATCACTTTGTTGAAATTGTTGTATTCGGGGTACTGCATGATCTCGTCTATCTGTTCCAATAGCGATATGTCCGTAATGCGGATATGGCGATCCGCGCTCTTTTCCGTTTCTTTCTTTTTCATTTATCCTCCTGTTTTGTCTTTGAATGTCCCAAAGGGGAAGGCGGGTTTCCCGCTTGCCCCAAACCTCGAAAGTGGGAATTTGCCCACTTTCCTTATCCTGCTTCCCTTTTTTCCGAAAATCGTCCCACTTTTGCTTTCCGTTTGCTTGCCGCAGGATCGCCTCGGCGGGTGTCTTTTGCTTCCGTTTTTACGATGTGTTCATGGCATTATTTCTCCTTAAAGGTTTTTCTTTTTGCGACTGTTTACCGACTGCGGCGGAAGTCATGCGTTCTGCATTTGTATCACCTCCTACTATGGTATGGGGAGCATTTCTGCGTAATTGTTCACACGAATTTTCTCCTTTCACTTTGGTATGGCGGAATTATTTGGCGTTTGATACGCTTTTCCCCTCACTTTTATATGGGTGAATTTTTACGGTAGATGTAACATTAAAGTTTTCTTGCCGTTGCGAACCCGTTTGCTTCCCACTTTTATATGAATGAATTTTGTCGCCTTTGATACGCTTTTCCCCTCACTTTGGTATGGCGGATTTTTTTCGGCAAACGCAACCTCAAAAAGCAAAAATTTTTCTTGCATTCGAAAGTCCCTCACTTTGGTATGGTTGAATTTTTTTGCGCTTCGCAACCTTCAATCTTAAAGATTTTCTCGTGTCGCCCCCGCGCCGAGGACGTTGCCTTCAATACCCCTCCAATAAGAAGGGCGATTTTCGGGCAAAATCGTAGCCCCTAAATCAAAAATTTCACCAAAATTTCTTATTTGACCTGTGGCAAATTTGCCGAAATGGGGAAGCAGGATAAGGAAAGTGCCACAACGCGCTTTCGACCGTCAACAAGCGGGAAACCCGCCTTTTGAAAATAAATAAGAACCGATGAGAGAACAGTCCTTATAATGGCTTGACAACATCAACGTAAAAATGTATAATATCAAATAGAACGTTTAGCAACGAGGAAGCCATGAATATTGCTGAAAAAATTAGATTAGTCTGTGCGAAATTCAACATAAGTCAAGCTGAATTAGCGCGTAGAATTGGAACTTCTCCTCAGAATTTTAATTCTAAAATGAAACGGGGAAGTTTTTCGCTTAATGACTTAACAGATATAGCCGATGCAGTGGGCGTTGAATTTGAGTTCGGCTTTAAGTTCTTAGATGGAACGGTGATATGATATGATTTTCAGACTTGGTGAATTATTCTGTGGACCGGGCGGACTTGCTTTTGGTGCGACCCATGCAGATATAGGCAATGGCGATGCTATTGTTCACGCTTGGGCAAATGATTACGATTTTGACACCTGCCAAACATATACAAGGAATATATGCCCACACTCACCCGAATCGGTGATTTGTTGCGATGTTCGTAAACTTAACATTGAACAGTTAGCTCCGATAGATGCATTGGCGTTTGGTTTCCCGTGCAATGATTTTTCAGTCGTTGGAGAGCAAAAAGGGTTTAATGGAACTTACGGTCCTCTATATTCTTATGGAGTTAAAGTTTTGAAATCACATCGTCCGCTTTGGTTTCTTGCTGAGAACGTCGGAGGATTGAAAAGCGCTAATGATGGAAATGCTTTTCAAAAAATACTGCAAGACCTAAATGAGTGTGGTTATCAAATATACCCGCATCTATATAAGTTTGAACAATATGGTGTCCCGCAGGCAAGGCATAGAATTATTATCGTCGGCATCCGAAATGACATGGATGTTACATTTTTGCCACCGAGTCCTGCCCCTTATCAAGAAATCGATAACACTTGTGCAACCGCGCTGGAAATTCCTCCGATACCCGCTGACGCACCGAATCATGAGCTGACGCGTCAATCGCCGCAGGTAGTTGAGCGCTTGGAACACATTCAACCGGGAGAAAATGCCTTTACTGCTAATTTGCCAGAGCATTTACAACTTCATGTTGAAGGTGCCAAAATAAGTCAAATCTATAAACGTTTGGATCCGAGAAAACCCGCATACACGGTAACAGGATCAGGCGGTGGAGGCACACATATCTATCACTACCGTGAACCACGCGCACTAACGAATCGTGAGCGCGCAAGATTGCAGACCTTCCCTGACGATTTCATATTTTGTGGGTCAAAAGAAAGCGTCAGAAAGCAAATCGGAATGGCTGTACCTCAACGCGGAGCTAAAATTATTTTTGAAGCGATACTCAAAAGTTTTGCGGGTATCCCTTATGAAAGCGTTCCATGCAATGTGGACGAATAAGGAGAACAAGTCAATGTTAAATTATTGGTGGATGACAAGACCGAAAAGAAAACTCAACAGTATTCCTGAAATACTTGCCTGTTGCGCGAGCGTATCCCTGAATTGTGAATGGCAGGGAAACCTCTATACCCATCTCGCATTTGAACAAGCATTAGAGGAAAGTGGATTGAAACGCGTTGGCGAAAGACGCGATCAGCGCGGCGGCGGTGGTCGTACATATTTTGCGTGGTTAGAAAGTTTAGGTTTGGTTTTTACCCATGAAGCGACTGGGCAAACAAAGCTAACGCTTGCGGGAGAAGCCATTGTCAATGGTGAATCTCCTGTTGCCATTCTTAAAAATCAAATATTGAAATATCAATTTCCCTCGCCGTTTTCTCTTTCGCCCGCATCTGCCAAAGTTCGTGTGAATGAGCGGTTTAAGATTAAGCCCTTTATATTCTTATTGCGCTTATTGCGCGATCCGCGTATTGGTTATTATTTGACACAAGAAGAAATTGCAAAAATCATTGTAACGGAAGCCGAGAAAAATACGGAAAGATGTGTTGATTACATCGTAAGCCGTATTTTACAGTTTAGAGAACGCGGCGACGCGGTACTCTCCGATAACTTTTTTGAACTTTACGCACCGAGTTCTGGGAAAGTGAACCCGGAACACCCGTTCAGCCATCTTATGGATTTGGCAAATACCATCATAAACTGGATGGAATACACTCAGTTAATCGCCCGCAATGTTGATAATGTTGTTGGAAGGATTGCCGTATTGCCTGAGTGCGAAGATGAAGTAGACACTATTGTCGCTAATGCCGGTGGGTTGATAGATAGACCTGAGGAGCAGGAATATTTCCAAAGAAAATATGGTCTCGATCCGCATCATCAGCGTGATAATAGAAATTTGATGGAGACAAGAACGATAACAGCGCGAATTATTGACGAGCAACGAATTCGGCAAGCATTCATCGCCCGTTCGCTTCGTTCCCCGATTTTCGATATTACGGCAGATTTAATTGATGATGTTTCAGAAGTTACCGGAGTAGATCGCCGTTTCGTTGAGGATACTTTAAGGCAATTTTACCCTCACGGTGCCGTCGGCGCATTTATGACCGAATATTTTGAAATGGCATTCAAGGGACGTGATGAGGCAACGGAGTTTGAGAAAGCAACGGTTGCATTGTTTAGGGATGCGTTTCATTTTACAGCGGAACACGTTGGTCCGATTGGGAGAACTCCCGATGTACTATTGATTTCCGACGATGACGGATACCAAGCAATCATTGATAATAAAGCATATAGTCGCTATACAATATCAAATGACCATCACAACCGTATGGTCCATAATTATATCAACAATTTGCATGAGTATAGCGATTGCCGCGCGCCGTTAGCATTTTTCTCTTATATTGCAGGGGGATTTGGAAACAATATTGATAGTCAGTTAAATTCCATTACAGAAGAAACACAGATAGCAGGAAGCGCTGTAAGCGTTTATCATATCATCAAAATGGTAGAAAAAAATCAAGAGCAACCTTATTCGCACAGCAGAATCAGAGAGATATTCTCTTTGAACAGGCAAGTTGCGCTTGCGGATTTGTAACGCGATGAGAATAGCAAGCCTTTTTGCGGGTATAGGCGGCATTTGTTTGGGCTTTCGCCAAGCGGGATTTCAAATAGTTTGGGCAAATGAAATAGACCATGCGGCGTGCAAGACGTACAGAAACAATTTTGGCGACGACTATATTGTTGAAGGAGATATTAGAAATATTAATCCCAACTCGCTTCCGAACTTTGATGTGTTGGCGGCGGGTTTCCCTTGTCAGCCGTTTTCAATTGCAGGCAAACAACAGGGTTTTCGGGACGAACGTGGTAATTTATTCTTTGAAATTTCACGCATAGTCGATGTAAAAAGACCTAAAATAATATTTTTAGAAAATGTAAAAAATTTGCTTGAACATGACGACGGCAAAACTTTTTTAGTTATATATAATTCGTTGGCTCAATTCGGATATTGCGTAAAATATAAAATAATGAACGCCTTGCACTATGGCAATATTCCGCAAAATCGTGAACGGATATTTATCGTTGCGTTCCTTGATTGGGAGCAATGTCAAAGATTTGAATTCCCCCAAGAAATTCCTCTGACACGGACTTGGTTTGATATAATTGATCGTGGCGTGAAGCATGACCAATCATACTATTACAACGGGACTGTTTTTGAGCCGATTTTGCAACAAGCGATGAACGACCGTGATTGCATCTATAAATTTACTGATACAAACGTCAGAAAGGGGCGAAAGGGCATCTGTCCGACTTTAACGGCAAATATGGGTACTTATCCCAATAGAGTCCCAATCATCAAGGATAATTTCGGAATTAGAAAATTAACGCCAAGAGAATGCCTGATGTTGCAAGGGTTTCCTGAATCGTTTGCTCTGCCGAATGCTGTTCCCATAAAAGAATTATATAAACAGGCGGGAAATACGGTCTGTGTACCTGTCGTTCAGAGAATCGCGGAGGCTATAAGAGAACAATGCTCACTCCAATGAATTTCTCGCACAGAGATATTAACCGATGCTATTTCTATAAGTTTTTTTCTACAGAATCATATCGACAACAGTTTATCGATGGTATGCTTTACTGCAATTCGATAAAGTGGTTCCGAGAAGCCGAAAATCAAGAAACTGGTGTCGTTGACGATTTTGAAGGTGCGGAAACTATTTTTTTGCCAGATGAAACCCATTATGGGCAATGTGAGGTTGTTGATTTTGGCGATGGGCGCGCGGGCGTTTTCGTTCGTCCTTATGATAAAAAGCCTAAAAATTACAAGGAAAATCAGCTTTTTATTTCATATCAACGTGAAAAATATAACCTTTTCTGTTTGTCGGCGATTTGGTTAGACGAAAACGGGCTTGTCAAAGAATTTGACAAGCAAAATATGAACAATTTTGGAGAATACGGCGTTTTTATAAAAGCAAAAGAGTTTTGTGACATAGTTAGACAAAGCATAAGTATCAATCCCAATGTAAAGGAATTGGAAGGGCATCCTGTTATCTATTTTCCTTTCAATGACAGAGAATGTGTTCAAAAATGGAATATATGGTATAAGCCCGACAGCTACAAGTCTCAACAAGAATACAGAATCGTATTTCACAACTCTGATGATGAAGTATTGCGCTACAAGCTTATACATAATATAAGCGATATTGTGGCAGTAATCCCAAACAAAAAAGAATTTTTTGAGAACATTCACGTCGATCAACATATTTTTTTCGACAATTAACAAACGCAAAATAAGTTAGTTGGATATGCAACTTATCCTGTCCGTGGTTGCATAAAATTCAAGCACGAGTTCAACGAGAGTGGCACTCGTGCCGCCAAGCGGGACTCAACTGAACCCTCAAAATTTGAGAGTCGGTTGAGCCCATTTTTTATACTGTTTAGTAGAGTTATAGCGGTTTTTCCAAAAAATTGCCAATTTCATTTTTTACAAATTTGCCAAATAAAATCAAAAATATTCGCGGTTTTTGTTGAATTTTTTGACAGCAAATTTTATGGCAATTTATCCCTATTTTTCCTTGCTCTCTCTTTGCGATGGTAGCACAGATTTCTTTTTGAGCAAGTTGCAAAAATTTACTTCGAGATTTTTAGTTACAGGACACTTCGCAAATTTTGTGCCGGGCGTTGCCCACCACTTGCTCAATGATGAGACGAGAAGTGTTTGAACTTTATAAATCTGCGCTCCGGTTTTTCGCGCCGAGAGGCAAATAAAAAATATGGAGGTTCCAAAGATGGAAAACCAAATGTATCAACCAAGTTCAGCAAAGTGTTCGATGAGCGAATACGAGCATTTTGACGGCGAAGCGTGGATCGTATTTGACATGCTCTATCTCGATTTAGAGAAGAACACGGCGACGATAGCTGTCAGCAACAGAGGCAAGATAAGCGTAATCGAATACGACCTGATGAAAATTGAGGACGAACTTTACTTCGAGTTCAATCCTATATCCCGCATATCAATTGCGGACTTTGTGGAGGTGGAAATATGAAAGCAACGCAGGAACAGAGAAAGCAAAAAGCTGTTGAGCTTATGCGGAAGCTGAACATCTACGAGCCGTATATATCATTGCTTGTGCTACAAAATATAAAGCTTTTTTAACAAAAAGCGTCATAAAAGTTTGCATTTTGAACATGTGGAATGTTACATTAAGCGCAAAACATGTTATGAGGTTTAGAAATGGAAAAATTTATTGTTGCAGCAAACAAATATCTTGAAAAAGATATTGCCTGTTATTATCATTGCGATTATGTGGGGTTTCAAAAGAAAGGAAACCCGGATTTCATCAATCATTTGAAAAACATGTCAAAACAATATGATGAACTCGATTTGATTGATGATTTTATTACTGTGTCAGACATTGTTCGCGCGGATATTGCACACATTATCAACGAAACGCATGTCAATGATTATATCGTTATAACCGTACCAAGATCAAAGGCCGAAGATAAATATGCACAATGTCAACTTATGTTCAAAAAAGCCATATCTTGTGCTGCAAATGCAATGGGACTAAAGGATGGCACAAACGCAATAAAAAGAATAAAAAATACAAGGACAACTCATAATTGGCGAGATTTGAAAAACAGAGGACCGATGCCTTACCCATCTATAACGACAGATACTTGTACCATCAACAAAGATATGGTCAAAGATAGAAATATACTTTTGGTGGATGATATCTATACTCATGGGGTTTTTGTAGCTGAAGATGTTTTGCAGACGCTGTTGAATTTGGGTGCGAAAAGCATTATAATGTATGTGATCGCAAGGGCAAAGCAGCAATGAGCAGTCTTTTTGCACAAAAACTTTATGGGGCTGTATTGAGGGGCAAAATAAAATCACGTTCCGACTTTTGGCGGAACAATTTTGACGTTGAAAAAATCGAAAATATGGCGCAAGCCGAAACCGAAAGGATCGCCGACTCAGAGGAGCGCGGTATAGGCTTGGTTTGTTGCTTTGATGAGGAATTTCCGCATATAAGCACAAATATCAAACTCTCAGATCGTCCGTTTTTGCTTGCATACAAGGGCGATATAAAGATGTTGAATGACATCGGACATAATGTCGCCGTCGTAGGCTCGCTCGTTCCCGACGAGCGCATTTTGGCGCGCGAAAGAAATGTTGTCGAGGCGCTTGTGAAAGAAAAATTCAATATTGTCAGCGGCTTGGCGCGGGGTTGCGACACCGTTGCGCACAGAGTTTGCCTTGACGCGGGCGGCAAAACCATAGCAATTTTGCCCACGACATTTGAAAGCATCTATCCGCCCGAAAACGCGGCGCTCTTGGACGAGATCGTGAAAAGCGGCGGGCTTGTCGTCACCGAATATGTGACCGAACCGAAAAGTTACAAGGAAAAGATAGCGCGATTTATCGAGCGGGACAGATTGCAGGCTATGTTTTCGCGCGCGGTCGTGCTTATCGCGAGCCATGTCAAGGGCGAGGGCGACAGCGGAAGTAGGCACGCCATGCAAAAAGCTACCGAATATGATGTTCTGCGCTATGTCATGTACAACGAACATACCGATAATGCCGCGCCGATCTTCGCCCTCAACCGCGAGGAATTAGGATATGGCGCGACTATTTTGACGTCAACAGCCATAAAACACATTAACGATGAAATATTTGATTGATTTAGACGATACTATAATTTATTCAACCGACTTAAATAACGACGCGTATAACTATGCTCTGCGCAAATACCATTTGAAAACTTTGGAAAAGAACGGCAGAATAACGCGAGAGGATATAAAACCAACTCTAATAAAAAGTCGGATAATACTAACGAAACAATCATACTTTTGTGAAAGATGGACGCCTTATCGTGTAATATATAATACCGCCTTGATAAATAAAATTTCAATACAAAATAAAAATGATTGTTATATTTGGACAAAGGCAAATAAAAATCGAGCTTTTTATATCTATAAAATGTGCGGTCTCGATAAGTATTTTACGGATATAATTTTTGATAAAAAAGTATCTTTCAATGAATCTATACCTTTCTTATTGGAAAAATTTTCTGATGATTTAATCATATATGAAAATAATACGGAATTTTTCCAAAATAAATCGGCAGTGAAAATAGATCAAATTATTTTTAATCGCTTCAATATATCTGGATTTTTAATACATTACTAATTCGCTTATATTGATTTAAGTTCACTTGTTTTGCTGATGTTAGACGATGATTTTGTCGTATGCCTCGAACATTTTACTATGTGCGAACAAAAATTCTTGTATCTGTCTGGACAGTTCTGAAATAAGACTGAACGGTTGCATGCCCTCTTTTTTCTTTACAATAAATGTTCGATAGGCAATCGGCAATGAGATAGCAAAGCGCATAAAACTATTGAGTATTCTCGCTCTTTCATCTACTATCATATATTCATAGACGCTCTCACGCCTTATCAAAGGTCCTGTATGTAAATAGTGTCCTTTATATCCTATTTGAGTAAGATGATTTTCAAAATTATCTATGCGAGCGGAAATATCATTGCTTTGGTCGTGAAATAAAAATGTAACCAAATAGTATGGCGAGTTTTTATCATACTTGCCGAAATCGCCCGATTCGTCTATGAAGATGCTCAAACAATTTTCCATATAAATAAATTGGCGAGGATAGCCCCCGCCGCGGTTGACCTAGGGAATTTCAACCCAGCCCTAAGTATTTTTCTTGTTATAAGTATATCCAAAAAATCATCCGTTTGTCAATATTTTTTATAGTTCATAGATAATTTTCGCATTGATTACAAGGAACTAAAACCGCCTAAAAAGTAAGTATTTAGTTGCTTTTTTAAGACTAAAATGAGCAGAAAAAACGCTCACTTTTCTCGCCAATACGACCTAAACCAAAACAATTTTGACACTCTCGGCAAAAATTGTATTATAATCCAAGATTTGCCGAAAAAATAATTGACACTCGATTTCAAGCGTGTATAATAGGGATGAGAGGTGTATATGTATATTGAAAGACATATTGAACAAAAAATAATGGAAGTTGGCAAAACCTATCCTGCCATACTCGTTACGGGACCGAGACAGGCGGGCAAGACCACTATGCTCAAAAAGCTCATGGAAGATGAAGGCATAGGGCGCAAATATGTCTCACTTGACGATCTTTCCCTTAGAGATATGGCGCAAAACGACCCGGCTATGTTTCTGCAGATATACAAGCCGCCCATTCTCATAGACGAAGTTCAATACGCCCCAAACCTTTTCACGTATATCAAAATCTATGTGGACTCACATCAAAATGCGGGCGATTTCTGGCTGACAGGCTCCCAGATATATCGCCTTATGAGAGGCGTGAGCGAATCCCTTGCGGGACGAGTCGCAATTTTTCATATCTCGCCATTGTCTCAACGAGAAATAAACGGCGCGAACAATTTGCCTTTGACTTTGGATGTGGACACGCTTGCAACGGAAATGTCAAAGATTAGTCCATGTACGGCAGACGAAATATTTCAAAGAATTTGGAAGGGTAGTATGCCAGCAATCGCGAGCGGAAAAGTTACGGATAGAAATATATTTTATTCGTCCTATCTTTCCACATATCTTGAAAGAGACGTGCGCTATCTTTCGGACGCCATAAACGCGCTAAAATTCAACAGATTTATTACGGCTGTTGCGGCGAGGACTGCGCAAATGATAAACTACAACGCTATTGCGGAAGACTCAGACATAGACGTGCAAACCGCAAAAAATTGGATGAATATACTCGAAACTCTCGGCATCGTGTTTTTGCTTCATCCATATTCAAACAATGTGCTGAAAAGGACTGTGAAAACGCCGAAACTCTATTTTTATGACACGGGGCTTGTGTGCTATCTCACAAAATGGTCTACTCCCGAAAACGCCGAAGTGGGCGCAATGAACGGAGCATTGTTTGAAAACTTTGTAATTTCCGAAATAATAAAAGGATACCAAAATGCGGGGATAGAGCCTTATCTTTATTATTATCGGGACCGCGACGCAAAAGAGATTGACGTTATTTTGGAAAAAGACGGAACACTATATCCAATAGAAATCAAAAAAACAGCTATGCCCGACAGCAGGATGTTAAACTCTTTCGGAGTTTTAGACAAAGCCACACTCAATGTAGGTAGAGGTGCAATTGTTTGTATGGCGGAACATTTGTCTGCTTTGGGCAAGGGAGATCTTGTCATACCCGCATGGCTGATTTGATTGTAAAATAAAAGGCAGTTGTCGCTGCCTTTTATTTTAATACACATACGTTCTTGCATACATCGTAGATGGTAGCCGCTTGCCGTTTATGTTTTTCTTGTCCTTGAATGCGATCTCGTAGTATTATAGCATAAGTTCAGTTCAAATGCGGATGCCGACGTGCCGCCAATAACAGCTCACTTTTGTGGGCTTTTATTTTTGCGCAAGTATTTCACGCATCTGCGATGCGCCGTCGCTTCGCTCCTCAAACCTGTCCCGCCAGGCTGACGTGTCACGCCGACTTTTAAAAAAAGGCGGACGATTTTAATCGTAGCGAGTAAACTCTCTCGCTCCACTATTACGGGACTCCGTCACTACAAATCCCTGCTTCTTTGCCAAGTACAACTCGTTTGAACTCTTTTTGTTCAAGCGAGTTGTTTTTTGTTGCAAATTTCCATCATACTTTGTTCATTTCAGCGAGATCTTGATCTTCAGCGCTTCGCCGAATATGCCCATGTTGCTTTCCGGCTGAATGATGATGTAGAACACGCCTTTTTCTTCGGGGGCAAAGTCAAATGAAGTGGTTTTTGTTTGCGCCTGCAAGTTGCGATAACTCGTCTCTTCGCCTTCGCCGACTTTATAAATATTGTAATGCCAAACGTCGCCCTCCGATCTGTTCCAGGACAGGCTCAATTTTCCGTTTTCAAATTTGATTTTTGCGTTTGACGGCTTGCCGGGTCTGATGTCGGGGGTGTAATGTTCAAACGTCGAGCCGAGATCTCTTTTTGCCCAACTTGAAAAATCCGTGCAAAGAGGAACAAGCATTGCGTTTTCATCGTGGTCGTATGCCGTTTCGTCCAGGCAATTGAAAGACGACAGATCTTTTGCAAAATATTTGTTGCTATAGAATTTGTCCCAAGTGACGGTGGCTTGAAGATCGTCGTTTTCGTTGACAATCATATTATAGTAAAAATCGTTGCCGGTGCCGGAATAGAACACACGGTTGTCGTGAAAAGTGTTGCCGGTCCAATCGCCTTCGCCGTTTCCGCGTCTTGCATAAAACAAACATTTGCCCGGAAAATCCGGATTGACGCCTTCGCCATTGTGAGGAGCGGCAGACACAAAGTTTTCGGCAATTTCAAGATTTCTCACCGTTAGAAGATCCGGCGAGTTGTAGCCAATATATTTGCGTGCTGTTTCGCCCTCTTTTCCCCAAGGCACAAAATCGCACACGGAAATTTGCCCGGGATGGTTTGTGATGATGCGGTTGTCCACGACGCGATTGTTCAATATTTTGCAATTATAATTTGCCATCGTTCCGATGCCGCTGCCGTCGCAGGCATAAACATAGTTGTATTGTACAACAATATTCATGCAATTCCAGTCAATGTCAATGCCGATCCCGTCATTCACAATGCCTTGGCGAAAGTTGTTGTAGGTGACGTTATATTTGATCTCGCTGTCTTTAAGACAAATGGACATAAGTCCGCCTTCGCCTTCTTGCGGATCCTCGCCATCGGCGCACACATACATTCCCGTGTTATAAACGAGGTTGCGATTCATTGTACAACCTGTTGCAGCGCCGGCAAATATTCCGATCGTGCCGACATCATGCACAATATTGTTGTCCAAGTGAACATCGTTAAAAAGCGTGAATTTCATTTGCGACATGTTGTCTTCCTGTATCCATCCCTGTGTGGAAATTCCTGCCCTTCCCACATTATATACAAGGTTGTCTGTGCAATAAAAACCGGTAAGGGCAAAGTCGTCCGGAGATAAATCATAAGTCTGTTCATAACTGTTGAGTCTGATCCCAAAAGTGTTTGCATCACAAGGATTTTCAGACTCAATGCACTCGGAGTGAATGACATTGTTCACGATATAAACATTTTCATATTTGTCTTCTCCGACTTCGTCATACGCGACAACAATTCCGCCGGCCCCGTCGGAAATGAAAGTTCTTCTGGATGTCCATTTGATATTGATTTCCAAATCTCGAACTACAATGTTTGAACATTCGTGAATTATCACAGCCGCCGATCCGGCGTTTGCAAGATCCAAAAGACCCGCGCCGTGGGTGATTTCAATGATGGGTCTTTTGTCCGAGTCTCCATATGACGCAATGGTGATCGGGTTGTCTTTTTCGCCATAGCAAAAATGTATTTCCAGGTTTGCTTTGAAAACATCTCCGCGCTTGAGCAAAATTTGGTCGCCGGGCTTGAAAAAGTGGCTTGCCTTCCATTGAGGATCGTTGATCGGTCGAGTAAACCATCTGAGTGCGTCGATGTTGTAGGGATTTTCTATGGAGCCGTCAGCGTGGTCAATGTCATTTCCGTCGGCAGCCACATAAAAAGTCCTGCCTCCATGCGATGTGGGATAAAGTTGTTTTTCGATCGCCAAATTTCCTGCATCAAACTCAAATTCGGTTTCGTCTTTGCCGCGCAATGCCGGCAGGATGAGAGCGAATATTATGGCCACAAGCAGAGCGACCACCAGCAAGATAGTGACGGATATGATGAGCATTTTCTTTTTCATTGTGCCTCTGCGAATTTGTAAAATTTTGTGATAAACTTATTTTAACATTGTTGGCGGAAAATGCAAATCAAATATACAAATTTTGTCTGTTAACGCAAATAGTTCAAATTCGCATGCCGACATTCCGCCAAGTGCAACCTCAAACAAACCTCAATGAACGTTTAAAGTTTTTTGGCATTTTTGAAATCAGCCGAATAAAATCAAAAGATTGTAGCGGTTTTTGTCGCATTTTACGACAGCGGGATCCTGCGCCGACCATCCATAGTCCTTCGCTATCTCCGCGATGGCAGCATAACTCTTGACTTATGCCTTGAAAATTGCTAAAATGATGTCATACTCGGAGTAAAAATATTTGTATTGTGAAAAAGAAATTTCTCTTAGCGATACTTATCTGTTTGGTGGTATTCCAGTTGGCGGGCTGCAACCACGATCCCGTCCCTTCGAATGACGATGAAAAGGTCTCGGTGACTATGCTGTACACTATGGAGCTGCCAAACTTCGAATCGCTTGTGGAGTCCAAATATCAAAATATCGATCTTCGGGTCGAGCGCAATGCCAAGGCAACGATCGACGGCGAGAGCGAACGCCGCCTGCGTACGGGTCATGGTTCTGACATTATCACCACCACGATGCCTACAGGAGATGTGCGCAATTATGCGATGGATCTCAGCGCAGAGGAGTTTTCATCTTTATACCAAGCAAGTATTTCCCAAAGCTTGCTCATCGACGGCAAAACGCTGTTTCTTCCGCTGCCCGGTCAATATTCGGGCTATATATACAATGTCACACTTGCAAAACAGATCGGCGTGACCGAACCCCCTTCCTCTACCGGCGCACTGATGTCAATGCTTGACGCGGCGGCGGAGCGCGGGCTGGGCATTGGCGGCGACGGGGTCATGTTTGCGATCGAATCCACGGATATGACCAACGTATCTTCCTATTTCATAGGCACACAAGTCCCGGACTTTTTGGGACGATCCGAGGGTGTGATCTGGAGGGATCGCCTCACAAAAAGAGAGGACACCTTTGTCAGAGGCATGGCCGACTGTCTCGACCTATCGTCCGCTATGGTGGATAAAGGTTATCTTTCCCCGGAGCACTTGACAAACAACCGTAGCAATATGACTCCCGTCCGTGAGCGTATGCTGGACGGAACAATGATGCTCACATACAGTACGGTCCATTTTTTTGACACTCTTAACTTAGAAAGCGACGAATATGAATTTGCCATGCTTCCTTTCCTCAGCGATGAAGGCAACGCTCCCTGGACGATCGTTGCCCCGTCTGCATATTTTGGGTTGAATTCTTCTTTGGCAGGCCCCGGGAAAGAAAACGTTTTAAGAGCCGCCAAGCAGGTCCTGTCCGTTTTGTCCACCGCGGAGGGTCAAGCCGCATTTATCAAAGACTGCGGCGCGTCACAATCTTATCTTGCCGCAAACGTTCCCGTTCCAGAAAAAGTGCCCGAAGGTCTTTCGGGTTGCATCTCGAACGGCTATATATACAACGTAAAGTTCCCTGCCAAACTGCTCCTGTACTTCGGCCGCAACATGGTGTCCGTTCTCTCAAACGAGATAGATATTACGGAGGCGCTCTCCAATGTGGATCACTATTTCCTGTCGGGAGACAAGGATATCGAATACGACCAAACGCTGATAGGCGTAGTGGCAGGCGATATGATCTATGAAAACTACAATGTGCGACGCGAAGAAACGGGTATCGGCAATCTTGTCACCGACGCCATAAGAGAAATGACAGGCGCGGACATCGCTTTTGCAAACGGCGGATCCATCAGGGGCAGTCTCTATGAGGGCAACGTTTTCGGCAGCGATCTTGACGTGGTATGCCCGTACGGCAACACTATCGTGGTGTTGAAAGTAAAGGGGTCCGTAATAAGGGAATTGCTCCAAAACGGTCTGACGCGCCTCATTCAAGAGAACGGCATTCCCGGCGGCAGATTTCTGAACGTATCGGGGCTATGCTATTCTTATCGAGCTCCCGAGGGAAACAGTCCGGCAAAATTGCTGGATATCACCCTTCCCGACGGCTCGGCTTTCGACGAATCCGCGACATACAAGATCGCCGTAACTTCCTACATGTGTGGAAAAGAGGGCTATCTGGACAACAACGGCGACGGCTTTACGATGCTGAACGTCTTCAGCGATACTGCTCCGAGGGCAGACGGAGTCGAGCTCGTACAGGAAACAGACAAGACCTTTGGCGACGCTTTGCAGCTTTATTTCCAAAACCACAACGGCGAGGCTATCCTGCTTGTGCCGGAGGGGCGGATCAAGGTGGTGAAAGACAATGAATGAACAAAAGAGATCACGTCTATTATATTTGATGCTGACGTTTTTGGTCTTGGCGATCTGCGCCGGTTGTTTCGTTTGGCTGATCGTATCCTCCGAGCAGATCACTCTGTCGTCCGGAGAAAAATTAAATCGAATGTATCTTCAAGAGCTGACCGCTCAGATCGACAGTCATTTCGATACGGGGCTGAACGCGCGTTTCTCCGCTTTGCACACTATCGCCGACAGCGTGAATGACGACGACTTGAAAGATCAAGCCGCTTTGACCGCCTTCCTTCAAAATGCGCAGGAGCACAACGATTTTCATTTTTTGGCTTTTCTTGACGAAAACTCTCTTTACTACTCGGTGGACGGCGTAAGGCCTGCAGCCTCTCGGCTCAGCTTTTTGGCAGATCTTCTTCAAGGAAAAAGCAATCGCATCTCGTACAACGAAGCGCTGCTCAATGAAAATATGATCCTTGTGGGCGTAACGATAGACCCGATCGTTTACGGAGGAAATACCTTTATAGCGATGTTGGCAGGTCTGACGAACGAGTCTTTCAGTTCACATATGGCGCTGCAAAATTCCGAAACGCAAACTTGCGCAAGTATAGCGACAAGTAAAGGCAGTTTCATCATTCATAACACCTTCAATGACGATCTGCCACTCGGCACAAACGTACTCACCAAACTTGAGACCTACGCCACATTCAACGAGGGATATTCTTTGGAGCAGGTGCGCGCCGACTTTGAGTCCCGTTCCTCGGGCATGACGATCTTTTACGCAGGCAGCCATCTTCAATGTATGTACTACGCCCCGATCGAGGGGACCGACTGGTTGATGCTCGTGCAGATACCCTATGACGTGATCGATCAATTGGTGTCCAAGCAAACTCAACAGTTGAATGTGCACGCGATCGTCGTGCTGGTCATAATATTGGTATCGATCTCAATACTGTTCCTCATATACTATATAAATTTGCGCAGGCACACTCACGCGCTCGTTCAAGCCAACGAGGCAGCTCGGGCGGCGCAGGAGCGCGCAGAAAATGCCAACCGAGCAAAAAGCGAATTCTTGAGCCGTATGAGTCACGAGATCCGTACCCCTATGAACGGCATCATCGGCATGAGTACCATCGCGCGACAAAATCTGAACGACCCGTCAAAAGTGGAGGACTGTCTCAAAAAAGTTTCTCTCTCATCAAAGCATTTGCTCGCTCTTATCAACGACATACTCGATATGTCAAAGATCGAGAGCGGAAAGCTTGAAATGAACTATGAACGATTCGATCTGCACCTATTCCTTGAAAGTCTGGTGAGCGTGTATAAGACTCAAGCGGAATCAAAGGGTCTCTTGTTTGAAACCATACTCACCGGACGCGTGGACAATATTTTGATCGGCGATTCTTTAAGATTGAATCAGATACTTTCCAACCTGCTCTCCAACGCCATAAAGTTCACGGCTCCCGACGGGAAAATTTCCCTGCACATAACGGAGGCGAAACGTGAAAATGACCGTCTTTGGCTGTTGTTTGAAGTATCCGATACGGGCATCGGCATAAAAGAAGAAAATTTCGACAAGATATTCGAGGCTTTTGAACAGGAAAATACGGGCGTTGCCCACAAGTTTGGCGGTACAGGTCTCGGACTTTCTATCGTTAAGCGGTTTACCGAGATGATGGGCGGCAGCGTGAAATTAAAGAGCGTCTTTGGGGAGGGGAGCACTTTCTCGGTTTGTATCCCCTTCACCGCAATTGAAGGAGCCGAACCCATAGTATGGGACGAAAGTTTGGTGACTTACGATAACGATATTTCCGAAACGGTGTACGATTTTAAAGGTAAACGCATATTGCTGGCGGAAGATAATGAACTCAACCGCGAGATCGCCGTTGAACTGCTGGGAGCGGAAACAGGAGCCGAGATCGTCGAAGCGGTGGATGGCAAACAGGCAGTGGAGCTTTTCGAGCGATCGGCGCCGGGATATTTTGATATGATCCTTATGGACATACAAATGCCGAATATGGACGGCTATGCCGCGACAAGAGCAATTCGCGCTATGGATCGGAAAGACGCCGCGACCATACCCATTTTGGCTATGACTGCAAACGCTTTCGCAGAAGATGAAGAAAAAAGCCGTCAAGCCGGTATGGACGCACATATCCCCAAACCGCTCGACGTCGCTACCGTGTATAAAACTCTGAACGAGATATTGCACAAAAATAAAAACGACGACTGATGTGCGGATTGTTCGCGACGATAGCGAGAGTTTTCCCCTCCCCTCAGTGAACGAAAAAAAGTCGCCGCTACTCTAATATGCACAGTTGCGCTATAAACCGCGTAAAAACAAAAAATTTCGGCGCCGCCCGTCCGTATTTATTTGCTTTTTTATATCATCGTCAGCGCGTACAAATAGTATAAAACGAGGCTTCATACGCTCTTTAAGAATGGACTCATAGGCACAGATCGGACTTTTATCGCAAGCGGTCGGAGGCGCCCACATGAAGACCAATAGCCGAACGGGGTCGGCAAAGCGATTTGTTCAAAATCATAAATATCGGCAATATTGCCTTGAAAACGTCCGACGTATACGCAAAATATAGCGTAAAATCGACATGGTCGGAATTTCCTTTTTTTATTTCTACAAAAAAGTTGACAATTTGGGCGCGATAGTATAATATGATTAAAGATAGCACCTGTAGGCGGATATTTGTCTGCGCGAAGTTGTCAAAATGGCATATGAGGGGGGTAAAACAGCTCTCAAAAACGCGATACGCCCATATGAAAACGAGATAAATTTCAGACAAAACGTCCCCATGCTATTCAAAAACGCCAAATGAATTTGCTGTCCTGCTTTGCTGTCCTGCTTTGAGAACAGCGCTTACGTTTTTCGGCGATTTTTGACGCTTAGGTGCACATAATAGAAAGAGCACGGAAAGACATTATCGGAAGAGGTAACGCTATGTCGAAACTTATCGATATCTTTACAAAAGGCGATTGGTCCGTATCGAATACGGTACTTGCCCTTATCCTTGTGCAGCTGGTCTTGGCGATCGCGGCGCTTGTCATTTTTCTCATTCTGACGCTTCATAAGTATGCTTCGTCAAGCAGCAAGCAAGGCATCCTTGTCGCGCGCAGAAAGATGGCAAAACAGCACAATCTCGTCGGGATCTCTCTCGACACGAGCGCGGTCAAGCGCAAATTCGAGGTGGGAGAACCGTTCAACAGCGACGGCCTTATCGTCCTTGCAAACTATGACGACGACGCCGAGCCCGAAACAGTCACGGACTACACCATCGAGGCTCCGCTCATGTCGTGGGAAGGTACGCCGTCGGTGGCTGTCCGCTATGGCGATCAGACAGCGTTTTACACCATCGACATAGTCGCCGCCGAGGAGGAGCGCGTCCCCATCGGCATCCAAATCGATACGTCCAACGTCCGCACGCAATTCGCTTTCGGCGAGTCGTTCGAGTGCACGGGACTTGCCGTATATATGCTCTATAATGTCGAGCCTTATCGCGAGGAGGTATTTGCATACACCATCGACGATCCCACAATGGACGAGGCGGGAGACAAAGAGGTCTACGTCCGTTACGGCGGATACATTGAGAGCTATCTCATAAACGTCATGGCTCCCGAACCCGTTTCAGAGCCCGAACCCGAGCCGCTCGTTGAGGCCGAACCCGAACCGGAACCTACGCCCGAGCCGGAACCTCAAGTCGAAGTCCTGCCCGAGCCTACGCCCGAGCTCGAACCTGTCGAAGAAGGCATGGTGGGCGCTTTGCGCTACGACCGCAGTTTCACTGCCCGTCTCATACAATCCGACGACGACGTAAAACAGTGGTATACCCTCATCAAAAACGATCTTTTGTCCTACAAGAAGGTCAAAAGCCGCATAAGCTGGAAACGCGAGACATTCAAAGTGGGTGGCGCCGGCGTCGCAAAGCTCTCTTTCCGCGGAAATACGCTCTGCCTCTCCCTTGCGCTCGATATCAATGAGATCGAGATCGCGCGTTATAAGGTCGAGGATGTGTCGGGCAACAGCTCGTTTGCAGATACTCCCTGCCTCTTCCGTATTAAGAGCGCGCTCATCGCCATGATGATGGCAAATCTCGGCGTAGAAAAGACGGATCGCATCGCGGAAGACTATTATCAGCCTTACGAGGGCACGGTGCAACTCATCAATAAGGGTCTGATAAAACGTACGGTGGTCGCCGTGCAAGATTATAACTCTCTTGCGCGTCCCGTAGAGAAAGAAGCCGCAGTAGCCGCAGACGACACATCCGCAGCCTCCGACGCAAAAGCTCCGCTCATCATCGGCGAGGTCATTGAAGAGGACGACGTTGAAAGCGGCAACTTGCGCTATGACAAGAGTTTCCAGGCGCGCGTCATACAAGCGGACGATCAGACAAAACGATATTATTCGGAAATCAAAAACGAACTGCTCTCCTACGGCAAAGTCAAAGACCGCATGAGCTGGAAACGCGAGACATTCAAAGCGAACGGCGACGTCGTGGCGAAGATCAACTTCCATGGCAATACTATGTGCCTGTATCTCCCCCTCAACGCGGCGGATTATGAAGGCACGACCTACAAAGTGGAGGACGCCTCCGCAAACAAGTCCTTTGAGAGCACGCCCTGCATGTTCCGCATCAAGAACGATAAACGCCTGCGCATGGCGCGCGAACTCATAGGTCAAGTCATGGAGCAACGCGGGATAGCGCACAACAAGCGCGAGCCAGTTGACTATTACGAGCCGTACCGCGACATCGTGTCGCTTATCTCCGACGGGCTGGTTCGCCGTACGATAAGGTCCAAAGAAGAAGAGGAAAATCTGTTCTCCAAAGGAAAGACGGGAGGCAAAGATGCCTGATCGCGTTAGCGACAAGAGAGAACGCATCCTCGTGGTGGACGATTCCGAGATGAACCGCTCCATCCTCGCGGACATGCTTTCGGACAAGTTTGACGTGACGGAAGTCGAAAACGGTGAAGTCGCGCTGCAACTGCTGGCGAAGGAGGCGCATTCCTTCTCGCTGATGTTGCTTGACATAGTGATGCCGATCAAGGACGGATTCGACGTGCTGACCGAGATGAATCGCACGGGGCTCATAGAGGACCTGCCCGTCATCATGGTCTCGGCGGAGACGGCGTCGGCGCAGATAGAGCGCGCATACGAGCTTGGAGCAACGGACTTCATTATGCGGCCTTTCGACGCATCCATAGTGTACCGTCGCGTGCTAAATACGATATCGCTTTATGCAAAACAGCGCAAGCTGATGAGCGTGATAGAACAGCAGATCGCCGAAAAAGAGCAGAACAACAGCCTTATGGTGGACATTTTGAGCCATATCGTCGAGTTCCGCAACGGCGAGAGCGGATTGCATATCCTGCATGTGCGCACTATTACGGACTTCCTGTTGCGCAAGCTCATAAAGAAAACGACGCGCTACTCTATCGCGGAAGAGGATATCCCTGTGATAAGTTTGGCGTCCGCGCTGCACGACATAGGCAAAATAGGCATAGACGACAAGATCCTCAATAAGCCGGGGAGACTGACGCCCGAAGAGTTTGCCGTGATGAAATCTCACAGCATGATAGGCGCATCGATGTTGAACAGCCTATCCATGTATAAGGACGATCCGCTTGTGAAACACGCCTACGAGATATGCCGTTGGCATCACGAGCGCTGGGACGGCAAGGGTTATCCCGACGGGCTGAAGGGCGACGAGATCCCGATCGCGGCGCAGATAGTCGCGCTTGCGGACGTATATGACGCCCTCACGAGCGAGCGCGTGTACAAGCCCGCGTTTCCTAAGGAGCGCGCGCGCGACATGATATTGCACGGCGAATGCGGAGAGTTCAATCCCCTGCTCCTCGAGTGTTTTGCGGACGAATTTGACAACATATGCGCAATTTTTACGGGAAATATATCCCGCAACATCGCGCAAAACGATATACGTCAAATAGCAAAGGCGGCATTGCGCTCGCAAGGCGTTACGGCGTCGGAGCGCACGTTGAAGTTGCTTGACTACGAGAGGATGAAATACAACTTCTACGCGCAACTCACGGACGAGATACAGTTTGAGTACAACGTGGAAAACGACTTGCTGCGTCTCAACCCCGTAGGAGCGAACAAGCTGGGCGTGGATACGGAGATAATCGCTCCCGCCTCGAGCGCGAAATTGAAGGCGCAACTTGGCGAGGGCTGGTTTGAAGGCATGAAGAAGGTGCTTCGCCGCACAAAGCCCGACTCGCCCGAATTCAGTCGCGAGTGTCAACTTTTGCTGGGCGGCGAGAGGCGTTGGTACAAGGTCATCATGCGCCTGATATGGGCGGAAGAGATAGAGCCTACCATATCGAGCGTGATAGGCAAAGTGGTGGACGTCAACACGACGCACGTCGCGATAAGCGAGCTGAAAGAGAAGTCTATCCGCGACCCGTTGACGGGCTTGCTCAACCGCGAGGGCGTGAACGAGGCTATAGAGCACAAATTCGACACCTTCCCGGAGCGCAGATTTGCCGTAGCGGTGCTGGACGTGGACGATTTCAAGAGCGCCAACGACATATACGGGCATATGTTTGGCGACAAGGTGTTGCAGGAGCTGTCGGAGAGGCTGTTGCACAGCACGAGAGTGCACGATCTGTGCGCGAGAATAGGCGGAGACGAATTCTTGATCGTATTCGATTACAGCCCGGAGTACGACATACACTCCATCGTCGCGCGTGTACATCACTCGCTGTGCGGCAGAGTGGACGACTTCGACCTGTCGGTGAGCATGGGCATCGTGGAGATGACCTCCAAAGCGCAGAAGTTCCCTTCCCTGTTCAAGAAGGCGGACGCGGCGCTGTACGTATCCAAAAACGGCGGCAAAGGCTCGTATACGTTTTACGACGACACTATGAAAGGCGCCTCGCCGAGAAAATAAACGGAGACAGATATGACTTTGCAACAATGTTATCAAGCGCTTGGCGGCGATTACGACGACGTATTGGGACGTCTGAGGAGCGAACGCCTCGTACAAAAATTCGTGCTGAAGTTTTTGGACGACGGCAGTTATCGCCTTCTCCTCGACTCGATAGCGGCGGGAGACGCGCAGGAGGCTTTCCGCGCGGCGCACACTATAAAGGGCATGTGCCAAAACCTGAGTTTCACACTGTTGGCAAATTCGGTGAGCGAGCTTACGGATTGTTTGCGGAAAGGGAGCCTCGAGGGGCACGAGCAATATCTGCCGAAAGTGCAAGAGGACTACGAAAAAACGGTGGCGGCGATAAAAGAATTCGCCTCGTCAAACCTGTAGACCGGCGGATATCGGCGGAAAATGTCGGGGAATGTCGTTTGAGGCGGCATACCGAGGAAAAAGCGCGGATATTGGCGGCAAAAGTCGAAAAAACGCGGACGTAAAGTCGTTCGCCGACCCCGCAGGAAAGTCGGTAAGACAAATATTGCAAAGAGGTCGTATATATAATAAATAAGCAAAGTACTTGCATAAGGAGAATCAAATGGAATACTTCCGTCTGGGCGACATCCTTGTCAACAACGGCGTGATCACGCCGGACCAACTGCAGAAAGCGTTGGAGGTGCAAAAGACCAAACACGAGCGCTTGGGCACTATCCTCATAGAGGAAGGCATCATCAACGAGCAGTTGCTTATCGAAACGCTGGAGATGCAGCTTGGCATCGACTTCATAGATCTCAGCACGGTGCGCATCCCTATCGAATTGGCGTCTTTGGTGCCGAAGAACATAGCGCGCCGTCACGGCGTAGTGCCCGTGCGCCTCAATAAGGACGAACTGACGCTCGCCATGAGCGACCCGTTGAACTTTGTCGCGCTTGAAGAGGTGCGCACGGCGACGCACAAGCGCATATTGCCGAAAATAGCGACGACAGCCGCCGTAAACAAGGCGATATCCATGCTGTACGGCAACGAGGGCGTGGCGCGCGCGATCGAGGAGATGCGCAGCGATTCGCAGACACGCGAACCTGCCCGTCCGCGCACGGAAGAGGTCACAGAGGACGCGCAACATCAGATGGCGCCTACCATAAGGCTGGTGAACTCCATATTGGAGCGCGCGGCGGTGGAGAGAGCGAGCGACGTACACATCGAGCCGCATGCGGACGAAGTGCTTGTGCGTATGCGCGTGGACGGCAAATTGCGCACTATGCTGACAATACCCGACGAGCTGAAACGCACAGTGGTGTCAAGGCTGAAGATAATGGGCGGCATGGATATTGCGGAAAGCCGCGTGCCTCAGGACGGACGTACAAACGTGATAATCAAAGGCCGCAGCATTGACCTTCGTATGTCCACCCTGCCCGCTCTGTACGGCGAGAAGGTGGTCATAAGGCTGCTGGACAAGTCGGCGCAACTGCTCAACGCGCACGCTATAGGACTCGAGGGCGAGAACCTTGCAAAATACAACAAACTTATCGCGTCCGAACACGGCATGGTGCTCATCGTCGGACCTACGGGCAGCGGTAAATCTTCCACTATGTACACGATGATAAGGTCGCTCAACACGGACGAGGTGAACCTTGTGACCCTCGAAAACCCCGTGGAATACGACATAGACGGCGTGACGCAGGTGCAGATCAACGAAAAGACGGGCATGACGTTTGCGGAAGGCTTGCGCGCGATACTGCGTCAAGACCCGGACATCATCGCGGTGGGCGAGATCCGCGACAGCGAGACGGCGGAGATAGCGATACGCTCCGCAATAACGGGACACTTGGTGCTGTCAACGGTGCATACGGGCGACGCAGTGTCGGCAATAGACAGGCTTGTGGACATCGGCACAGCGCCCTACCTGCTGTCTGACGCGCTCAACGGCGTGATCTCACAGCGCTTGGTGCGCAAGATATGCCCGCAATGCAAGGAGGAGTACGAGCCGTCCGACGAAGAGAAGGCGGCGCTTGGGATAGAACCCTCGACGCATGTGCATTTTTATCGCGGCAAGGGCTGCCCGCACTGCTTCCAGACGGGATATGTCGGGAGGACTGCGGTGTTTGAGATCTTGGTCATAGACAAAGATTTCCGCCGCGCAATTGCGGAAGGGACGCACACGGCGCACCTCGAGGAATGCAAGAAAAACGGCTCGTTTGTGCCTATCGCGGAGGATTGCAAGAGATTGGTGCTGTCGGGCGTGACGTCGCTTAGCGAAGTGCTTGGCGTGCTCAACTCGGTTGACAAATAATATAGCCTTATCGGAGGGAATAAAAGCAATATGCAAATGGAACTCAACACCTTGGTAGCACAAGCAAAGTTGCATGGTGCGTCGGACATACACCTTGTCCGCGGCTTGCCTCCGCGCATCCGCGTAGACGGCAAGTTGGAAGATTTCGGTCAACCTCTCACGGCTGAGGATTGCGAATTTTATGCGCGTCAGATGGCGGGAAAGGACTTTGACGCCATTGCGAAGAAGGGCGAGCTTGACCTGGCGATAACCTTCCCCGGTCACATAAGATGCCGTATCAATCTTTTCCGCCAACAGGGGGCGATTTCGGCGGCGATACGTATTTTGTCGGAGCAGATACCCGAGCTTGACAGTTTGGGATTGCCGCCCGCCGTACAGTCCCTGCCCTCTCTCAAGCGCGGCATAGTGCTTGTCACGGGCGAGACGGGCAGCGGCAAATCAACGACTCTCGCCGCGATGCTCAACCGCATCAATCAGACGGCGAACAAGCACATAATAACGCTTGAGGACCCTATCGAATACATCTACCGTCCCAACCGTTGCCTCATCAATCAACGCGAAGTGGGCACGGATACGGACAGCTATGAGAGCGGACTGCGCGCAATATTGCGCGAGGACCCGGACGTCATACTCATCGGCGAAATGCGCGACTTGACGACGATAGAGACGGCGCTGACCGCGGCGGAGACGGGACACTTGGTGTTTGCGACGCTGCACACAAACTCGGCGCCCGACTCCATTGACCGTATAGTGGACGTTTTCCCGGAGCTGAGGCAAAAACAGATACGCATGCAGCTGTCGACGACGCTCATGGCGGTGCTGAGCCAACAACTGTTGCCCAAAAAGACGGGCGGACGCGTTGCGGCGTGCGAGCTGATGATAGTGACCCCCGCAATACGCAACCTCATTCGCGAGGGCAAGACGCCGCAGATCGCAAGTAGTATGGCGACGAGCGCGGCGGAAGGGTCGGTGACAATGGACAACTCCATAATCGCGCTGTATCGCAGAGGAGTGATAGCGGGAGACGTGGCAAAAGCCGCGGCGCACGATCAAGAGTTTGTCAAAAAGAACGTTTATTGACAAACAAGGGCGAATGAACGCGTTTTAAGACGGAAATCGTCGAGAAAAGAAAAAAGGACGCGACTTTAGACGGAAATCGTCGAGAAAGGAAGGAAATAATGGCGGTTTGCGGCGAAAAAAGGCGCAGAGCGCATGAGAAATAGCGACAAGGAGGGCGTATGCAAACATACAAATATCGCGCGATAGCGCAGGACGGGACGTCCGTCAGCGGCGTTGTCGAGGCATACGACGAATTCGAAGCCATAAACGAGATACGCAAATCGTACTCGGTGGTGGAGTCCATAAAGCCCATTCGCAAAGGGCGCAGGGTGAACATTGACATCAATGCTTGAATACGGAATGCTTACATTTAAAAAACATACAGGATGCTTTCCTGTCTGGA